>QNZV01000070.1 GCA_003978395.1 Sulfurovum sp. | reverse complement strand
TTTCCAGATAGACCCTCTTTAAAAAATCTTGATACAACAGAGTGATTTACTACTTGAATAATCTGTGAAGAGCCTAATATACCTGAAATTAAATTGACAAAATTCGCACGAAATAGATAACTTTGTACTAAATCTATATTATGTTTAGTAACATATTGTTTTACTCTCCATGCATGATAGGGAATGTATAACATTTTTATTAATCCAGATAGAGAGTCATTCATCTTTGATAAATAGACCATTTTTACCTCTTTGGGAATGTTATAAAAGTCATTTTTACTCAATGCCAATATCGTAACACTATGTCCCTCTTTCACAAATTGTTTAGAGAGTGTAATAATCCCTCTCTCTGCACCACCTTCACAAAGAGAGTTAATTAGAAAGACTATAGGAAATTTTTTTTTACTCTCCATTATGAGCTTCTTTGGTATAAAAAATATCTTCGTAGCGATTTAAAATAATCTCTTTTGAATAACGTCTTTGAACTGAATCAACAACTAATGAGCTATCAAATCCAATTTTTGTTGCTTTTATAATCGTCTGAACCATCGCATCTATATCTCCATTGTCAACCGAAAAGCCATTAATTCCCTCTTCAATAATTTCTGTAATCCCTCCAGGACAAGCAAAGGCTATCACAGGAGTTCCTAGAGCATTTGATTCAAGTAAAACATTAGGAAAGCCCTCATGTTCTGAAGTTAATATAAATAGGTCAGCCTCTCTCATATAAGGGTATGGATTTGTCTTATGTCCTTCAAAATATACACGGTTACTAATATTTAACTCCTCACTTAGAGACTTTAATTTATGCTCTTCTGCACCTGAACCTACAATAGTCAAAATATACTTTTCGCTTAAAAGAGAAAAAGCTTTTAGCAAAATATCATGTCGTTTTTTATTACGTAATGTACCTACAGAGACCAAAGATACTACTCCTTTATCTCTCTCTCTTTGAATAGGTTCTTCTCCAAATTTTTTGACTTTTTCTATATCTATTGGATTATTAATCAATATAATTTTTGATGCAGTCAAAGGATAATTTACTTCTAAATCCTTTTTCATGTCTTGAGATTGAGCAATAATAACATCAAAGTTTTTATAAATTTTACGGTACAGATAATCAAAAAATTTAGGATGTTTCTCTTCTTGATTTTGCAGAGAGACAACATTCGTTTCTCGTGAAATCCATCGTGTTTTAGGTAACAATCGTTTCATAATCGGAATAAAAGGAGCTAACGCAATATTTAAATGTCCAATACCTGAAAAAACAGTATTTGGTTCTATTTTATGAATCTCTTTTAAACATTTTGGAATCCCTTTTTTTACCGATACCCCTCCTAAATCATGAACGATAATAGAGGCATCAAGTAAGCTCTTTAATGTACCAATATTTTTAAAAATAATAAGATGAACTTCATCTTTATTTGATGCGAAGTGGTTTAAAATATTAACCATCATTCGTTCTGCTCCACCCATGGTTAATTCATGAATAACTCCTACAAGTTTTTCTTTTTTCATTATAAAATTCTCTCTTGTATCACTTTTAGTGTGTAATAACCTAGAGTATAGTAGTTATATAAAACGACTTTTTCTCCACCAAATGATGCTTTAAATTTATCAATCCCTGCCAACGGAGAGTTAATATCATTTGTATAACCACCCCAATCAAATATTTTAAAACCTTCTTCTTTAAAATGCAATATACTATGCCAATGAAGATAGCAATTAATCCAACCTATTTTTGCTTGTTTATGCTTATCCTCTTTTTCATAAAGTGTAGAGATAGAGTGTAATAGACGTACTGTTCCACTATTTTTATCTTCAATATAAACCTGCATATTTGTTAAAACACCATCTAAATAACCAGATATATAAAAAAGATTTTTACCATACTTATCAATAGAATTTTCTTCTACTTTAGATAATCCTTTAGCCTCAGCAAAACGGCTATAAAACTCTAAAAACAGCTCTTTACTCTCATGATTTGAAGAGTAAGAAAACTCTTCGCTTTTATCAAATTTTCGTATTTGATTTCGTACATTGGGTTTGAAGCTAGAGAATATTTTATCTCTCTCTTGGGTTAAATCATTTATCAATGTATATTTTTTCTCTTTCTTTAGAGCTTTAGATTCAATATCAACAGAGGTATCCCGATAACAGTAAAATGACAATAGAGATGCTTTATCAATAGGTACTTCAGAAGAGAACCAACACTCATTAAGTGTTAAGCCTTTGATTTTATATGAAATTTTTAACATCTCTACATCCACTTCTCATGCCACATCTGAAACATCAAGATGAACCATAATTTTTTTATACTTACATTTTTACCATTTAAGTAATTGTCTCGCATTCTTATTACCTCTTTTGCATTAAAATATCCATTTTGATTCAATTTTTCATGACTTAGATAGTGCATAAAATAATCTCTCAACTCATCTTTAAACCACTCTGTAATAGGAGGAGAAAATCCCATTTTTGGACGGTTCATCATCTCTTTTGGTAAATATTTATGAGTAATTTGTTTAAGCACCCACTTCTGCTCTCCATCACGATATTTGAAATGTGAAGGGAGTTGTGCTGCAAACTCTATAATAGTTTTATCCAAGAAAGGTTCTCGCCCTTCTAACCCAACACTCATGGTTGCTCTATCTACTTTAGTCAAGATATTAGCAGACATATAAGTTTGATAATCAACCATTAACATTTGAGAAATACAATCATCAATTTTTGAAGTATCACTATCAAAAGCAGTAGTTAAAGAGTTTGGTGAAAAGTTTAAAAGTTGTTTGAGTTGAGTGGTCGTAAACTGTTCAGAACGATATTTTAACATCTGTCCACAATTTTCTGTTTTAAGTAAGTTTTGAACTTTCTCATAACGGGTTTCAAAATTATATAAATAGTGATAAAAAGGTACTTTTGTTGGAGAAATAGTACTCATCATACTTGAAACTGATTTTTTTACAAAAGAGGGAACTTTATTAAACTTTTTTCTCATATTCAAGGTATTAGGGTACTCATCATATCCTGCAAAAATCTCATCTCCACCATCTGCACTTAAAGAGACAGTTACTCGTTTTCTAGCCAATTGACTAACCAAAACAGTTGGAATGACAGAAGCATCTCCAAATGGTTCATCGTAAATATCTGCCAGTTTTGGAATAATCTCTAACGCATCTTTATGACTACAATAGTATTCTGTATGCTCTGTTCCAAGATGTTTTGCAACCGATTTAGCATGAGGAGACTCATCATATCCACTCTCTTCAAATCCAATGGTAAATGTATTGATTTTTTCATCTCTATCTATTTGCAATAGAGCCGTAACTAAAGAGCTATCATATCCACCACTCAAAAAAATACCGACAGGAACATCAGATACCATTCTATAGTTAAAAGCTCTCTTTAAAATAGTTTCTGTTTGATTAATTGCCTCGTCATCAGTTAAAATCAATTTAGGCTTTTCATACCACTCAGAGACAGACCAATACTGCTTGGTCTCTATTTTTTCCGTTTTTAAATCTAAATGTAGAGAGTATCCAGCTGTTAACTGTTGTGTTGAATCAAAAATCGAATAGGGTTGAGGAATATAGCCATGCTGTAGATAGAGTCCCAAGACATCTCTATCTATTTTTTTTTCAAAATGAGGATGTTGATGAAAAGATTTTAACTCACTAGCAAATAGAAAAAGTCCATCTTTCCAATACCAATAGAGTGGTTTAACTCCTGCTCTATCACGAATTAGTATTAATTCCTCTTTTTGCTT
This sequence comes from Sulfurovum sp., assembly GCA_003978395.1. Classification (GTDB taxonomy): domain Bacteria; phylum Campylobacterota; class Campylobacteria; order Campylobacterales; family Sulfurovaceae; genus UBA1140. The sequence continues at coordinate 5,816 of QNZV01000070.1, read as the reverse complement.
ATCAAAAATAGCCAAAGCAAACATACCATTAAATTTATCTAAAGCATTAAGCCCCCAACAATGATAGGCTTTTAAAATTACTTCTGTATCAGAGAGGGAATGAAAGCTATAATTTAATGCTTCAAGTTCTACTTTAATCTCTTGAAAATTATAAACTTCTCCATTATAAACAATATCTAAATGTTCAAAACTCATCGGCTGAATACCTTCATCAGATAAATCTAAAACAGAGAGTCTTTGATGCCCTAGAGCTAAAACATTTCTATTGAGTTTATAATACAAATCTCCTTTAGCATCTGGTCCACGATGATGAATTACATCCATCATTGAACGTAAATTCTCTATTGTACTTTTTTTTCTAAAATCGCAAAAACCAACTATTCCACACATAACGTACCTTTTTGTAAACGAATAAAATATAAATAATTTAAATAAAAATGGAATATTTGTACCAAGACAATAGCAATGGCTAAACCATAAACACCATATAGAGGTACAAGTATACCAACGAAAAGAACATTTACTAATAATGTCCAAAATGTAGATTTTGTTACATAAACATTATGTTGCTGTGTTACAAATGCTTGTGAAAATAGACCACCCAAAGGAAATAGAATCAAGGATAAACTCATAATCTGTAAAAGCTCTACTGTTATTTGAATCTCTTCTCCTGAAAGAAGTAGAATCATATTGGGTGCGAACCATATCACAATAAATGTAATAAGAGTCATACCTACAACCATTCCTTTGAAAATCTTATAAAAAACCTGATAGTAATTTGTACGGCTCTCTTCCCATTTTTTAGATAGATAAGGGAAAAAGACTTGATTTAAAATATCCCCCAAGCTAACCAATGCAGAGATAATTTTATCTGCAATAGCAAAATAACCAACAACCATATGATTCGTAAAAATACCAAGAATAAAAATATTACTAGAGGTATACAAAAGAACTGCCATATGTGAAAGAAAGATATGCCATCCCAATAAAAAATACTCTTTTAATAGACTATAGGGTTGCCAAACAAAACGAATGTTAAATTTTTTATAGATATAAATTAAAGAGATGATTCCAACAATAATAAAACCTAAACTATTAAATATAGGCACTAAATAAGCATCTTCTTTATCTTGTACAAAAATTAAAATAGCAATTAAAAAAAGAAATTTTGCCACAATATTTAAAATAGCAATATATCCCATTTTCTCTATACCTTGAAAAAACCATATAGGAAAAAGAACTTGTCCTATAACCATGCCAAAAGTTAAAAGATAAATCAAAGCATCCTCTCCTAAATTATCAAATAACCACAATGATAAGAGCAGAATAGAAAAGCCAATGAACATCAAAAAAACTTTGATTATCATAACAGCAGAAAAAATTTCATTCAACTTTTCACTATCTTCTCTATGAATTGAAATTTCTCGTGTGGCTGTTACATTAAATCCATAATCACTCAAAATCATAAAATAACTACTAAATGCTGTTGCCATTGCCAAAAGACCAAAAATCTCAACCCCTAAAGTATAGAGTAGATAAGGTACAACCAACAGAGGTAGTAAAAAGTTTAGACCTTGAACAACTCCCAATGCTAAAAAGTTAGATATAAGCACTTTTTTTTCTGGCTTATTTATAATATTAGACCATAAATTCATAATACTCCTAGAATTCTAAAAAGCAACATTTTACAACACAATCTATTATAATATATTAAAATACATGTATTAAATAAAATATAATTATTTTATTAATTTTATATATTATATTTTATATTTTATAAAAATCTGCTGTTGAACCACTCGGATAGCTTATTTTATTGATAAGTTCAAAACTATTCTTTAATATATCCAAAGAAGCATTACCATAAATAAGATAAACATCATTTTCAAAATTTTCTTTTTGCTCAAGGATGTTTGCAATTAATTTTTTCATAACCACTTCATCAAAAGGATTAAAGAGATAAATAACCGATACGTCTAAAGGAACAAGATATGTTGTGGCATCAGCATAAAAAGAGTTTACATTATCTAATTTTAATTTTTCTATATTCTTTTGGGCTGTTTCATGAAGCTCTTTAGCAAATTCAACGCCCACTGTTCTCTCAAAGCCTAAAGATTTAGCATGGATAATAGCCGCACCCTTACCACTCCCATAGTCTATAAAAACACTCTTTTTAATAGGTTTTCCAATACTATTCTCTAAATCATGGATTAATTTAGTTAAAAAATCTTTTGAAGTTGACACCAATGCTGTACCATGCTCTTTATGCTCTCCTACTCTAGTTAAATCATAGATGTTTTGTGTAGAAAAATCAACTCCTTTTACTTTATAAGACAGGCGTTGCCCTATTTTCCGAAGTGTAGATAAAATACCATTCTCTTCAAGTGAGTTTAGAAATTCTCCAAATTGATAAGAGATACTATTTTGATGAGACATATCTGCATTTGTATGTGTTGCTTTCATTTTAAACCTTTTATTATCTTTAAATTTTATTTTAATATGTTTTTATAATTTTACTGTATAATATATAATAGGAACATACAAGTATGGCATAAATCAACTTTATTATACTATTGTTTTATATTATTTTATGTTAAAATAGCATCTATTAAGGATTTTTAATGCAAGATTTTTTTGGATTTATTGATTATAAGAGAAAAAACTTTCCTGTAAATAGAGATGAATATAAAATAATATACCAAGAAGAGTGTTACCATTTTAATATATTTTTCTCTTACAGAAGTAATCAAAATAGTGTACATCTAAACAATTTAGATATTTTTCTATTTCTAGTTGGTAAAATTTCAAACCAAGCAGAATTAGAAATTTTATTGAATTGTGAAAATAAGATGTTCTCAACAATAACACTTATCGAGATAGCCTATAATAAATGGGGATTGAAGTTTATCGAAAAAATTGAGGGTTCATTTGTCATTATTATTTATGACAAACAAAGTAAAAAACTACTTCTGATTAAAGATAAAATAGGAAAAATCCCTCTTAATTATTATCACTCAAACGATAAAATTATTTTTGCCTCTTCCCTTCAAAATTTTAAAAAAGTATCTACATTTATACCTTCTATTAATCCACGAAGTTTAGCATCTTATTTACAACATGGTTCTATTCTTCAACCCAACACCATATTAAATGAGTGTTATAAAATAAAATCAGGACACTATAGAGATTTTAATTTAATAGAAAAAAAATCCAAAGAAGAGGCATATTGGAAACTAGAAGAGTCTTATCTGGCACCACGAATTAATGCTTCTGAATCTACAATTATAAACAATGCTGATAAACTAATTCAGAAATCTATCGAAAAGAGCTATATAAAGGATACAAAAATTGCACTATCTCTTAGTGGAGGATACGATAGTTCGACCATTGCTTTCTTTTTACAAGAGAAAAGTACTCAAAAAATAAATACTTTTACGATTGGCTTTAACAAAAAAGATATTAATGAAGCCATCGATGCAAAAGCTATTGCAAAACATATTGGGACATCTCATCATGAACACTATTTCACAGGAGAAGATGCTCTAAAGATTGTTCCTAAACTTTGTAAAATTTATGATGAACCTTTTGCCGAGTATGCAGCAACTCCTACTGTGTTAATAGCTCAACTTATTCAACAAGATAACATTCATGATATATTTGTAGGAGATGGAGGCGATGAAGTTTTTGCAACAGCTGATGATACAGAGTTTTTCCAACGCATTCACTCTATACCTCACAAAATACGAGAAAACATTACTCTTCCATTCAAGAAGTTTCCTATGGAAAAAATACCCTATTTGGGAAAAATGTATAACTTCCCAACCAAATATACAAAGCTTCTTCAAATTTTATCTTCAAAAAATATTCCAAAAACTATAGAGGCTAGAAATATACTTTTTAGAGAAGAAGAATTACATCATTTAATTCAAAACTATACAACCCCTATTAGAACAACTTTTGATGAGATTGATTTTAGAGGAAATCAAGAAACAGTAGATGAAATTATTGGAACCTATTTTAAAACAAGTATGACAGATGGAGAATTGGTTAAGAGCTATAATGCAATGAACAGGTATAATATATCTCTACAGACCCCTTTTTTAGATGAAGAACTTATTGCTTACATGGCTACTATTCCTAGCTCTATTAAAATAAAAGATAATATAAAAAAATATATTTTAAAAGAGATAGCTCATCAATATATTCCAAAATCTTTACTGGCTCGTCCAAAAAGTGGTTTTGATATTCCATTTTCAGAATGGATGAGAAGAGAGCTAAAAGAGCTTGTTTACGCACAAATAAATGAGAAGAGATTAAATGAAGATAAACTTTTTTATACTTCTTCAATTATAAACATAAGGGATAACTTCTATCAAGGAAACGACTCTTATAAATATAAACTGTGGAGAATATTTATTTTCCAGCTTTGGTACGAAAACTTTAAAGGATAACCTATCGAAACATGTATTGCACCTATTGAGACTAAAACCTACACACGAGCTACACTCTCATATGAAGAGTGGTCAACAGAAAAATTAGATAATCTATTAACCCTTATTAACAAACGCTTAGAAAAGCAAGATAAATCAACAGTTATTGTATTAGAAATTGCACATTTTTCAATGCCTTTAGAAAAAGAGAATAGAGAATGGGCAAAACGTAATATGAGTTTTGCAAACAGGCTTTGTGGTCAAATTATAAAAAAACATCAACATAAGTTTAAAATTATCCCAACATTACTACTTAATAATCTTGATGATGACAATACCCAAGCGTCTGAAAATTTCATAGATGAGTTGGTTCAAGGACAAAAATATATTCGTTCAGAATCCGTTAGAATGGTCTCAGAGAGAAATCTAAAAAACCGAGCTTTTAAAGCTCTAAAGAAAAATAAAAATCTTGCAGAGAGCTTTATTAATATTGATGGAAAAGCATACTTAAAAGATGATGATTATAAACATGATTTAGCAGCAGGATTTATTAATGATGATGGTAAAATCATTCCTAGATGTGGTCTAATATTAACAAGCTTCTTAGATATTGTCGCCAAATTTGCTAACAATAGACTTCATCAAAAATCTAATGCAGATGTTCTATTTATCTCTTTTTCAGAAGAGTTCCATGAATACCAAAGAGTACGATTGGGCGTTGATATCTATACCAAAACAGATAAAAATGCCACCATTCATCCTATCATACTTCATTGGTCTTATGAGATAGACCAATGTTTGACTTCATATAGAGAGTGCAATACCCAAGAGTGGAAGGAAGAGGAGTTATAGCTACTTCTGGTCTACTTTTTTACTAATATCCTTGATTTTACTTGAAGATTTAATGGGTAGTTTTACTCTTTTTATCTTTTTTCCTTTATCTAAAGAGTCTAAAGAAATTATGCAAAAACCTCCTTTGCATGACTCTTTAGCATAAGAGTTATTGAATAGTAGCATTAAAAAAAGTATAAAATTTAGTAAATTATTTGTAAGTTTCATTTTTAATCCTTTATAAGTGTTATTATATTGTAGCCATAATAAACTTAAATAAAACATTAAATAATAATTTTAAATATTATTTTTATTATTTAGTTTTTACTTAAGTCAATTAATTTGATTAAAAATCATACATAATAACTCTAAAAAATGCTTAACTTTAAACTATAATTACATCTATATTAGAATGTAAACAAGGGATTAGGAATGAATTCAACACCATTAGATAGTTTTATAAATCAACTTCCTGATTCGGTTAAACAAAATACAAATATAGACGAATTACTTAAAAAATTAGAAAAATCAAAGGATGAAGAAAAAATAAAAATA
>QNZV01000156.1 GCA_003978395.1 Sulfurovum sp. | reverse complement strand
TCAAATAAATCATTTTCTCAACATAGAGTTTACAAAATTGAAAAGGTAGAAGAGTATGCTTTTATCTCTAAAGGTAAACTCTACTACAATCAACAGATTGTTGATTTAAACAGACTAACCTATAAGTAAAAGAGTTAGATGAAAGAGATACTACATCTTTTACAAGAGAAGAATCTACTCTTTAAATCACTTAAACCCATAAGTATAAAAGAGCTAGGTTCTCGAAAAAAAATAGACCTCTACTTGGGTGTGGATTTAAAAAAGTATTATACATGTATTATTCATATCCGTAAAAAGAGTAAAATATTGAGCAAAGAAGCTTTAGAGATAATAGAATTTCATAGAAAATTAGAAATATTTAATGAGAGTAAAATAAATAAAAAGTATATCTATATACAAGCCCCACTCTGCTCAAAAGCAAAAGCTCTTTTCAAAGAGCAGAAATGGAGAGTTTGGGAAGATAAGGTCTAAACCCCTGTATAGCTATAGAGCAATGCTCGTTTTAATTTAGAAAATATCTGATACTTATCTTTTGGTTCAATGGCAAAACAACCATAACTACGCCCTGCAGTAGAAACATACGATGCTGTGTGTAAAAGAATTTGTCGTTCTCTTGCATTCTTATTTTCCCATTCAAGTCCATATATAGATAGGTACTTATATCTTTTTTTTGTAGTAATCCCCTCTTTGTCACCTACTTTAAAAAATCCTGTAGGAGTTTTCAATGAACCCTTTAGATTACCTGCACTGATAACACGACCATATTTAGGTCCTGAATTTACACCATGGGCTACCAAATATCTGCTTACCTCTCCTGTATGTAAATTTATAATATATAGTCGTTTATGTAATGCGACTTTTGTATAATCTGCAACAGCTATATAGTCTGGAGACAATCTTTTTCTATAACGATTTTTTTCATAAAAGGCAAAGGTGTTAGCCAGAGCTTTTTCGCTTACATCTGAGTTTCTTTTTACTTTCTCAAAAACTTTATGTAAATGAGCAACACTTACATATGCATTTTTATAATAACTTGTTCTTGCTATAGAACTTGTAGAAAATAGGAATATAGTGATTGTTAGTAAAATTAATTTTTTCATTGCTACTTCTTTTAACTTAATTTGTTTTTAAATATTTAAAATAATAATATTTTTTATATTAATATAAGTTTAAGAACTATTTAAATGAGTAAATATTTTTTTTTGTTCTTTAAAGAATATTGAATTTTAACAATAAACATAGCCCTTTTTAATTACATAATCGTTAAAATACAATAAATAATAAAGGAAAAAAATGCATTATTTAAAATCGTTAAATGTTCAAGTATTCTTAGGAATTATTCTTGGAATTGTCTTTGGTATTCTACTGCCTAGCATGGCATTAGAACAGAAACTTATAGGGGATATGTTTGTAGCTCTACTTAAAATGTTGGTTGTTCCATTAGTCTTTGCATCCATATATACAGCACTAACAGGATTAGGCTCTGTAGACAAACTAAAAGATATTGGTCTAAAGACCATAGGGCTTTATCTTTTGACTACAGCACTCTCTGTATTCTTAGCCATTATAGTGATGAATATTTTTCCTATTGGAGACCCTATTAGTTCAGCAGGAATGGAATATGCTAAAGCAGCAGAAATCAAACCTTTCTCTTTTCATGATATGATTATGAGTTTTATCCCCTCAAATATTTTTAATGCTTTAGCCAGTGGATACATGATGCAAGTTATTGTATTTGCTATCTTTTTGGCCTTAGCCTCTTTTAAACTTGAACAAAAACATCAAGATGTTCTTTTTAACCTCTTTACCTCTATCAATGAAGCGATGTTTCATATTGCGAAATGGGTTATTAATCTTACACCATTAGGTGTCTTCTCTCTAATCTCTTATATTATTGCGAAACAAGGTATTGATGTTATTTTAGGACTATGGGAGTATGTAGTTATTGTCTTAGTTGTTTTAATTATTCATGCTATGGTTACACTTCCTCTTGTATTGGCATTTTTTGCAAGAATCAATCCCTATCACTATATGAATTCAGTAAAAGAGTCTAGTATTATGGCATTTTCTACGGCTTCCTCAGCAGCGACCCTTCCTGTAAGTTTGCAAGTCGTTCAAGAAAAAGGGGGAGTCTCTAAAGATTCTGCTGGTTTTGTACTTCCGTTGGGTGCAACAGTCTCTATGGATGGAACAGCAGCCTATTTAACCATTGCTGTTCTATATATTGCAAATTTAGCAGGAGTTGCCATGACATTTGGAGACCAACTCATATTAGGAGTAACCGTTGTTGCACTAAGTGTTGGTGTAGCAGCCCTTCCCTCTGCATCATTGGTTATGATGGTGGTTATTTTAAATCAAGTGGGTTTACCTATTGAGTACTTAGCCGTTATTGTAGCTGTTGACCGTATATTGGATATGGCACGAACCTCTCTGAATGTTACTTCTGACTTAGTGGTTACAAAAATTGTAGATGTTCTAACAAAAAGGAGAGAATCATGAGAAGATATCTACTACTAATAGCTATTTTACTATTCACAGCGTGTACCTCTGAACCACAACCATCTTCTAGTGCTATAGATAAGAACGACAACAAAGAGATGAAAGCTCTAAAAACTTCACTCTCTGAGTACACAGAGGCTACTGTCTCTAATGATATTAACAAGTTAGTAGGATTTATATATCCTAAAGCTTTTACAATTATTCCTAAAGAGAAGATGATTAGTATGTTCAAAAAAACATTGAGTTCAGGAAATATACCAAAAGTAAAAGATGTAAAACATACAAAGATAGAAACGATAAAAAAATACAATAAAGGAGTCTACTCTATTATTACTTCATCTATGACAACTGTAATAAAATCTCCTAGACCTGATGATAAAAAATTTGAAGAGTATATGCTACAAACTCTTCAACAGCAAGTAGCTTCAAAAGGTACAGTCACACTAAACAGAGAGAAACATCTTTTTAATATTCAACATAGTAGTAAAACTATTGCTCTAAACGAAGATGGTTCTTGGAAATTTATTGGATTTAAACAGGCTGAAAAGTATATTGAAAAAGGAGTCTTTCCACAAGAGCTTATTGAAAAATTAAAATAAGTTTAACTTTTGCTTCTTTATGAAAAAATGACTTCTAAAAATTTAGAAGTCATAATAAGTAAGAATTACTTATTTATCATATTCCCAACCATAAAGGAGAGTTCTAAAGCTTGATTTGCGTTTAATCTTGGGTCACACTGTGTATGGTAACGACTTGCTAAATCTTCATCTGTAATAGAACATGATGTACTTCCTGTACATTCAGTTACATTATTTCCTGTCATCTCTAGGTGTATTCCACCTGCAACAGTTCCCATCTCTTTATGAATATTGAAAAACTGCTCTACTTCTGATAAGATATTTTCAAAATCTCTTGTTTTATAACCCGTTGAACTCTTCTCTATATTTCCATGCATTGGGTCACAAGACCATACTACATTTCGTCCTTCATCTTTTACTCTTTTAAGTAATTTAGGGAAAAACTCTTGAATTTTAGAAGCACCCATACGAACAATAAGGTTTAATCTACCCTCTTCATTTTCAGGATTTAATGCATCAATAAGTTCAATCAACTCATCTTCACCCATTGTTGGTCCAACTTTACAACCAATAGGGTTTGCAATTCCTCTAAAGTACTCTATATGAGCATCTGTTAAGTCTCTTGTTCTATCCCCAATCCATAACATATGTGCCGAGCAATCATAATATTGTTGGTCACCCTCAGAATCTTTTTTAGTCAATGCCTCTTCATAATTCAATAGTAATGCTTCATGAGAAGTAAATATAGTTGTTTGATGAAGCTGAGGAACTTTGTCACTAGAGAGTCCACAAGCAGCCATGAATTTAACAGCTTTATCAATTTTATCACTTAACTCTTTATATCTTTGACCAAGTTCATTATCTTTTATGAAATCTAAATTCCACTTATGAACCTTATTTAGGTCTGCCATACCACCTCGTGAAAAAGCTCTTAAAAGATTTTGGGTTGCAGACGCTTGATTATATGCACGAATCATATTATGAGGATTTGGAATACGTGCTTCTTCTGTAAACTCAACACCATTAATAATGTCTCCACGATACGAAGGAAGGCTTATTCCATTAATCTCCTCAAAATCAGAAGATCTTGGTTTGGCAAACTGTCCTGCAATACGACCAACTTTTACCACAGGTTTACCTGTAGAATACATCATAACCATGTTCATCTGCAATATTAATTTAAAAAAGTTTTTAATATTTGGCGTATTAAAATCTGAAAAGCTCTCTGCACAATCTCCACCTTGTAGCAAGAATGCCTCTCCACGTCCAACGGCTGCTAATTGTTCTTTGAGTGTTCGTGCCTCTCCTGCAAAAATCAATGGTGGATATGAACTAAGCTCAGCCTCTACATCTTTAAGTACTTTCTCATCTTCATAAGTGGGTTGTTGCTTAATAGGAAAATCTCTCCAAGAGCTTGGTGTCCATCTCATCTGTTCTATCCTTAAAATAAATTCTAAAATTATACCTTAGTTACTGTTTATTTTTTATTTTTTAAGCTGAATATTACAAAATATTTTATTGAAAAGTATTAAAATCTAAATAGAGCTTATTTTGGTAGCATCTTTTTTAGTTTTAATATAAAATATTTTACTAACATTGTTTATTTATCATTTGTTTATAAAGAATAGCTATAATTAAAAGAAATAAACAAAATATTGTTTAATTAAAAAAGGCTATTAATGAATAAAAGTTTAATTTTATCATCTTTACTTATACTCTCGGTTATATTCTATTCAGGTTGTATGAAAAAAGAATTTCCAAATACTTATCCAGAAAATAGCTCGAGTAACAATCAATTTGAAGAGATAGTAACAAGAACAGATACAATAGAAACAACTCCAACTCCCATACCTACAGAGGTTAGCTCTCCTCAATACATACCACAAATTAAATATCGTCAAATGAAAACTGTCCAAGGAGGGAGTATAACATTAGGCGAACATAGTAGAGGTTTCGAATTCCCTGAATATAAAGGGAAAATAGTTTTACTAGAATTTTTTGGAAAAGAGTGTCACTACTGTTTTGAAGAGATGCCAATCATAACTAGAATTCAAAATACCTATAGAGATAGAGTATCTATCATTGCTATACAATCCAGTCCTCCTATGAGACAAGAGGAAGCACAACGACTTATTCAAGAACATAATATGCACTATCCCATTATTGACCAAGATGAAGCAAAAAGTATCCTGATATATTTAAGAGATGTCTACGAGTGGAGAGGTGTTTTACCTTATATTATGCTTGTAAAAGATGGACAAATAGAACAGGTCTTCAAAGGAACAAGTTCATTTGAAGAGATTTCTCAAGGTATTCAAAATATAAAATAGACGACTTGATGAGACTTCTCTTAACAGTTATTTTAACCCTAAGTTTACATGCAAAAGAGCGTATTATAACACTTAGCCCTGCCCTTAATGAGATAGTTTATGCGTTGGGTATGGGTAGTCAAGTTGTAGGAAATACAGAGTATTGTCTCTTTCCCAAAGAGACTCTAAGCATCCCAAAAGTTGGTGGGTACTTTTCGACTAGCCTAGAAAAAGTAATCGCTCTAAATCCAACAATTGTTCTGATGCAAAAAAATAACCATAAACTACAACGTCAACTGAGTCAACTAAATATTAATACAAAAATGATAGAAATAGATACCCTTGATACGATTAAAACCTCTATTTTAGAACTGGGAAAGCTGTTTCAACAAAAGAATAATGCAAATAGAATAGTTAAAAATATTAACAGTTCATTAGAAACAATCAAAAATATAATCAATAATAAAAAAATTCTTATTGTATTTGGACATAATATTTCGTTGAGTAAAAATATATTTGTTGCAGGTCAAAATCTCTATTTTAATCAAATCATTACTCAATCTGGAAATAGAAATGCTCTCCAATCCAAACGTAAAGGGCAACCTATACTCAATATGGAGAATATTATCGCTACCAATCCAGATATTGTTATTCTCTTAGCCTACTCCCTCAAAGAGAAAGGATTAACAAGAGAACAACTCATAAATCCATGGTTAAAACTGCCCATCAATGCCAGTAAAACAGGTTCTATCTACATCGAAAATAGAATCTATGCAGGAATACCAAGCGATAGACTAGCACTCTTTTTAGATGATTTTAAGATTATTTTACAAGATTATAAAGAGAAGAATCTTTTAAAATAAACCACCCTAAAGAGCTCCATAAGAGAATACTACTCAATTGTACAAGAATACCTGCCTCTTCATGCAGATGAATCAATGCTTTTGGGTCTATATCTGAAGCTGTAAAAATATAATCTAAAGCTAAACCAAAAATTATACTTCCAATAATTATACTTCCTAAATAGATATATAACGAACGTGTACCCAACATCTTTTTAACCACACCAATAGTTACCGTATTGGTTGCAGGACCTGCCGACAAAAAGACAAATGCAGCCCCTGCTGAAACACCTGAAAGCATCAATCCTGCTGCAATAGGAAGCGAAGCTGTTGCACAAACATACATAGGAACAGCTATAATAATGACAATAACATACGACAACCAAGCATAATCAATCAAAATAGTAGAGAGATTCTTTGGGATAAAAACAGTAATTAATGCACCCAATATCAATCCCCAAAATAGAGGTTTTGCAATGTCTTTGAGAAGTGTTCCAAAAGCATAAGCAAAAACTCTTTCAGAGAAACTATTCTCGTTTTTACTATCCGAATCACAACAAGATGAGTCTGAACAACAAGAACTACTCGTCTCAGGCTTAGGTTTAAATGTTGTGAACATTGTTTTTTTGACAGGTTCATCTTTATCAAAAATATTTGTCAAAATCCCTGCTATCATAGCAATTATCATAGATGTAACTGCTCGATAAGCAGTAAATATCCAACCAAATATCCCATAAGTAGCCATAATAGAGTCTACTCCTGTAATAGGAGTTGAGATAAGAAAAGAGAGTGTTGCACCCTTGGAGGCTCCTGATTTTTTAATACTTGTTGCCAAAGGAATAACCCCACAAGAGCAAACAGGCAGAGGGATACCAAAAATCGTAGATTTCACAACCGACCAAATATTTTCATTACCTAAATGTTTAGTAACCAAACTCTCAGGCACAAGCTCATGTAAAATCCCTGCAAAAACTAAACCAAATAAAATATAGATTGCCATTGAATTACTTAAATTTATCAAGGCATCTATAAAAAGTGTTATATATTCCATCTTTATCCTTTTTACAACTATATCATAGTTTAATATAAAGAAAATATAATTATAATAATCTCCTAAAATCTTCCAATTCAAAAAGCAACAAATTTTTATCTTTAGAGTTTTTTAACTCATTAGAGAATCCATTTTTAGAAAATAGTGCAAAAATATCCACTTTCAAGCCTGATTTTTCTGCTTTTTGTCTCAATTTAGAGAGTTCACTTTTACAAACATGTCGGTTGGTGTATTTGCATTCGCCTAGTATGCTTGTGCCTTTTTTATCTTTTGCCCAAATATCAAACTCTGAATGTACGTCCCAATAGTTTCCATTGATAATAAGTTGATTGTTGTAGTGAACATTTAAAAGTTCTTGGGAGAGTTGTTCAAAAACAAAGGAGTGCAGTCTTGAAAAGTGTTGTTCAAAATTTTCAAAAAAACGTCTTGATTTTCCAGAAACCAACTCTTTATGATAAGGTTCTACAAAACCAAACCAAAAACGATGAAAAGGATTTTTAAAACGAATTTTTGCCTCTATTTTATAGGAACGTAGAGATTTTTCTAGCTTTTGATTGGGGTATTTTTTGAGTGGTGCTTCTCTGGATGCTTCAAACTCTATCATTCCAAACTCTTTTAACTCATCAAGTAAGCTCAAACCCAAACTCTCTCCAACTCGTGCTTTTCTAAAAATATTTGATAAACGACCATCTCCACGAGCAATAGCAATAAGTAAAAAACGATACGGTGCTTCTATAAGATAGGATGGAGAGATAAGCTCATTTAAAATTTTATACTGTTCTACAAAATTAAAACGAATAATAGACTCAACATCATCAAAAAAATCAAGTTCTAACGACTCTTCTACACCTCCAAAAACTGAAAAAAGCTCAATAGCTTGTTCCAACTCCAAATAAGCAAAATGGTTAAAAAAATCTTGAAATTTTGTTTTAATAATGCACTTCCTCTTTTTACTCTTTTGATTATTGTAATGTTTTTTTTCTTTAGTCACGATAGAATAGAAGTAAAACAACAATAAAATAGCCAATGAAGTTGATTTATTGTTAATTTTTAGAAACAAAATCAAATAAATATATATAGAATTAAGCAATCTATTATTTTTTATAATGTATAAATCAAGTTCATCTCTCGGAGTGCCAAATACATTTTATATGTAGGCTGAGATAGTGGATAACTCTACTAATTCCGTTGAACTTGAATTGGATAATCCCAACGTAAGAAAGAGAATATATATTAGTAAATAGATATAGATTTTTAGAAACTTTTTTAAAAATTATTTGTTTATCTTATTTATCTTCTTTTTCTTTAATTATAATAATTAAGGAATCTATAAATGAAAAAAAATTATAAAGATACATTAACAACCTCAAATGAGCTTTTAACGCGTGAGCCATTCCCTGCTTCAACAAAAGTCTATCTAAAAGGCGAAATTCATAAAGATATTCGTGTACCTGTAAGAGAGATTTTACTAGGTGATGAGAGCAAATTAAGAGTATACGACACCTCAGGTCCTTACACTGACCCAACCGTTGAGATTGATGTAGGTCAAGGAATTCCTGCCATTAGAAAAGAGTGGATTAAAGGTCGTGGCGATGTTGAAGAGTATCAAGGGCGAATTATGGAGCCTGAAGATAATGGGTACTCAACAGATGAACAACTTGATTATGTAACAGCAGGTGCAAAAGGACTTGTAAGAACTCCTTTAAGAGCCCAAAAAGGTAAAAATGTCTCTCAACTTTGGTATGCACGTCAAGGAATCATTACTCCTGAGATGGAATTTATTGCCATTCGTGAGAACCAAGACGCTGCAATGAATGAACGTTATCTTCAAGACGAAGAGCGTGAAGCACGTCTTAAAGGCGAAAATTTTGGAGCCAATCTTCCTGACCAAATCACTCCTGAGTTTGTACGAAAAGAGGTAGCCGAAGGTCGTGCTGTTATTCCATGTAACATTAACCACCCAGAGGTGGAACCGATGATTATTGGTCGTAATTTCTTGGTAAAAGTCAATGCAAACATTGGTAACTCTGCAACCACTTCAAGTATTGCCGAAGAGGTTGAGAAGATGGTATGGTCTACGCGTTGGGGTGGAGATACCGTTATGGATTTAAGTACAGGTAAGAATATTCATACTACTCGTGACTGGATTTTACGTAACTCTCCTGTGCCTATTGGAACTGTGCCTATCTACCAAGCACTTGAAAAGGTAAATGGAATTGCCGAAGACCTTACATGGGAAGTGTTCCGTGATACCTTGATTGAACAAGCAGAACAAGGGGTTGACTACTTTACCATTCATGCAGGTCTACTTTTACACCACGTGCCAATGACGGCTAAACGTGTGACAGGAATTGTTTCAAGAGGTGGAGCAATTATGGCTAAATGGATGATTCACCACCATAAAGAGAACTTCTTAAACACCCACTTTGAAGATATTTGTGAAATTATGAAAACTTATGATGTTACGTTCTCTCTTGGAGATGGTCTACGCCCAGGAAGTGGAGCTGATGCTAATGATGAAGCACAGTTTGCAGAGCTT
>QNZV01000014.1 GCA_003978395.1 Sulfurovum sp. | reverse complement strand
GATTTGACCTTGTAAGTAGTCATGATTTTCTGCAACATATTCACGAACACCATCCCAAAATGCCCACTGTGTATCGGTGTCAATGTTCATCTTAACAACACCATAGTTAATTGACTCTCTAATATCTGAAAGTTCTGAACCTGAACCACCATGAAAGACAAAGTTAACAGGTTTTTGTTCTGTATTGAACTTCTTTTGAATATATTTTTGAGAGTTCTCTAAAATGGTTGGTGTTAAGACAACATTTCCAGGTTTATAGACCCCATGAACATTTCCAAATGAAGCAGCAATGGTAAACATAGGAGATACTTTTAGTAACTCTTCATAGGCATACGCAACCTCTTCAGGTTGTGTGTAGAGCAGGGCATTGTCTATTTCGGTATTGTCTACACCATCCTCTTCTCCACCTGTTACACCCAACTCAATTTCAAGTGTAATACCTATTTTTGACATACGTGCTAGGTACTCTTTACACGTAGCAATATTCTCTTCTATTGGCTCTTCTGAAAGGTCAATCATATGGGATGAAAAAAGAGGTTTCCCAAAAGCTTCAAAATGTTTTTCACTCGCATCAAGAAGAGCATCTATCCAAGGTAATAGTTTACGTGATGCGTGGTCTGTATGTAATAGAACAGGTACACCATATGCTTCTGCTACAGTATGCACATGGTGTGCTCCAGAGATAGTTCCAAGAACAGCTCTTTGCTCCGATGAGATTCCTTTTCCTGCATAAAAATCTCCACCACCATTAGAAAATTGAATAATAATCGGAGAGTTAACCTTACTTGCTGATTCTAAAACGGCATTGATAGAGGATGTTCCAACCACATTTACAGCAGGAATAGCAAACCCTTCCTCTTTTGCTATCGTAAAAAGTTTTTGTACTTTCTCTCCACTTAAAACACCACATTCTAAATTATCTAATACTTTATTTCCCATTCTTGTCTATACCTTTAAAATTTTTTTCTTATTTTAC
This sequence comes from Sulfurovum sp., assembly GCA_003978395.1. Taxonomy (GTDB): domain Bacteria; phylum Campylobacterota; class Campylobacteria; order Campylobacterales; family Sulfurovaceae; genus UBA1140. The sequence goes on along the minus strand of QNZV01000014.1, from coordinate 8,913 downwards.
AGTAATATCTGCCGATTTTTTCAATTTTTTACTTAATCTATCCAGTTTTGCTTTAAATTTAAGACGGCGTAATATTTTCTCAATGTCTGGTTTGACCACTTCAAAAGGTATTGCACCTTCTTCTCTTCTATCTTCTAAATAGATGACATGATACCCAAATTGAGTTTTTATAGGTTGAGTCGTGATACTTCCCTTTGATAAAGAGAATGCAGCTGTTGAAAATTCAGGAACCATCTGCTCTTTAATGAACCAATCAAGTTCTCCACCATTAACGGCACTAGGTCCTGTAGATTTCTCTTTTGCTAATAAAATAAACTTTTCTCTTAGTTTGTTGCTATTGGTCTCTCTTAACTCTTGAATAATAGCTTTAGCTTCTGCTTCAGTTGCTAATAAAATATGCCGAACTTTTACAGACGCAGGTTTATTAAACTTTAGACTATTGTCTCTATAATATATTTTTGCATCCCTATCGGAGATAGCAATCTCTTCTACTTTCTCTTTCATCCAAAAATCAAGCATTAAGTTCTCTTTCATCTTCTCTAAAGCTTTTATAAATTCTGGACGAGAGGTGATATTCATTTTTTTTGCATCTTCTAAAAAGAGTCTTCTATCAATCATTTGATTAATGACTCCTTTTTGTTGCTTATAGGTTAAAAGCGAAAAGTTTGCACCAGGAATACTAGAAACAACAAACTCATTAACCTCTTCTTGTGTTATATTATACTTATTAACACTAGCAACAATTTCTGAAGCCATTAGATTTTGGCTTATGAATAATAGCTGAACTATTATAAAAAAATTTAAAATAATCTTCATTTTTTACCTTACTTATAAATATATAAAATCGGTAGATTATAGCATAAAAAAGTAAACAGTTTCTAAATACTTTCAACTAAATTTAAGCCTTAAATTATAGTATATAAATAAAAAAAGTTAAATGATTATGGCAACAAAAAAGATAAAAAAAGCAACAAAAAAAGAGATAGAAGAGATTAAAGCTCTCTTCTTAGAACACTATCCCGATTCTTTAACAGAACTAAATTATACAAATTTATATGAGCTATTGATTGCTGTAATGTTATCGGCACAATGTACAGATAAAAGGGTTAATATTATCTCTCCTGCACTCTTTAATGCTTATCCTAATGTTATTGATTTGGCAAATGCTGATTTAGATGAGGTTAAAATTCATATAAAATCTTGCTCTTTTTATAATAATAAAGCAAAAAATCTTATAAAAATGGCTCAATATGTTATAGAACATTACAATGGTGAGATTCCACTAGAGCAGAAAGAGCTTATGAAATTGGCAGGTGTTGGACAAAAAACAGCAAATGTGGTCATGATAGAGTATGCAGGTGCAAATTTGATGGCAGTGGATACGCATGTTTTTCGAGTAGCACACCGTTTAGGGCTTAGTGATGATACTACTGCTACAAAAACAGAAGAGACTTTGAGTAAAAAGTTTAAAACTGAGCTACATCTACTGCACCAAGCGATGGTACTTTTTGGACGATATAGATGCAAGGCAGTCAACCCAGAGTGTGAAGATTGTTTTATGGAAAAGTACTGTCGTACTTCTCAAACATTTAAGGTTTAAATATTCTTTATAATCTCTTCCACGACTTTAAACGTTTTTCCTATGGAATCAAGTTTTACTTTTTCATTAGTAGAGTGGGGCGAAACAATCGTTGGTCCAATAGAGGCAAATTTAATATCTGGATAGTGTTCCAATAGAACACCACACTCTAATCCAGCATGAATTGCTTCATATTTACTCTGTCCGAACTCTTTGGTCATTGTATCATTAACCAAAGAGGTAAAGCCATTAATTTCAGGTTTCCATGAAGGGTATTTATACTCTATTGAACTTTTGAATCCATATTTTTTAAATAGTTTTATAAACTCATTATTAATGGCTTCTAATCCCTCATCGCTCATTCCTCTGGAACTACATTCGATTTTTGCTATACCCTCTTCAAAATTTATTATAGCCAGATTGATACTGGTATCAGGTAGATTAAACTCTTCGTTATATACATAAACACCCTGTTGAAACTCTATTAAAAGATTTAAAAAATCACTGCTATTATAAACCTCTACAGTGGTATCAAAAGATTTTACTTTTACTAAATTAGTTGACTCCAAAGGCTCTTTTGAAGAGAGTATCATATCAATCTCTTTAGGAATAGAGTTACGCCGTTCTCCTCCATGACAAGAGGCAATATGAACCTCTTTGCCTTCTAGGTATTGGGCGATTACTTTAATTGCATTGGGGATATTTTTGTGAATCTCTACTCCCGAATGACCACCCTCTAATCCTGAGACAGAAAGTTTATAAAAGTAGTCGTAAGCTTCTATTTTTTCAATGGTTTTTTCAGCCAATAAATCAGCTCCACCTGCACAACCAATACAGACAATCCCTTCATCTTCAAAATCAATATTTAGCATATATTTGGCATTTAATTTTAATTCAATAGCTCCTGCACCAACGAGTCCTACCTCTTCATCTGCTGTAAAAAGAAACTCTAATTCAACTCTTTGCTCCATTAACTCCATCATCATAGCAATAGCAATACCATTATCAGCACCCAATGATGAGTTCTTGGCATACATCCAACCCTCTTTTAGATAGGTTTCTATTGTAGGAGCATCTCCCATACAAACCATGTCGTAATGAGCTTGAAGGGCTAATGTTGGATTACCTTTTCGTATTAAAATATTTTTTATCTTATCATTGAAAACTTCATAGCCTCTATCTTTTGCAAAATTACTTAAAAAATTAAATAATTCATCCGAATTTTGGCTACAGTGTGGAACTTTTGTTAAGCTTATAAAATGATTAATAATTTTTTCTTGCATCTTTTCTCTTTTTTAAGCTATTATATCTAATAAAGCACTGTAAATAAAAGGATTATCACTATGTCTAAAATCATTCAACTACTTATTCTCTTATCTCTCTATAGTAGACTCATTTATGCTATAGATTTAAACAGTACCAATGAAATTATTAATAATGCGACTGAAGCAACAAAAAAATTGGAAACTGAATTAAATCTTGTAGTGAATGATAGAGAAGCTAACTCTACAAATGTAGAAACTAATGTAACTATTGTGGAAAACAATATAACATCTATCCCAGAGAAACAAGAACTTTCTATAGAGAAAGGAGATTCAAGAAAAGGGAAAAATATTTTTAAATATGTTTTAAAAGAGGATTGCAATATGAGTGCTTTTAAATTTGCAGAGAAACATTCTCAAGAAGAGTGGATAGAGATATTGGAAAATAATAAAGTTAAAGAGACAATATTTGAAACTTGTCCAAATGTAGAAAATTACTATCAAGATAAATGGACGGATGATTTATATCAATTTTTCTATGAAGCCTCTAACGAAGATGAGATTCCTGAATGTTAAAAATAGTATGACAATTTGACATATCACTAAGCTTTTTTCTCTTTCTATCCTATAATATATTTATAATATTATTATGGAGCAGTAGATGGCAAAGAAAAAAACTTTATTTGAGTGCCAAGCGTGTGGATTTCAAAGCCCTCGTTGGTTGGGAAAATGTACGGGTTGTAACCAGTGGGATACCTTGATGGAACTCACAACAGAACAGATGAAATTTGTAGAAGAGACAAAAAAAGCCTCTTCAACTCCTAATAGTCAAAAAGCCATCTCTATTACTAAAATTAAACAAGAAAATATTCAACGATTCTCTTCTGGAAGTAAAGAGTTAGATTTAGTTTTAGGTGGGGGTATTGTTCAAGGGTCACTTACATTAATAGGTGGAAGCCCTGGGATTGGGAAATCTACTCTACTCTTGAAAATAGGAGGAAACCTTGCAAAACAACAAATATCTGTACTCTATGTCTCAGGAGAAGAGTCAGCAGGTCAAATTAAATTGCGTGCAGACCGATTACAGGCAAACGAAAAAGATTTGTATCTTCTTCCCGAGATTAACCTTCAAACTATTTTACAAGAGATTAAATCCAAAAAATATGGTTTTATCATTATTGATTCAATTCAAACTCTTTACTCCGAAGAGACTCCTTCTGCACCAGGTTCTGTAACACAAGTACGTACTATAACATTTGAGCTTATGCGTGTGGCAAAAAGTTTGGATATTCCAATTTTTATTATTGGTCATATTACCAAAGATGGGTCTATTGCAGGACCTAGAGTATTGGAACATATGGTAGATACGGTACTCTATTTTGAAGGAGACCCTAACTCTGAATTACGATTGTTAAGAGGATTCAAAAACCGTTTTGGAAGTACAAATGAAGTTGGAATCTTTGAAATGTCTAAAAATGGATTACTAGATGCTCAAACGATGGCAGGTAAATTTTTCAATAAAGATAAATTGGCATCAGGTTCAGCTTTAACTGTTATTATGGAGGGTAGCCGTCCTATTATTATAGAGATTCAAGCGTTGGTCTCAGAAGCTTATGGACACCCAAAACGAAGCTCAACAGGTTTTGATAATAATCGGCTAAATATGCTTTTGGCTCTGTTGGAAAAAAAGCTGGATTTACCTTTGGGGACGTATGATGTCTATGTCAATATTTCAGGGGGTATCAAAATTAATGAACCCTCGGCTGATTTAGCAATTATTGCAGCAATTTTAAGCTCGTATCGTGACCGAGAACTGAGCTCTGAAACACTTTTTTTAGGAGAGGTAAGTTTAACAGGAGAGATTCGTGAAATTTCTGCTTTGGGGCAACGATTAAAAGAGATGGAAACCCAAGGTTTTACAAAAGCCATTGTTCCTACGAAGCCTTTAGAGAAGAGTCCTATCAAATGCTTTATAGCCAATGAAGTTTCTAAGGTAGTAGAGTGGATGTAGAACACAATCTAAACACAAAAATAGACTAAACTATTTTTTATGAATATATTAAAGGATTTCTTATGCTTAACAAAATATCACTATTAACTTTTCTTACACTGCTTTCTATTAATGCATCAGATGATTTAAAACCTATTTTGCAAATGGGTTATGATTTTGGGGGGACAACTTTAGCTACAGTGGAACATGATGGTTATTATGAGAGTAGTATCAATAAAATTCGGGCAGGGCAGGGGCTTAGTTTTGAAGCAGGTGCTGTTATTGATAGCCCAAATTTGGAACTTCAATTTCTAATAGGATATAAGTTTGACAATGATAGTGCTTCTAATGGAGATGTAACATGGGATGTTGTCCCTTTTACAGCTCTTGCAATGTTTAAATCACATCGTTGGAAATTTGGAGGAGGTTTAACCTATCATTTACATCCTGCTTTAGAGGGTAGTTTTAAAGGGTATGATGAAAATGGAGACTATTTCCATGATGAAGCAGATGATGAGTATGAAAATGCTTTTGGAGCTGTAGCACAGATGCAATATAGGTTAACAAATAATTTCTCTATGGGTTTAAAGGGTACATTTATTGAGTATAAATTAAAAAAAGACAATACTATAACAGCGAAAGGGAATTCTATAGGAGTTAATTTTTCTTATATTTTTGGAGAACGTTCACGATTTAGATAGATTTTTAGGTCGGCTATTGCCGACCATACCCTGTTAGAAAAGAGTTTTTATTAGAGGTTATAAAAATGTTTTAATGCTCTAATAATCATAGCATTTTTAGAGATACTTTCACTCTTTGCATCTTGGTCAACTTGTTCATAAAGGTCAAGAGGTAAAGTAATAGAAAAGATTTTAGTTCTATTTTTCTTCTGTTTCTTAATGTCAGAAACAATATCTTTAAGAACATCAATCATTTTATCTGTATCAATTGGTTTTCTAATAAAGTTATTTACTCCAATTTTAACAGCTTCTGAGATATTGCCCATATCGTTACTTGCAGATACGATTACAATAATCTGTTTAGGATTAATTTCTCTAATCTCTTTAGCTACCTCTAAACCACTTTTTCCTGGTAATATAATATCAATAAAGATAATATCTGGGCTATATTTCTCAAAAAGAGTCATTGCCTCATTTGCATCTGCTGCTGAGTGAACTTCTGCAAAAAAGTTTTTTAGTGTTGTACACATTAGCTCATTTGTTTCTGGCTCATCCTCTAATACTAAAGTTTTTAGTTTTTTTGTCTCTTCAACAATTTTCATTAAGTCATTATTCATGCTATTCTGCCTATTCCTTCTTTTTTAATATATTGTAACATGTTAACTATTAAGTTAAATTAAAAGCTAACTAAAAAAATTATCTCTTTAAGTATAACGAAATAAAGATAAAATAGACTTAATTGTAACATTTAATAATATTTAATAATATTTGACTCTTTTAAGTAATTAATTCTATTTTAACTTTTGCCTCTTCTATCATTTTTTGTGCTGATTTTATCTCTTTTATCCCATCTTCATAGAGTTTTAAGCTCTCTTCTAGGGTAATAGCAGGGTTTAAAAGTTGATTTAATATTTTTTTTGATGCTTCTAGTTTCTGTTCAAATGTTACTGTTTGCACTATTTAGCCTTTACTATTTAATTTATTCTCTATAATATTTGAAAATTTATCGAGTTCTACTAAAAAAGCATCATGTCCATAGTTACTATCTATCTCATAATAGTAGGAGTCTTGTGCATTTCTTTTCATCATATGGTCTATATGTTTCATCTCTTTAGGAAAAAATAGATAATCACTAGAAAAAGAGATTAAGGTTACTTCTGCTTTTATACGTAAAATAGCCTCATGCAAAGAGTCATAACCTCTACTTAAATTAAAGGTATTGATTGCCTTTACTATATATAAATATGAAAGAGGGTCAAAAATTCGTGAAAAGTTATCGGTATTGTACTCCATGTATCTCTCAACTTCATAACGTCCAAAGAGTTCAAAGAGACCATCATTATTGACATAGTTTCGTCCAAATTTATCATTCATTGAGTGAGGAGAAAGATAGGAGATGTGTCCTGCAATTCTACCAATTGCTAATCCATCTAAACCATTCTCCTTAAATGCATCTTTCTCATAGTTACCATTCTTGAAACGAGGGTCTCTTCTGATTGCTTCAATGGCAACTTTATTAAATCCAATTGCCCAAGGTTGTGTGGCATAAGTAGCGGCTAATGAGATAATTTTGTCTGCAAAGTTAGGGTAGTCTACAGCAAATTGTAATGCTTGCATTCCACCCATAGAACCACCGATAATGGCATAGAGATGATGAATACCTAATTGACTAAGAAGCTGTTTTTGTGCTTTAATCATATCTTTTATGGTTAAAACAGGAAATTTGAGCCGAAACGGATTTTGGCTAGGATAATCACTATCCATTGGTCCAGTACTTCCAAAACACGAACCAATAACATTGGTTGAAATGATAAAGTATTTTTGAGTATCAATGGTTTTACCATCGCCAATAAGTCCATCCCACCAACCTGCTTTTCTGTCGCCTTCATGCATTCCTGCTGCGTGTGCTGAACCACTTAGTGCATGGCAAATTAAAATTACATTAGAAGCATCTTTATTGATCTCTCCATATGTTTCATAGGTAATTTGGTAGGGTTCTAATATTCTACCACTTTCTAAATATAGAGGATGTGTAAAATATGCAATTTTTTTTTCTAGTTTCATTAGTAGAATTTTACCCAATTTGTACTTTTACTTCTTATATTAATTCCTTATATATGCAAAATAAATAGTATAAAATCATGTTGATTATGGTTTTATTTAATAGTGATATGCTAAAATAGACGATTATAACTATATCCAAGGAGTAAAGAAGTATGAAAAAAATAATATTGTTTATAGTAGTCTTATTAACATTTCAGTTACATGCAGTTAGTGAGGCTGGGATTCATCACTATGTAAAGAGCTATATGGCTAAAAAAATGAACTCTCCTGTAACAAAAATTGAAACTATTTCAAGCTATCCTATTAAAAATACACATGGTTGGGAAGTCTATTTTTTATCTCTAGATGTGAATATTAAGCTTGAAAATAAAACTCGTAAACGTAGGGTAAATCAAGTTGTTTTTACAAAAGGAAATAAAATAGCTTTTTCATTAAAAGATAAATCTAATAAAGATTATAAAAACATTTTAAAACCTAAAGTTCCTCTTGAAGCATATGATGATGCACATCTTTTACTAGGAAATAAAGATGCAAAGCATAAACTTTTAGTTTTAAGTGACCCTTTTTGTCCCTATTGTCAAGAGATTGTTCCTAAGTTAATAGATGATGTAAAGGCTCATCCAAAGTTGTTTGCACTCTACTATTATCATCTACCTCTATTAAGAATTCATCCTGCATCAGATACAGCAACAAGAGCAATGTTGATTTTTCAAAAAAGAGGCGAGCTGGAACATTTAAAAAGTATGTATCATCTACTTGTCAGTCCTAGAGAGATAAATGCAGATGTGATATTAAAGGCTATCAAAGATAAAACAGGGGTTACAATTAAGAGAGTAGATATATATTCTGATGAGATTAATCATGCATTAAAAGTTGATAAAACATTAAAAAAACGTCTTATGATAACGGGAACACCTACCATATTTATAGATGGTCTTTGGGACCCTACACGTAAAAAGTATAAAAGCTATTTTAAGAAATAGTTCTTTTTCTCTAGTGGGCTAATATAGCCCACAAAAAATAGTAGTTAACTTAAAGCCTTCTCTAAATCAGCAATCAAATCCTCTACATCTTCAATTCCGATACTTAACCGAATTAGCCCTTCGCCAACACCTGCTTTTTGAAGTTCCTCTTTTGATAACTGTTGATGCGTTGTTGATGCAGAGTGGTTTATAATAGATTTACTGTCTCCAATATTTGCAACAATCGAGAATATCTCTACCTTATCGAGTATCTTTTTGGCTATTTCAAAATTTTCCACCTCAAAACTCAGTAGACCACTTGCACCTTTTGTTAAATATTTAGAAGCATTGGCATAGTTTTTGTCATTTTTTAAAA
>QNZV01000136.1 GCA_003978395.1 Sulfurovum sp. | reverse complement strand
ATGGTACGCCCATCAGGATTCGAACCTGAGACCTTCGGTACCGCAAACCGATGCTCTATCCAGCTGAGCTATGAGCGCACATATATTGAAAGGTTGAAATTATAGCTTATTTATGCTGTAATTTCAAGAGAAAAGATAAAATTTTTATCTTTCTGTTTGTAATTTATAGAATTTTAACACCATCTCTATCTTGGCACGAGGAACATCGAGTATATTTTCGATGAGAAGAACATCTTTTCCATCTTCATACATTTCGATAATTTTCTTTTTTAACTCATCCTGTGCAGGTGTTTTATTGCTGTTGATTCTCTCTTCTAGCTCATAAATATAATCTTGTAATGATGTTAATTTATAATCTAAACCTTCTATACTCTCTTCTAAATTTTCTATTTTTGTTTTTGCAATTAAAATATAAAATATGATTCCTATTACTGCTACAAATGAGAAGAGTGAAAAAATAACTTGTAACTCATTGGCTCCCATCTACATTACCTCCAAAATTATTAATATGAAAAACATAATTCCTAAGTAACCATTTACCGTAAAAAATGCTTTATCTATTTTTGTGAAATCTTTATTAACTAAATAATGTTCATAGGTTAGCATAACAGCACTTAAAAGAACTGCAAGTGTCGCAAAGAACCCTAGGTTAGCACTTTGGATAAAAATAAACCACAACAAGATGGTTATAGAATGAAACACTTTTGCAATAAGCATGGTTTTTTTTGCACCAAATTGTGAAGGGATAGAGTGGAGTCCATGCTCTTTGTCAAACTCAATATCTTGAAGAGAATAGAGCAAATCAAAACCTGCAACCCAAAAGAGAACGCCCCCTGCAAGATAGAGCGACCAAATAGTAATTTCTCCAGAGACAGCAACGACTCCTGCAATTGGTGCTAAGCCCAAAGTTAAACCCAAAATAAGATGTGCCATTGATGAGAAGCGTTTAAAAAGTGTATACGCTCCAAGTATAGCCAAAATAGGAAAAGAGAGTTTAAATGCTAAAGGATTAATAAAGTAAGCAACAGCAATAAAAATAGATGCATTAATCACAATAAAAATTTGCATGGTCAGATTACTTACCCGTCCATCAACCGAGGGTCTATCTTTGGTTCTTGGATTTAACACATCAATATCTCTATCAAGATAACGGTTTACACCCATAGCAAAATTTCGAGCCGATACAGCAGCTAATGTTCCTAAGAATAGAAGCTTCCATCCAAACCAACCATCAGAAGCTACCAACATTGCTATAAAAATAAAAGGTAAAGAGAAGATAGAGTGTTTGAACATAACCATCTCAGAGAGATTGGCTAATTTTGTTTTGATACTGTTCATGAGTTATGGATGAGGAATTTTTAATTTACTATTAAGCGACCAAGCAATAACAGCCACAAAAACAGAAATAATCCAAGGGTTAGAGATAATATCATAAGAGAAAATCAAATAGAGTACCCAAAGCAAAATTGCACCTAATGGAGTAGGAACACCTTCAAAAAACTTTGCTACTTCGCCCTCTTCTGATTTCATATTAAACTCAATCAATCGTCTAAGCCCTGAAACAATATAAACAATAAAGAGTAATCCAATAACTATCTGCTCGAACCCTGTTCCTTTTTCAGTCATAGCATAATACAAAAGAAACGATGGCATAACCACAAACGAGATAAAATCAGCATAGGAATCTACTTGTATTCCAAACTCTGTAGAGAGGTTATATTTTCGTGCAACTTTTCCATCGGCAATATCCAATGCTCCCCCAATCCATGCTAAAACAATGGCTGTAAAATAATCCCCATGAACAATAAAGTGTATAGCAATTAACCCAGCAGCAATATTTCCAAAGGTAATAAGGTTTGCCAAGTTGAAACGGTTGTTCTTATCAAATAACATTAATTTCCTTTCTAAAAAAATGTTATTTTACCCTATTAGTAATAAGTAGTTGTTGATAGAAGCTATAGCTATAGTTAATATTTTTAAACTGTTTTTATTGTAAATTATTTAAGAATAATTTTAAAATAATTATTTTATTTAATTTACATAGTTAGTACACATTTGTATGTTAAAATGATATTATATTTTTAAAGGAAAGAGATGAGGGATTTTCAACAAATAGCATTAATTGGTCCAACAGCTTCAGGAAAAAGTTCTTTGGCTATTGAATTAGCAGAACAAAGTAATGCATATATACTATCATTAGACTCATTGGCTATTTATAAAGAGATTAATATCGCTTCAGCAAAACCTTCTATAGAAGAGCGTCAAGGAGTTAAACATTTTGGAGTTGATCTCATTTTCCCCGATGAAGCTTTTGATGTAACCACTTTTGTCCAACTCTACAATTCAGTAAAAGAAGAGGCAATAAAAGAGGAAAAAAATTTAATTATTGTAGGTGGGACAAGTTTTTATCTAAATATTCTTATTAATGGAATCTCTAAACTTCCTATTATTTCCAAAAAAGCCAAACAAAAGAGTAATAATCTACTAGAAAATTTAGAAGAGGCTCATAAATTTCTACACAATTTAGATAAAGAGTATTTAAAATCTATAACCATACATGATAGTTATCGTTTAGAAAAAATGTTAAATTTATATTTTGAGACAAATATGACTCCTAGTGAATATTTTAGAGCCAACCCTCCAAAATCAACTATAGGAGACAAACTTCCTATTTATGAAATCACTGTAGACAAAGAGATTCTAAGGAAACGTATTACTAGACGTACCTCACAGATGTTAAAAGCAGGACTTATAGATGAAGTATTCTATTTAGAGAAAAACTATACCCGTAGACCAAATCCCATGCGTTCCATAGGTATAAAAGAGGTTCTAAGCTATCTTGATGGACAATACACTAAATTTGAGATGAAAACTAAAATTATTACACATACAACACAACTGGCAAAACGTCAACGTACCTTTAATAATTCAAAATTTACAGATAAAGTATCTCTTCCTTTAGAAGAGTTAAGTAAACTATTACTACGAAAAAAAAGGCTTTGTTCCTAAACTAACCAACTATTAACTTATTGTCGCTAAAATCCCATAAATTATTCATATAGGGAGATAGCAATGCCATTAAAAACAAAACTTACCAAGATACGAGAAGCCCGATGGTTTTCTAATTTAACCACAGCAATTATTGTAATTTACTCATCAGCATTGGGCTTGAAAAGCTTGATGGATGTTGATAGTGGATACATGATACTCATGCACATGTTTGACTATTTTGTAACCATCTATTTTCTGATAGAGATTATGATTAAAATGTATGCTGAAGAGAATTTTTTAGATTTTTTTAAAGACAAATGGAATCTTTTTGATTTTATTATTGTTCTTATTACACTTATTCCACTCGAAAACAGCACAATGGCTGCCGTGGCACGACTTTTACGAATTTTTAGGATACTACGACTCATTACCGTTCGCCCAGGTTTAAAAAGAATCATCGACATGCTTTTGGGTGCAATACCCTCGATTATAGATATTGTTATTTTAATGTTTATTATTTTTTATATCTATGCCATTATAGGAAATTTCCTTTTTGCCACTGCTCCAAGTGGATTATGGGATGATTTTTTAATCTCAATGCTTACCCTCTTTAGAATATTAACCTTTGAAGGTTGGACATCGGTTATGTACGAAGGAATGGCTATTTACCCTTGGTCTTGGATATATTTTGTTAGTTTTATTATTATTGCTGCTTTTATCTTCTTTAACCTTTTTATTGCTGTGATTATAGGGGAAATGGAAAATTTACGAGACCAAGAAGACCATGGACACGAAGATGAAATGAAAAAACTGGATATAGTTTTATCTGAGATAGGAAAATTAAGAGAGGAGATTAAAGAGTTGAAATTGAAAACTAAATAACAGAGCTTTAACCAAAGTTCTTATATAATCATTTAACCTATTTATAAAGAACAACAACATGCCAAAAACCCTTTTAAATGCAGAGGATATTGCTCATTCATTTGACTATCCTCTTTTTTCAAATATCAATTTTAAAATTCACCAAAGAGAGAGCATTGCAATTCTTGGACGTAGTGGTTCAGGAAAATCGACTCTTTTACATATTTTTTCATCGTTTATAGAACCAAACTCTGGAAAGGTAGAGATTTTTGATAAAGAGATATACTCACTTTCTGAAGATAATATTGAAGATATTAGACGAAATAAACTGGGTATTGTTTTTCAAGCTCACTATCTTTTCAAAGGTATGAAAGCCATTGAAAATCTTGAAATCGCTACTCTTTTAGCAAATGAAGAGATAGATAACTCACTATTGGAACGTTTAGAGATAAAAGAGCTTATGGAACAAAAGATTGGAGAGCTATCGGGTGGTCAACAGCAACGTGTCTCTATAGCAAGAGTTCTTAGCAAAAAACCCTCACTTATTTTTGCAGATGAACCTACAGGAAATCTGGATAAAGAGACGGCACAACTTGTAATGGATGTATTATTAGAATATATAGATAAACATAATGCAGGTATGATATTGGTCACTCATGACGAAGAGATGGCAAAATTATGTAACAAAAGCTACAAGCTTGAAAACCAAATATTAGAGGAGATATAGATGACAATTATGGATATAATTATAAAAATTCTTCTTTTCTTCTCTGTCTTTTATGGAGCAATTGCTATTAGTGCATTTGTTGGTAAAAAAATTAGAGAAAAACAAGAAGCAAAACAAGAAGATAAAAAAGAGACGAAAGAGGAGAAGAAAGGAGAGCAGTAACCCTCTCTCTTTTAAACCCACAAGTTATCAATAAGACGTGTCGTTCCTACATATCCAGCCACAAGAATAATTGTATTTCCAATCTCTACCTGCTCAATACTTTTAAATTGTCGATTAACCAAAGCTACATACTCTACCTCTACTTCAGATAGAGATAGAAGCATCTCTTTTTTTATACGTTCTACATTCAACTCTTTTTTTAATATCATGGTGGTTGCAGACTTTAATGAACGCGATAAGCTTAATGCCTTTTTTCGCTCCTCCATACTCAAATAGATATTTCTACTACTCAATGCCAAGCCATCCCTATCACGAACAATATCACAAGGTATAATCTCTACATTGATAAAATAATTTCGCACCATCTGCTCAATAAGAGCAAGTTGCTGTGCATCTTTTTTTCCAAAATAGGCTCTAAAAGAGCTGGGTTTATTGTATGCTATAAGATTAAGAAGCTTCATAACCACTTGTAACATCCCGTCAAAATGCCCTGCCCGTTTTGTACCCTCTAAAATAAAACCACGAATAGAAGGTGCTGAAATAGCAAGTTCATCAGCTTCATACATCATATCTATAGTTGGCATAAAAAGTATATCTACCCCTGCTAATTCACAAATTTTAGAATCAGCCTCCTTTTTACGAGGGTAAGCATCCAAATCTTCCCCCTCTAAAAACTGTGTAGGATTTACAAAAATAGAGACAATAACAGTATCATTTTCACTTCTAGCTTGACGTATAAGCGTTAAGTGACCTTCATGCAATGCCCCCATGGTTGGAACAAAACCAATGGTTCCTTTTAAGCTCTTGGTTGCTTCGAATAGTGCGTCTATAGTATGAACTATAATCATAAATACCTCGTAAAAATTTATTTTTATTATTATATAATGAGAAAATCAAAACAAAGGTATTTTATGAAAAATCTATTAATCTTCAGCACTATTTTTCTACTATCTGCATGTACTCCAATTGTAAAACAAGAGCCTAATCAGACAATTCAAGTTAATCAACCCAGTAATGGAGACTATGATAGTATCAATAAAAAACATAACAAGCTATTAAGTGAGGGGGAAAAACTTATCAGTACAGGAGATAAAAAAAGTGCCATTATTAACTATTTTAATCCTGTGATTAAAGAGTATGAAACAAGATATGCACATAGTTCTAAACGTATCTATACAGCACGAACACAAGCAGAGTATGATTTTTACTCTATGACTGCAACCAATGAAGGAAAGATTGCTCATATTCTATCGGATACATGGTCTCGTGCTTATTTCTTGAAAGCTTATACTTTACTAGAGTTAAAAGAGTTAAGATTAGCAGAAAAAAATATTAGAAAAGCTCTCTATCTTTCACCATCAAATTCAAAATATCTCTCTGAGTTAGGACATATTCAACATCTTAAGAAAGAGTGGAGAAAAGCATTAGGTATTTATCAATTAGCAGAAAAATCTGCAAATTTATTTACTCCACAAAATCTTAAACAAAAAGAGCTTCTTCATGCTAAACGTGGTATTGGTTACAGCTACACAGAGCTTAAAGAGTTTAAAAAAGCTGAATCTGTCTATAAAGATATTTTAAAAATTAATTCAAACGATAGAGTAGCCCGTAGAGAGTTAAAATATCTTCATAGCCTAAATAGATAATATTAAAATTCTGCTGTTCTCCAACGAGGTGTATCATAAAACTTTTTATCAAATTTGTATTTATAAGAGATTACAGGTTCTGGTTGAACATACTCTTCTGCTAGAAATGTACCCTCTTCTTTTGTTAGTTCAGTTGTCCACTTTGAATCTTCATTTTCAGCTAGATCTACCTCTATAGGAGAATTTATTGCTACCACTTCACTCTCAACATTTTCAATGTTTGCAATACTTTCGTCAACTTTTATATTTTGGGGTACTCCATAATTATTGTTATAAAGATGTGTTTCTGATACAGAAACTATCTCATGAGAAGAAGAGCATCCATTAAAAAATAGTGTAAAAGAGATGAAAGGTAGTAATAAAAATTTTAGTGTTGTTTTCATAAAATATTCCTTATATTAATTATTTATTAAATATACTATATAATATTAAAACTTAAAATTAAATTAGTATTTCTCTCTATATCCTTTACTCCCAAAAAGAGCAGAAACTACTCTAAAACAGATAAAGATAAAATATATTGATATAAAACAACAACTCTATAACTTTTTTTTGTTACTCTTTTAAGATTAAAATATTGGGAATTGTAGATGCTAGGGAAAATAATTATAGCCTCCATACTTACAGGAATTATTAGTGGATTTTTTATTGCATTTTATGAACTACTTATTGTATTCGTAACTTATTTTATCTATATGGGCAACCCTTTTGAAACCATTCCAACTCTGCCTATTTGGTATATTTATGCTGTTCCTACAGTAGCTATTTTTATAGTAAACTATCTCTCTTCAAAAGATAAACATATTCGTGAATATGGAATAAATGAGATTGCTGAATCTATTGTTGAAAATAGAATGACCTTAACAATCAAAACTCTATTTTATAAAATTATTGCCTCAACACTATCACTATCTAGTGGATTTGCTGTAGGAACAGAGGGACCAAGTGCTGGTATTGGAGCAATGATTGCATATCATGTCCATAAAGTATTAAAATTACCTAAACTATTGATTAAAATGATGATTAGTTTAGGTGCAAGTGCAGGAGTAGCTGCAATATTTGTTTCACCACTCACAGGTATCTCTTTTGCTGTTGAAAACATTGCTTATCAATTTATTAAACAGTATATTACCTATCTTATTTTAGCATCGGTTATCGCCTTTGCCATTAGTATTGATTTTCTAGAGCCTATTATTTTCTACCACTCAAAGGGACGTGAAATAGACAACAACTATCTTATCTCAAATCTTATTTTTATTCCATTTATTACTTTTTTTGTCTATTTATATCTTTTTTTAAAAAAACGACTTTTACACTTTATAGATTTAAAAATTTTTAACAACTACCATAAGTATCGTAACCATATTTTTGCTCTTTTAGGAGGAGGAGTTATTGGAACAATTCTACTTATTGAACCTCAAGCTGCTTTTTCAGGTAAAGAGATTGTTATGTCTCTTATTAATCAAGAGAAACATGTTCCACTAATACTTATTTTTACCATTGTTTTATTACGTATTATAGGAACAACTATTGCCATTTATGCAAATGCTGTAGGAGGGGTATTTTTACCACTTATGAGTATTGGAGCATTGATTGGTTATGGCTTTGGAGAGCTAATGACCATCTATGCTTTTCCTGTTGAAGCCTTCTATTTTGCTGCTATTGGTGCTGCTGTCTTTATGGGAGTTATAATGAAACTCCCATTAACAGCACTCGTTCTTTCTATGGAGACTACCTTTGATTACAACGTAGTTATTGCTACAGGAATTAGTGTTGTTTTGGTTGCCTATTTCTCTAGTTTTCATTTTACCATTAGACAGAGTTATGTAAATAAACCCAAATAATATTTAAAAAAGAGTCAAGTTATTTTTTTGCCTCTTCTTTTAACTCTTTTGAATTTATATCAGATGTATCATCTTTTACAGCATCATTTAAATCATCTTTCATATCTTTAAAACCATCAATACCTTCAGATTTTATCTCTTTAGCAACATCAATTCCATCTGTTTTTATATCTTTTGCTATATCAACAGTATCTGTTTTCATCTCTTTTGCAGCATTAGTCATATCCCTTATCATATCTCCCATAAAAGAGAAATTTGCTGAAGCTGTTGTTAACATTGTTGCAGTCAAAATTGTTAGTATAGTAAGTTTTTTCATAATCAAGTCCTTTTAGTTTGTTAAATTATTATAAGAAAAAACACCTTAAAAATATAAGAAATATTAATTAATCACTATTTGATTAATGACAATAAGTTATTATTACTCAAAAGCATTTAAGGAGATTTTTCAAAAAGAGATATTGGAAAATAAGTTTTATAAGAGATTTTGTAGAGTTTAAAACTCTACAAATGAACTAGAAATCGTAAGTAAGTCCTGCTGATAAAGCATCTAATGCAGGAGCACCTGATTTAGCCACCATCTTTTCATAATCAACAAAAAGACCTAGACCTTTCTCTTGGTCTCCATGACCATCAAATTCTCGATTATAACGTCCATCTTTAGGGCTATCTTTACTTAAATCCACCTCAATACCTGCACCTAAAGCCAATGTTTCTGCATTTGTACGTTGTAGTTTACCTTGTGTTGTTGTTTTTCCAAACCCGACTAAACCATAAATATTTGTCTTCTCTCCAACAGGAATCATCGGTTTAATAAAAACACCTACATGCTTAACTGTACCACCATCATCTTTTAGACTGGTTTTTATACCTCTTGCTTCTAAACCAATATATTTGTTAAAGTCATAACCAACTCTTCCAATGATACCTATTGTTTTATCTGTACCTGAATTTGCACATCCTGTGCTACAATTTGTACTGTAACGTGTAGCAACAATACCTAAACCTGTATAAAAACCATTGGCATAAATATCTTTAAGCTCTTTTTTTGGCTCTTTAATTACTCTTGCTTCTACAATTACAGGTGTTTGGATAATAGGTGTTTCAACTACAGCTTTTGTAACTGGTGGAACAACAATTTCTTCTACCACCATCTCTTGAATATTTCGCATATCTTCTGCTTCATATGGAGTGACAATTCCAAAATCTCCACCTGCATAACCTAAAGTAGTTAATACAGTTAATGTAATAAGTGATAGTTTAATATTTTTCATAAAATTTTCCTTTGATTTATATCTATATTTATTTTTTAATATTTACTTCAGATTATACACTATTTAAACTTAAATATTAAGTTTAAAATAAGAAAAGAAACAAATAGATAAGATTAATTTTGAAAAATATTTAGAAGGAAAGAAAGATAAGAACCATCAGAGAAGAGACTCTGATGGTTAAAAAAATAAGAAAAAAGCTTAGTTTCTCTTTGCAATAATCTCTTTTGCAACGTTTGCTGGTACTTCATCATAGTGATCAAATTCCATTGCGTAGGTTGCACGACCTTGACTCATTGAACGTAGGTCAGTTGAGTAACCAAACATCTCTGAAAGAGGTACAAAAGCATCAACAATTTTGTTTCCTGCTCTGTCACTCATTCCACGAACGATTCCACGTCTTTTAGAGATATCACCAATAACATCTCCCATGTAATCCTCTGGAGTCTCAACTTCAACTTTCATCATCGGCTCAAGAATAACAGGATTTGCTTTTCGACAACCCTCTCTGAAACCCATTGATGCAGCAAGTTTAAACGCCATTTCAGATGAATCGACATCATGGTAAGAACCATCATAAAGTGTTACTTTAACATCTTCAACAGGGTAACCAGCTTGAATACCTCTAGCCATTGCCTCTTGAATACCTTTATCAACAGGTTTAATAAACTCTTTTGGAACAACCCCACCTTTAACTTCATCAATAAACTCATAACCAGCACCAGGCTCTTGTGGCTCAATTTTAAGGAATACATGACCAAATTGACCCCGTCCACCAGACTGTTTCGCATATTTATACTCTTGGTTAACAGACTCTCTAATAGTCTCACGGTAAGCAACTTGTGGAGCACCCACTTCAGCCTCTACGTTAAACTCTCTCTTCATTCTATCTACAAGAATTTCAAGGTGTAGTTCACCCATTCCTGCAATAATAGTTTGACCTGACTCTTCATCTGTAGAGACACGGAAAGATGGATCTTCTGCTGCTAGTTTACTTAGTGCAATTCCCATCTTCTCTTGGTCAGCTTTAGTTTTTGGCTCAACTGCTACTGAGATAACTGGATCTGGAAAATCCATTCTTTCAAGTACAACTTTGTCAGAAGCGTCACAAAGAGTATCACCAGTAGTTGTGTACTTAAGTCCAACAACAGCACCGATTTCTCCTGCGTAAATCTCTTTAACCTCTTCTCTTTTAATTGCGTGCATTTTCATAATTCGACCAATACGCTCTTTTTTGTCTTTTGTTGAG
>QNZV01000095.1 GCA_003978395.1 Sulfurovum sp. | reverse complement strand
ATTTTTAAGTCGGCTATCTAAACTATTATCTGTTTGATGTGTACCAATTTGATTTTTTAAAAAGTTTAAAAAGAGTGCTTTTATCTCATCAACATTTTTGTTTTGAATAAACCTAGCGACCTCTTGGTCATTGATATTGATTGTTCCAAGATTTAAGGCGGTTTTATTTTAAGTATATCAGAAAATTGTTGAAAATGTGGTGGAGGGTTATTTTCTAATCTCATTGTTCTACTATTTGCTTCTTCTCTATTGAACTTGAAATCTTTTGTTTTTATTGAGGTAGCTGTAAGGAGTTTTGTTATTTCATCTTTTTTACCCATACTCAAAGCCTTTGTTTTGAATTTTTAGTATTTTAAATATAAAAAATGTTTTTTTGTTATAAATATGTCCTGGTCTGGGTATTGGTCTAGGCGTATTACTATTGAACATCGCTTGGTTTACAAAGTTAGTGATGATAATTTGATAATTGCTCAGTGTCGGTATCATTATCAGTGATAGAACTACTTGACAGGAATATCTAACCATGAAATGAGTTAGGTAATGATAATGGAGACATTTATGAAGATTAAGCAAGGCGAGATTTGGATGGTTGAGTTTTTTCCAAAAGTAGGAAATGAGATTACAAAACTTAGACCTGCCATTGTGGTTAGTCACAACGAAATAGGTAGGCTTCCTCTTAAGACTATTGTTCCCATAACAAATTGGAAAAAGAACCATGCTCACTACCTCTTCCAAATCCTAGATTATGGAAGAGGATTGCAAGGAAGATTGTGTTCAAACTAAAAAGAGTTGGTTCTTTCCCAATCTCTCCAGCTTATGAATCAACCTAAATCAGCCCCCAAAGAACACCCTTCGATTTTATCAATACGTCCTGCATGTCTTCCACCTTCAAACTCTGTTTCTATAAAGGCATCAAGCATACTCTCTACTACACCTTTACCTACTACACGTTCGCCAAAACATAAAATATTTGCATCATTATGCGCTCTTGTAGCACTAGCAGTAAAAGCATCATGGCAGAGACCTGCTCTGATTCCTGCTACTTTATTTGCAGCGATAGAGATACCAATTCCTGTACCACATATAAGAATTCCAAAGCTACCTTTATCTGCGATAACAGCATTTGCACATTTTTTGGCAAAGTCTGGATAATCTACCCTATCAGCAGAGTCGGGACCAAGGTCAATAATCTCATGACCCTTCTCTTTGACATACTCTTTTGTAAACTCTTTTAGTGCATATCCTGCATGGTCTGTTGCTATATAAAATTTCATTCTTTCCCTTTAATATATTGGCTTCTCTAGTTGTAAATCATCGATAAATGTTCCCAATCTATCCCACCGAACTGTTTTTTTCTCATTATCCCAAGAGAAGTAGATAAACCAAGGTTTTCCCACAACCAATTTATAAGGAACTGAACCCCAGAAACGACTATCATTTGAATTATCCCGATTATCTCCCATCATATAATATTGGTCTTTTTCAACTTTCTTATAAAATGCATTTATGGGTCTACCACTTTTACTTGAATAGACTACTGTTCCAAACTCTTTAACATATGTTGGAGACATATCAATAGTATATCTAGTATCTTGTGAACGAGCTAAAAGATTTATAAATGCAGTAGCTGATGTTGGTGCATATTGAATACCAGGGTATTTTTCCATATATGGATTATCTACCCAAAGTTTTCCACGTATCTCTTTTATTTTATTTGAGGGATAACTCTTTTTAATATACTCATCCCCTTCTGAAAAGTGAATATATAAATGTTTATCAGTATAGAGTATCTCATCTCCACCCGTTGCAACACAACGTTTCACAAAATGGGTCTTACCATCTTTAGGAAATAAAAAGATTACAATATCTTCACGCTTAGGCTTATCTCCCTCAATTAGGTGACCATTATCATTAAAATCAGGAATCAGTTTTGTTTGAACCCAAGGAAGCATTGGTAAAGGTATACCATAAGAGAACTTTTTAGCAAAAAGAAAATCGCCTATCTGCAAGGTTCTCTTCATTGAACCTGAAGGAATTACAAATGATTGAATTCCAAAGAATATAAGAAACAGAACAATAATAATGGTACCTGTCCAAGAGCTAGAGAATTTGTAGAGTTTTGATAAAAATTTCATTTAGTACCTTTATTGTAATAGTTGTGCTGATTTTAGTGTATTTTCAAGAAGCATTGCAATAGTCATAGGTCCTACTCCACCTGGAACAGGAGTTATATAGGAACATTTTGGAGCAACAGCTTCAAAGTCTACATCTCCAACCAATTTACCACTATCGAGACGATTTATTCCAATATCAATAACAATTGCCCCCTCTTTCACCATATCTTCTTTGATTAGAGAAGGAACACCAACCCCAACGATAATAATATCAGCCTTAGAGGTATGAGATGCTAAATCTTTGGTATAAATATGTGTTACAGTTACTGTTGCATTAGCATTTAGGAGCAAAGAAGCCATTGGTTTTCCTACAATATTACTTGCACCAACCACAACAACATCTTTACCCTCTAAATCAATATTGTACTCTTTAAACATTTTCATTACACCCAAAGGAGTACATGCAACAAAACTATCGAGGTTGGTAACCATACGTCCAACATTATAAGCATGAAAACCATCTACATCTTTTTTTGGCTCTATTACTTCTAAAATTTTATTGGTATCAATATGCTCTGGTAATGGAAGTTGTACTAGAATTCCATGAATATGAGGATTATTATTCATCATTTGAATAATTTGAATAATCTCATCTTGGGTAATTGTATTTGGCATTTTATGTGCAATAGAGTAAAAACCAACATGCTTACACGCTTTCTCTTTCATTGATACATAGGCATGACTTGCAGGGTCATCGCCAATAATAACCACAGCCAAACCAGGAACAATTCCCTTCTCTCTTTTTAAAGTTTCAACTTCTAGTTGAACATGGTTTTGAACTTTTTTTGATAATAATTTTCCATCGATAAGTTGCATTTTTTCACTTTTAGATAATTTTTTGGTATTATATCAAAAAATCTTTATTAGAGAGGCATCAATTATTTTGAGACTTTTACACTATATATCTTTAATAGTTATATCTTCTATCTTTTTACTTGCAAACAATGACACTGACCTATATCCTGAGTCTAATGATACCAACTCAACAACAAAAGAGAGAACCGATGAAAGCTTTTTATCACTTCTTGAGTATGGAAAAATGTTGTACAAAAATCCACGTGGAATCTCTTGTACTAAGTGTCATGGATTAACAGGAAAAGGTGGTAAAAAAATTGCCAAATATTATGATAAACATCAAAATGTTAAGCTTCTAAGAAGCAGTAATATTACAAACTACTCATTAAAAGATTTAACAGCTAGCCTAAAAAATCAGTACCGAAAAGATGGTCGAAGAAAAAGACATAAAATTATGCCCATCTACTACATGACAGAACAAGAAATTTTAGCTATTTTTACTTATTTAAACAGTAATGCTAGGACTCTAAGGAGATAATTTCTACTTCGAGTATTTATACAAAAACTCTATACTAGAGCTATTTGGTGGTTGAATAATAATATCTGTTTCAAAGTTTTTAGTATGTTCTATTCGTGCTTTGACTCCATCTCTTCCATTTTCATGTTGATAGATAATGGTTATATCTTTGGATATTTTTTTACCTATTTCAAAAGATAAATCATCCTGTTCATCTCTACCCAAAAGTAGATGGTCAACATCTATACCTAAGCTTTTCATAAGACCTTTTGCAAATGTTCCACCCAATAGAGTATAGGCTTCTGCTCCACCTCCATTACTTGACCCCGTTCCATCAAAAAGAATAAGTGACAAAATCTCTTGTTGTGTCAAATAGGGTTCTGCTGTAAAATTAACAATAGGCTCGTCGGTACTTCCTGATATAAAAATATGCACGGTATATTCATCTTTTTTATAATTGGCTTTTATATCTAAGAGGGGTTTTTTAGGATTACCTGCAAAATAGACATGACTCTCATTCAACGTAAAATATTTATCTTCCATCTGATAATACCCTTTGGTAATGGTTGTCATCCCTGTTACAATAATATCTGAATCATAGTTTTTAAGCAGACGTAAATCATTGAAAAACTCTATATTTGTATCTTTAGAGACGTACTTCAACGGTTTTTTACTATTTATTTTTAAATCAAGTGTTACATTCTGCAAAGCAGACTCTTCTTCTTGAGATACCTCTTGTAAAATTATAATATCAGAATCTTCTACTATATCAGAACCAACAACTTCATAACTAACCGAATTTCCAAAAATATCAATATCTCCAGATATATTTACTCTCTCATTTTCTACTATTGCATCCAAACTTAGGTCTAGTAGAAAATCAAAATCTTGATTTTTATAGCTGTATTGTGTTGCTTTTAAATTAAAATTTCCTTTAGCCTCTGAAAAGTTATAACTCCCTGTAAACAAAAGCTCATTATTAATCCAAAACTCTTCAATCAATAACTCTTTATCCCCAAAACTCAAATATGATTTTTTATCACTAAAAAAACGACTCATATACTCATTGTCATCAACTCTAAATTTATAATGCTCTATCTCTATATTTGATTTATTATCCACTCTAAATGTTATCTCTATATCATAAATATTAACTATAGAGGATTTCTCTACCTTTTCTGATAGATATTTTATATTTTGACTTTTGAGTCCAACCACAAAAGAGCCATTAGAATTTTTATGAACCGTTAAATCAATCTGACCATAAAGTTTAGGAAGCTTTATTTTATAGTATTTTTCAATACTCTTAAGTAACTCTTCCGTATCATATATATAGGATTTTATCTCCATACTATTATCACTAAAAGATGATAAAAAGAATGTATTACTATTTAGTGATAGAGTAGCCTCTCTAATTATCTTGGCAAAAGGGTCATACTCTAAATCAATCTTTAACTCTCTTCCCTTTAGATGTATAAGATATTTTTCGGAAAAAATAGATATTTCTCCTTCTAATTCAGACAAAGAGGCAAACTTAATATCTGAATTTATACGAGAAAGTATACTATTATAGGGGATTGTTGATTTAAAATGTATATAGAAAGGCTTAAGTAGATTCATTTTAACATCTACATTCAAAATTCTAGAGATAAGCTCTACTGTTGTATGTGATTTTTTAAAATCTTTAAAATCAAAAAAAGTATTACTTTTAAAAGAAGCTTTTTCATGTTTTAATTCAGAAGGTAGGGCTGTAGTAAGCTTATCTAACTCAATGTTATTGCCTTTACTATCCAATTTCAACACAGCATTTCTATAATTATCTATGGTAAACGTACCCTCTAATAGTTTAGACTCGAATGAACTATCAAAATCACTACTATTCCCTTTAAAATTTCCATGTAATCCCTTTAATAGATAGGTCGAAATCTCTTTGGGTAGACCTTTTAGCTTTGGTATTTTTATAGTTCCACTGTATCTAAGACCATTTTTTTTATCTACAATAACTCGATTTTTGATATAAAAAATATCAGCATAAGGCATTTTCCCCTTTAGAGTACTCATAATGGTTAAGTTATTATCGCTGTAATCATAATGGAGTTTGTGTTTTGCACTTAAAATATCTAAATTAAAATCATTCTCTATTTCAAGAAGTTCCTTTGAAGAGTGAGTTAGCTCTAGCCATACTCCATAATGGTTTAATTTTAGTGTTCCTTTTAACCTATTTAATGTTGAATAATTTAAGGGTAAGTTATACATATCAAAAAGTTCTTTGGATAGATGTAAATTACCTTTCGCATAAACCATA
Organism: Sulfurovum sp.; assembly: GCA_003978395.1. Lineage (GTDB taxonomy): Bacteria > Campylobacterota > Campylobacteria > Campylobacterales > Sulfurovaceae > UBA1140. The sequence goes on along the minus strand of QNZV01000095.1, from coordinate 5,565 downwards.
GAGTCTTTAATATAACCACTATAATCAATAGTTCCAAAGTTTGTAGTTCCTTGAAGTCTAATCTTTTTTACACGATAATTGTAGTTATCATATGGGTCTATCTCTCCATCGGATATAAAAATTTTTGTCTTCGATATAGTTAAAGGCGTGTATGAAACATCTTTCATTGTTGCAACTATCTTTTTTATTTTAATATCTTTTATAAAAGGTTCAGATTGATTCTCCTCTCTTTTTTCACTACTATTTAAATGTCTGTTTTTGATTTTTTTTCGTTTAAGCCGTTTTACCAATCGTGTAATCGCTTTAGAGTCTATCTCTTTTAGAGAGAGGTTCTCCACAAAAAGTTTACTCTCTTTTATATCGCCTTTTAATTTCAGACGAACCAAATCAGAATTAAAATTTAAATATAAGTCAGACGTATCTATTAAAAGCTCATTAGATATGAATATTTTATCTGTTTTAAATAAAAAATCAGAGAATTTTACCCCTTTAAAAATATAAGGGTTAATATCCAGCTCTATATTATTCAATACAATTGAAAAATCAAAACTAGGGGTAGCACTCTCTTCTGTCGTCTTAAAATCTTGAATCATATCAATAATATTTTCAATCTCAACCCCTTTGACTTTCACTTCTTGTAGAGTGATTTTTTTATTCAAAAGGGTCATGGGATTCCAATGTAGAGTTAATGAATCAAAGAGTGCTTTATTATTATAAGAGAGACCTCTTAACTCTAATCCTGTAAAAAAATTACCCTCTATATTATCATACTTAAAATTTGAAGATGCCAAGGACTCTTTTGCCAACAGTTTAATGGTTCGAGCATCCGTTATAATAAAAAGAGAGAGAACAAGTAAAATTAGTATAAACTCAAACAAGAGAGCAAACCAATAGATAAGACGTATCAAAAGGACTGACCCACTTGAAAATGAACAGCACTTTGACTACTATCTTTAATATTCATACCCATATCTATTTTAAAAGGTCCAATAGGAGTCAAGTATCTAAATCCTATTCCCATAGAGCTAATCACTCTATTTGAAAATTCCCAAATCCCTTGATTTTCTGAAATCATTGTATTATCAGAAAAAATAGCACCTCTAAAATCTTTATAGATAGGAAAATTGGCTTCCAAAGAGAGATTCGCAAGGGTAAATCCTGCACCCTCTAAATCTTCTGTTGCAGAAGCTGTAATTCCTATTTTATCATACCCATAAGCTCTATTTGAAAAAGCACCACCAGCAAAAAACTTTTTTGATTCTGGCATAGAGTTACTATTTAAAACTTGAATCGAACCAATTCGACCAACAGCTGAAAGAGTCGTGTTATAGAGAGTATAAATAGCTCTAAGCTCCTCCAAATATTTAATATAAGAGGTACTGTCTAATGAGTAATCCAAACCATACTCCATCTCATGAGAAAAGTAGATACCCTCTGTAGGGTTAAGTTTAGAGTTTCGCATATCATACACTACTTTCATAAAAGGATAGACCAAAAAGAACGTTTGGTCATTAGATATATCTCTATTTTCTATTCCCAAACCTATACTACTATACAAACGACTATTTTTATGCGAAAGATAAAGCTTATTATAAAATACTTTTTCATCAAACTTATGAAGTGCTTTCTCTTCAGAATAACCAATGGCATTCTCTAAGTCTAAATGGTAATCTAAAATAGAGATAAAATAGGGATAAAAAAAACTATTTTCAATCTTTTTTTGTTTTCTAGAAAGCACTGCATCTAAAATCAACTTGCGACCATTACCCAAAAAATTTTTATAATCCCAGTGATATTTCAATTGAAATTTCAAATCAGTATCATAACCAATACCAATTCGAGAATACCTATGTTTTTCAACCTCTTTAAATGAAATTTTAACGGGTTTATTATTATAAAGGTTTAAACTATAATCCATATGCAGTTGGTCAAAAGCCTCCAAAGCATAAAGTGATTCATAACTCTCTTTAATCACATCAATATTAAACAGATCACCTTTTTTAAAAAGTAATCGAGATAAAATAATATCATTACTCATCGTAGGAGATGGAGTCTCTATCGTAATATCTCCAAAATGGCAAAGGCTATTCTTTTGTAAATTAATATTGATTATGGCAGAGTACTCTTCTAAATCTAAATAGGCTTTTGTATCTAACATTGGGCTACAGTAACCTTTTGAAAGCAAAGATTTTTTAATATCTCTTTTCATACGTTTAAAATCTTTTGCTCGAAAACGACTATTTTCTTTTAAAGTAATTGTATCCTCTATATCAAAATCACTTGAAACTAAAATTTCTTTAATCATAATAGGACTATTCTCTTTTATAAAAAAATGCACCCCTTGCTTATCAAGTATATGAGAAATTTTTGCTTCATAAAACCCCTCATTTCTATAAAAAAGCTTAAATGTTTCATCCAGTTTAGAGATAAGGATACTATTAATCAGAGCCGTATCCTCTTTCCATATAGTAGCTAAAGTAGAGGGTCGTTTTGCTCCTACTAAATGCTCTAAATCTGAACTAAGAACATATCGGTTCCCCTCAAAAGTTATGGGGATATTTAGGCTATCTATACTTTTAGCTCTTAAAAAAGCTATTATAGATAGAGAAAAGAGAACAAAACGTAAAACCTTACTCATAATTAGCCTAAATTTAAAAAAATAGTTAACGTACCTGTCCATTACCATAAATTTTAAATTTATAGGTCGTCAGCTCATTGATTCCCATTGGTCCTCTAGCATGCAATTTATTGGTACTAATTCCAACCTCTGCACCAAAACCAAATGCTCCACCATCTGTAAAACGTGTACTTGCATTGACATAAACACAAGCAGCATCTACAGAGTCTAAAAACTTCTCTGCAGCTGAATAGTTTTCTGTAATAATTGCCTCTGAATGTCCCGAGCCAAATCGTGCAATATGTGCCAATGCCTCATCTACACTCTCTACAATTTTAATATTAAGTTCATTAGACAAATACTCTGTATTGTAATCTTTATCTGTAGCATTATCTATAAAAATAAAATGTTTTGTCTTTGGACAACCTTTTAATTTTGTTCCTGCATCTACAAAAAATTTATAGAGTTTAGGCAATATATCTCGAGCTATTGCGTGATCTATAAGCAGTGTCTCCATAGCATTACAAACCCCAGGGCGTTGACATTTTGCATTAATTGCAATTTTTATAGCCTTCTCTTGACTCGCATCGCGATGAATATAAGTGTGACAAAGCCCTTTATCATGTTTTACGACAGGAACTGAAGAGTTTTGAGAAATATATTTAATCAACCCCTCTCCACCACGAGGTACAATCAAATCTACATATTCATCCTCTTTAATCAACTCTGCAACACCCTCTCTAGTGCTATCAGGTAAAAGAGAAATCATCTCTTTTGGCAACTTATGTATTTCCAATACCCTTTGTAGTATCTTAGCAATAATAATATTTGAGTGTTCAGCCTCTTTTCCACCCTTTAAAATAGCTACATTTCCACTTTTGAAACAGAGTCCAGCCACATCCGAAGTTACATTTGGACGAGATTCATAAATCACACCGACTACACCAATTGGTACAGAAACTTTTTCAATACGAAGATTATCTTCCGTAACCCAACCTTCTAATACACGACCTACAGGCTCTTTTAAACTAGCAATTTCTCTTAGTGATTGTGCAATAGCAGATACTCGAGCATCATCCAAAAACAATCTATCCAATAAAGCCATATCTAAATTATTCTCTTTTCCTTCTTTCATATCTTTGGCATTTTCAGAAACAATTATTGTGGAATTCTCTTCTAATGCATCTGCCATTTTATTTAATATTCTATTTTTTGTTTTTCCATCTAACGTAGCTAACTGTTGTGTACATGCCTTTGCTTTTACTAAAAAATCTTTCATATTTTTCCTTTTTGTTCTTATCTTAGAAGTATATCTTATTTACTTTTTTTATTCATAAAAATATAAACTACAGAAGCAATAATAATTAAGCCTAAAGTTATCATTACGATTTGATGCAAATAGTCGTTGATTAAAGCTTCATTTGAGCCAATAAAGTAACCTAATAGTGTTAATACTATTATCCAAACACCTGCTCCTAAAGTCGTATAGAGTGCAAATTTGCCCAAAGGCATTTTTGAAAGCCCTGCTGGCAGTGAAACCAACTGTCGAACACCTGGAATCAAACGACTTACAAAAGTAGAAAAAGATCCGTGCTTTATAAAAAAAGTCTCCATTTTTATTAATTTCTCTTCTGTAAAGAAAAAATATTTTCCAAATTTCAAAACCCCTACTCTACCATATCGTTTAGCCAAATAGTAGTTAAACAATGCACCAAGTAAAGAACCAAGTGTTCCCACAACAATCGCCATTATTAAATTCATATCGCCCTGTGATGCCAAATACCCTGCAGGAATCATTGCCACTTCACTGGGAAAAGGAAAAAATGTACTCTCTAAAAACATCATAATAAAAATACCAAAATATCCAAATTGACTTACTAACTCTACAATTACATTTATAATTTCATGCACTACATTTCCTCTTTAAGTTTCTCTAATTTTTCTTCTGTTGTTTCTATTTTCCACTCAACACCATTGCCCAAAAATTCACGCTCAACTGTTATAATTTCAAACTTTTTCAACAGATACTCTGTCCGTTGAACTTGACTGTAAGTAGTAAAAAAAGAGTATTTTAACATTTTTTCATATAAAACAATATTTGAATTAGCAATAACCTCTTTAACAGCACTTCCATAAGCCCTCACAAGCCCACCAATCCCCAATTTCACTCCACCAAAATAACGAACAATCAGCACAGCCACATCTATCATCTCCTCCCCACGTAATACATTCAAAGCAGGTGGAGCAGACGACCCTTTTGGTTCGCCATCATCACTAGAGTTCTCTACAATTTGCTCAAACTCATTAAGATAACGCAAAGCATAAACCACATGCCGTGCCTTTGGGTGTTCGGCTCGTAATTTCTCTTGTAGTTAAAATCATCTATTGGCACCAGATGAGCAATGAACTTTGACTTTTTTATCTCGTAGGTGTGTTGGGTTTGGGTTTTTATGGTTTGCATGGAATAGTTACTCTGTCTTTATTAGCCATAATATTAATTCTCTCAATTCTTTAAAATTATTATGAGTATAATTATAAGGACTCTCTTTGAAAATTGCTTCATAACTAGATAGGACTATCTTTTTATCGCTATGAACATCCATTTCTAAAATACAATTCAATAACTTATTAATGCACTCTTTTTTTGTATCATCAATAGTTGATAAAATTAGATGTTCAAGATTTCCAGTTTCATTGGTAGGGTCACAAGCAATAAAATATTTTGCTTTTTCAGTAAATTCCAAGGTCTCTATTATCTTTTCTAATCCTTTTTGACTATTATCCAAACCACCATAGGTTGCATCATTCTCAGGATAATCAGCATCCACAATAAATAAAATTTTAGAATACATTCCCATATCTACTTGCTGTTTAATTGTTCTATAGGTAGCCTCTTTCCAAAATGCACTTTTACCATTTTTATCGGCTTCTTTGCCTATTTTTTGAAT
>QNZV01000154.1 GCA_003978395.1 Sulfurovum sp. | reverse complement strand
CTTGTAGTATAAGAGTTACATAAAAGGAAAATATAATGAATAAAAAAAGAATAGTTAAGTTGTCAGTAGTCACGATTATAGCGTTAACAGTCATGGGTTGTAATACAAAGAATGGAAGCCATTTTAATATCCTACAACTTCCAGGAAAAATCATAGATTCTGTTTTTGATAACAACTCATATCATGTGAAAAAAGAGAAAATAGAAAGATATACAAAGATACATTATAACTCCCTAAGAGAAGAGGTCAAAGCAAAGAGTGGAAAACATTTAGATGAGATAATGAATATAGCAGAGATAGAGCTATCTAAACAAGATAGCGTAAAAAATCAACTCTATAAAGAGTATTCAACTATTTTTCATAATAGCCAAATGATTACAGAAAAATTGGTGCAGATAATAAGCAAACTCTATTTACCAAAAGAGAAAACTAAAAAAATTAATGGTTTTACTTACATGGAGTTATATAAGATTACAAAAGAGTATACAGATAAAAATTTTGAAAAGATTAGATTGGCTATAAAAGATAAAAAATCAGATATTTTTATCCCTTTATCCAAAAAGCTTAATATAGCCGATAAAAACAAACAAAAAACATTTATCACAGCTCTATTGGGAAAACATGCCGAGCTTTATGATGAGCTTATAGTTGCTTCTATTATGATTAAGTAGTTACCTCTTGAGAGAAGAATACTTTTGTCACTTCTCTCATCTCTGAAACATCTTCAATTCGATTAACCAAATCTCTAAATTTTGATGCACCTTGATAACCTGCCTTAGAGTATGTATGTAAATGCTTTCTAAAAATAATAGCTCCATGGTCTCCATAATGATGTACCATTTGGTCAAAATGTTCCAAAATAACCTCTTGAACCAAAGCTGAAGTAAGCTCTGAACTTCCTCTACCATCTAAATAATTTTTCATCAGTTGAAAAATCCAAGGTTTACCAACAGCTCCACGACCAACCATAACACCTGCAGAACCTGTATGTTCTAAAACCCATTTTGCTTTTTGGGGTGTGGTAATATCCCCATTGGCTAAAACAGGAATGTTCACAGCCTCTACAATCTCTTTAATCGCGTCATAATCTACAGAAGCTTTATATTTTCCTGCTTTGGTTCGCCCATGTACAGCAATATAGTCAGCACCACTATCTTCACAAATTTTTGCTATTTCAACATGATTTTTATCATTGAAACCTAAACGCATTTTTACAGAGGTGTACTCTTTGTTAGAATATTTTTTAATCGTTTTAATTGTCTCTGCCATTTTAGGCAAATCGGTTAAAAGTGAAGAGCCTTGTAGATTGTTAACAACTTTTGGAGCAGGACAACCACAGTTTAAATCAATAATATCTATACCATCTCGCTCATTTAAAAGCTCGACAGCTTGACGAATAATATCTATATCTGAACCTGCAATTTGTATACTATAAGGGTTCTCAAGAGGGTTTTTTTCTAACATTTTAAACGTCTTTTTACTCTTAAATGCCAAAGCATTAGAGCTAATCATCTCGGAGACTGTTAAATCGACTCCAAATTTCTTAACAACGGAACGAAAAGGTAAGTCAGTAAACCCTGCCAAAGGGGCAAGGGCAAAAAGTGGTTTAGAGAAATCAAGTGTTGTCATAGAGGAGTAAGTCTACCTTTTACGCATGACAAATATGACGAATATCCATCAAATCTGTAATTTTATATTTTTTATGTTCTTTCTTTAAATCATAAAGTGCTCTGAAACGTTTAAAATCATCATCTCCATGTTCTCGAAGATACTCTCCTGCTTTATCAATCATTTCATATTCAAATAGTAGATATAAATAAGCAATTTCGGCTTTAGAGTATTTCATTTGATACTCTCTCCATAGTGCTAAATTTTCAATAGGAGATAACTGCTTCATCATGAGTGTTGACATTTTTAAATAGTCTGAACACTCTAGTGAAGATTCTAAATTCGTAATAAATGTATCAAGAGTCTCTTTACTTAATCCTAAATTATCTTCATCTGTAACACGTTCCAATAAAATAAGTAAACTCTCTTTATCAAATGCATTTAAATATTTTTGAGCTTGAACAAATGTTGTTGTCATTGCAAACTTACCAATAGCAATCTTGAAAATACTTTCATCATAAGAGAGTTTATCTTGAATAACCTCTTCTGCAAAAGCCTCATCTTCCTCTAAACGATTTAAAATATTTTTCTTATACAAAGGATTTTCAGTAGAGAGTACTTTTGAAAGTTTTTTAGCTTTTAGGTCAACATACTTACCATTCCCTATATCAGAAACAATAGATAGTGCCTCTTTAAGTTTTTCAGAAGTTTGTTCAACTTTACCATTTACTTCTATTGTAGCAACCGATAAAAGTGAAGCTGTCTGTTTTAATTGAGGTAAATTGAATTTATGCGCTTGTGGTTCATTTAATAACGCCCAATATAAAGCATCATCCAATGTATCTGTATCTTTTTCCCACTTTTTAAATTTAAAAAAGTTTTTTGTTCCATAAAACATCATATGAACAAGAGAAGCCAACATTAAAATAAACATTGGTAATACAATCCATACAGCTATTGGAAACTCCAATGGAAACCCTAACTCATTATAAGAGTAGTTTCCAGGATGAATCATATAGACAAAAATACCCACTATAGCCATTAATATTATAGAAGCTATAATATATAAACCTAAACGCATAAACACTCCTTTAGTTTTGCTTTTTAAATATTACTCTATTTACTGCTGTTCTTTTTCAACAACCTCTCTACAAGTAATACAAAAACGTGCAAAGTTTTTAACCTTTAAACGCTCTATATTAATCTCCTCTTCACACATCTCACAAATGCCATAAAGATTCTTTTCTATTTTATCTAAAGCTAGTTCAATTTCTGCTAATTCTTTAGATTGTTGTCCTAAAATAGCATTGTCCACTGCGGTCTCTAGTGACATTGCAGCATGATCTCCTTCATCTTTAAGTTCATTACGTCTCATCTCATTCATTTCGATTGAGGTACGATTTAAATTATGCTCTATTTTCTCTTTTCGTTCTTCTAATGCTGTTTTAAAAAAATTTATTTCTGTTGTATTCAACATTTTTATAGTCTCCTAGTTATTTATGATATGGATGGTTATTTAAAATTGTCAATCCCCTAAATACCTGTTCCATCAATACTACTTTTGTCAGTTTATGTGACAGTGTAATTTTACCAAAAGAGATGTCTTTATTACATTGTCTTAAAAAACTGCTCTCAAGCCCGTAAGCTCCACCAATAAAGAAGTTTACAACTCCTCTATCCTTAAACAAATTTGAAAATTCAAAGCTATCTAGCTCTTTGCTATCTGGGTTTAGTGCTATGTTATATGCCCCAGATAGATGTTTTTCTAGTGCTAGAGTATATGCTTTTCGTGAAGCTTCTGTGGAAATATCATGTGCTTTAGTAATATCTTTTGTAAATAGTTCAAAAACTTCCACTTTTGCAAATGGTTTAGATATTTTTATATAGTGTTCTATCAAAGGAGCATAGAGTTTATCTTTAGACTTTTTATCAATTATATAGATATTAATTTTCATATAAATCACTTCCTATTACTCTGTATTTTATTTGTGTGGGAAAAGAGTCACTTAATTTTACACCACCAATTAAGCCAACAGGGTGTTTGGACGCTTTTGCCAACTCCAACGCCATTGAACCCAATACTTTTGCTTCAGATTTTGTTTGTGTGCCTCTGTACGCACCTAATCCAATATAATCTAAATCCAGTTCATTGGCTTCTAAAATCTCTTTTTTATTGTGTGTGGAGAGTCCTAAAAGTTTAGAACCTATTTTTTTACGAATAATAGCAACAGCTGTAGTTAAATCATCGGAATAAATCCGAATATCCTCTTGACCAACATGTAGACCATCGGCATACTCTATAAGTTCAATCGTATCATTTATAATTAAGCGACCACTATAAAAACGTCTAATTTCTAATAAATCATCTCGTTTTTCTTCTATAGAGCCTACTTTATTTCGATATTGAGCAATGGGAATATTTAAAGATTGAATTTTTTTGGAGAGTTCTACTACAGAAAGTCCTCGTTTGACGAGAACTTCTTTATCTAAAAGGGCATAAATCATTTTTAAGAATTTTGAATATTGGGATTGTCATCTAAAAAGAGTTTTAATAGACCATGAATTGTATCTTTCATATCATTTCTATCCACAATCATATCAATAAGACCATGTTCCAATAAAAACTCTGAACGTTGGAAACCTTCGGGTAAATCGACACCTACAGTCTGTTTAATCACTCTCTGCCCTGCAAACCCAATTAATGCACCAGGTTCAGCAATAATAATATCGCCCAACATTGCAAATGAAGCAGAAACACCACCCATTGTAGGGTCTGTTAATAGAGAGATAAATGGTAAACCTTTAAGATGCAAACGGTTCAGAGCAGCTGAGGTCTTACTCATTTGAAGCAATGAGAAAGTACTCTCTTGCATTCTAGCACCTCCACTTGCAGAGACAATAATAAATCCACATTTTTTCTCGATGGCACGGTTAATAGAGCGAACGATTTTTTCACCTTCAACAGAACCTAAACTTCCACCCATAAAGGAAAAATCAAAGATAACCAACTCTGTCTCCATACCATGAATAGTACAAGACCCAGAGACAACTGAAGAGGTTTTACCTGTCTTGGCTTTCGCCTCATCCAAACGTTTTTTATACGATTTTTTATCAATAAATTTTAAGGGATCAACAGGAGCTAAAGATGCATCATACTCGACAAAAGAGCCTTCGTCACAAATAACCTCTTCACGTTTTTTGGCATTAATTCTAAAATGATGATTACATTTTGGACAAACATTATGCTTGGCTTCCACCTCTTTATAATACATAAGTGCCAAACATTTAGGACACTTAATCCAACTGCTTCGTTCATCCTTTGTAGTCTCACTGCTTAACATGCTAGAAAAAAGATTGGCAAAGTTCATTTCATACGCTCCGATTATTTTATTATGCGAATAATACCATAATCGGAATCAAGAGTGACTAAGTTTATTAGAATTAATAACATCTTTTAAAGATTAAATCAAAAATAAAGAGAGCTTATTCCCCTTTTTTATCTGTTAAAATTGTTGGTTTAACACCTCTTGGAGCAACCATCCAAAATTTTGAAACTTCAGATCTCCAAGAGTCCAAAATAAATTTCGCTTGTTTACTTCCTGTCTTTTTATAATAATCTTTTATCAAGGCTTTTAACTCAAACATCTCTGTATCCCACTCATCGGTATCTATTCTTAATGGTTCAACCAATTCAGGGTTGATTTTTTCGTAGAATCCACCTTCACAATCGTAAACAAATGCTCGTCCACCTGTCATACCTGCACCAAAGTTAACACCTGTTTTACCTAAAATAACAATTGTCCCACTCGTCATGTATTCACAAGGATGGTCCCCTGTTCCTTCAACAACAGCAATCGCACCTGAGTTACGTACTGCAAAACGTTCTCCTACTTGACCATGAACATAAAGTTTACCACCTGTTGCTCCATACAGACAAGTATTTCCACCTAGTGAGAAATCTTTACCAGCTTTATCAGCAGAGATGACAATGTTACCACCATTCATACCTTTACCGATGTAGTCGTTTCCTGCACCTTCGATATTAATATCAATACCTTTAGACATAAATGCACCCAATGACTGACCTGCTGTACCTTTCATATTAAGAGTAATCGTTCCATCAGGAAGTCCTGCATTTCCATGAAGTGCGGCAATCTCTCCCGAAATTCGTGTTGCAAAACTTCTGTTTAAGTTAGAAATCTCTTTATTAAGCACGATTGGCGTAGATGGGTCTTTAATCGTTGGCATCAACTCTTTGACAAGCTCTTGCTCATACTCATTTTGGTCATAAGGTTCATTCGATGCTACTTGACACGTATTTTCTCCATCCAATTTATAAAGAAGCTCTTCAAAGTTGAATTTTTTTGCAAACTCATCATCAATAACTTCTAATAGGTCATTTTTACCAATAATCTCTTCGAGTGATCTGTAACCAAGCTCTGCTAGAATCTCTCGAATCTCTTCTGCAACAAGTGTAAAGTAGTTAATAACTTTTTCAACATTACCTGTAAATCGCTCTCTTAAATGTTTATCTTGTGTTGCAACACCAACGCCACATGTATTTAAATGACAAATACGAAGCATAATACAACCAACAAGAACCAATGCACCTGTACCAAATGCGTACTCTTCTGCACCTAGAATCGCTGCCTTAACAACATCTAATCCACTCTTCAGTCCACCATCTGTTTCAAGGGTTACTTGACCTCTAAGGTTATTGGCTTTTAGTGCATTGTGTGCCTCAATAAGCCCAAGCTCCCAAGGGTTACCTGCAAATCTAATTGAACCAATTGGAGCAGCACCTGTACCACCATCTGCACCAGAGATAATAATCTTATCGGCATATGCTTTTGCAACACCAGCAGCGATTGTTCCAACACCTGCTGTCGATACCAATTTAACGGCAACTCTAGCTTTTGGATTAATCTGTTTCATATCAAAGATAAGTTGAGCTAAATCTTCAATAGAGTAAATATCATGGTGTGGTGGTGGAGAGATTAATGTTACACCTGGTTTTGTAAATCGAAGCTCTGCAATCAAAGGAGATACTTTAGAACCAGGAAGCTGTCCCCCCTCTCCTGGTTTTGCACCTTGAGCTACTTTAATTTGTAATTCAGTTGCACTTCTTAAATACTCAGGGGTTACACCAAATCGACCCGATGCAATCTGCTTAATTGATGAGTTCTTCTCTGTTCCATAACGAGATGGATGCTCTCCACCCTCTCCAGAGTTAGATTTTGCACCAATTCTATTCATTGCTACAGCCAAAGTCTCATGAGCCTCTTGTGAGATAGAACCCATTGACATCGCAGCCGTAGAGAAACGTTTAAAGATTTCAGATACAGGTTCAACCTCATCAATAGAGATAGACGTTCTATCGCTCTTTAACTCATAGAAATCACGAATAAATTTCTTGTCTCTCTTATTGACAAGTGTTTTTACCTTTTCATAATCCTCTCTACTTCCTGTCTCTGCAGATTTTTGCATAGCAGAGATGGTAGGTCGAGAGAAGTCATGGAACTCTTCGCCTCTTTTATACTTATAGAATCCACCTTTATAAAGAGCATTCTTTTTACCATCAAATACATCAGTATATGCACGTTGATGATTTGTATTTAAACGAGCATCAATATCACTGTAGTCAAGACCTGTTAAAAGAGCAAAACTCCCTTCAAAACACTCATCAACAATCTCTTTACTCAATCCAACAACATCAAAGAGTTTTGAGTTTCGATAAGAAGAGATAGTAGCAATACCCATTTTAGACATAATTTTTAATAGTCCTGCACCCATTGCTCTTCTGAAACGTTTGAGAGTTAACTTCATATCAGGACTATTTTCAGCCTCTAACTCTTCTACCGTATAGTAGAGAAGATAAGCAAAAATTGCTGTAGCTCCATAACCAAGCATACACGCTGCTGAATGAGGGTCAAAAACCTCTCCTGTAGCAGGAACAAGACTTGTTAAATGACGCAGATTATTTCTCAAAAGCTCTTGATTTAAACGCCCAACTACCATTAACATTGGAAGTACTTTATTTTCTGCATCTAATCCACGGTCATCCAACACAATCGTTCGTATACCATTATCACGAACATCTACTATAATTTGTTCAACCAAACTATTAAGAGATTCTTTTAAATCATCCTTATATGTTGTGCTGTATGAGCCTATTTTAAAAGAGGCATCATACTTCTCATTACCTTCTGTTCCAAATTCAAAAAGAAGTGTAAATTTCTCTTCTGACATAATAGGAAGAACAGTTTTTAATCGTTTTGCATGTTCTGCACTGTCTGCCAAGATATTTTGAACCTCTCCAAAACCAACATTAAGACTCATCACTGTCTTTTCACGAATTGGGTCAATTGGAGGATTGGTAACTTGTGCAAACTTCTGTTTAAAGAAGTCTGTAAAGTTTCTCTGCTCATTTGAGAACGCTGCAAGTGGCGTATCATCTCCCATTGCACCTGTGGTCTCTTTACCTTCGGCTACCATTGGTCGAATAACTTCTCTCATCAGTTCTAATGTGTAGTTAAAGTAACGCTGTTTAGATTCCATATCTTTTTTGACAATAACTGTTTTTTCTACAGATGTATTAGGAACAAACTCTTGAAGATAGGACATATTCTCTCCAAGCCATTTAGAGTACGGATTTATCCCTTTAATATAATTATCAATATCATCTGTTTTTAGAACTTTTCCATATTTAAGGTCAATACCAATCATCTCTCCCGATTGAAGTCTTCCACGCTCAATAATATCCTCTTCAGGTATCTCTAAAACACCGTATTCAGAAGCAATCAATAGTCGGTTATCTTTGGTTCTAATATATTTAGAAGGTCTTAAACCATTTCTATCAATCACACAACCAATAAAACGACCATCGGTCATAGAAACAGCTGCTGGACCATCCCATGGGTCAAAACAGGTAGAAGCATACTCATAGAATGACCTTAAATCAGAGTCCATATGTGGTGCATTGTGCCAAGGAGCAGGAACTAATGAGCGTGCTGCTTTGAAGAAATCAACACCATTAACACGTAAAAATTCCATAAAATTATCCAAAGAAGCTGAATCACTCATATCATCTTGAATAACATTAACAAGTCTTTTCATCTCTTCATCTGTAAATACCTCTGATTTAACAGAAGCTATTTTAGAAGCGACATTAAATCGGTTTGCTGTTACTGAATTAATCTCTCCATTGTGTGCAATCATTCTAAATGGTTGAGCCAATTTCCACTGTGGAAGTGTATTGGTAGAGAAACGTTGATGGAAAAGACAAAATGAAATTTCAAAGTTTTCATCTGCTAAATCTTTATAGAACTCTTTGATATGCGTAGGCATAACAAGCCCCTTATACGAAACCACTGATGTTGAGAATGAAGGAATATAGAATGTTTTATCTTCTGATAATCTAGCCTCTATCTCTTTACGTGATAGATATACCAATGCTTCAAAACGTTGTGTTGCTACTGCCGATTTTGCAGAGACAAAAACTTGTTTAATAGTAGGAAGAGACTCTAAAGCCTGAACACCCAACGCATTTGTATCAATAGGAACGGTACGAATATAACGAATATCCAAGTCGTTATTTTCACACACTTCACGAATAACATCAAAATCACTCTCATTATTTGAAAAAACCATTGCTACAGCATAACGCTCTGGTAAATCAATACCATCTTTTAGTGCTTCTTTATCAAAAAATGATTTTGGTAATGATAAAAGAAGCCCTGCTCCATCTCCTGTTTTACCATCTGCACCAATAGCACCTCTGTGCATCATACGCGAAAGAGAGGTTACCGCATCCTCCAAGTTTTGGTGTGAAGGAGTATTGTCAATTGATGCCAATAGTCCAAAACCACAGTTATCTTTAAACGATGTAAAGAGATCTTGCATAAGCCAACCTTTAATTAATATCTGATAGGGTTTCAAAAAACATTTCCCCAAATTTGGGTCGATAATATCTAAAAGAAGTTTAAGAGTTGGTTCTGAAAATGCGTGGTTTTATAATTAATATAAGAAAGGCGAAAAATGAAGATGTCATTGTTACCGTTCTTAGCAACCAAAGTGTAAAAAGCTACTGGAGATTCTTTGGAACCAGACATGCAATTTTACAAATAGGAAATCTAATTGAGTTTGAAGTTATCCAAAGTAAAAATGGTTTTATGCCAAATATGCGTTCTTTATCACTGATTTCATTTCCTTGGTTATTTTGGGAAAAGCATCTTCTTATTTGGCAAAACTTCATCAAACTCTTTGAACCTCATCTTCGTGATGCCATCGAATTAAACCCTTTTTATTTTAATCTCCTCTTCGAGATAGCTCAAAAATGGGACAAACAAAATCCAAAACGTTTAGCCGTAGAAGCATATATCCAAATACTAAAACAAGAGAAACGACTTCATGAAAATAATTTCTGTTATATCTGTGAAAAAACACTCAAAGAGGAGATTGGACTAATGAGAGCGTTCATTCCTGTGCATCCACTCTGTATTTATAGTTTTAGCTTAAAAAAGAGATATATATTCAAGCTATTTAACACCACAAGTACAATTCATATGGATGATAATGATGTAGAAAAAGTTTATACTATTCTGCTTAAGGGTCTGTAGGTTTTAACTTATATCTGTTACAATATATTTCAAAAATCAAATCAATTATGGACATATAATGACCCTTAAATCTTTCTTCTTAGTTATTTTCATAAGCTCTGCTTCTATCTCTATTCTCTTTTCTCTCTTTACAAAAGAAACCGCTCTATTCCTTTTAGATATAGGCGTACATTATAAAATAAATTATAAATTTATAAGCCTAGCAACATTAATCTCTTCTACTTTTTCATATATTGGAGTAATTATCTCGTTCTATTATGCAAAGAAAGAAGAGGAACGTCGATTAAAAAAAAGAGAAATTGAACGTATCAATTTAAATAAAATACATCAAGAGTTAAAAGCATTAGGTCAAGGAAAACGAATATAGTAAAAGGTGTGATAGCAATCACACCTTACGCAAACCCCTTCAACTCCCCTTCAACCTTAGCCATCTTCTCAGTAGCATCACTCAACGCTTTTTTATTATCGTTAATTACCTGTTCAGGAGCATTCGCTACAAATCGCTCATTATTCAACATTCCATTTAACTTAGCAATCTCTTTTTCAAGCTTCTCTTTCTGTTTG
>QNZV01000073.1 GCA_003978395.1 Sulfurovum sp. | reverse complement strand
TTTTTGGATAAAGGGAAAAAAATATCTGATTTTTTATCTTTTATAGCCAATCTAATCTTTTCAAAATTTTTATCTGTATACTCTTTTGTAATCTTATATAACTCCATGTAAGTAAAACCATTAATTTTTTTAGTTTTCTCTTTTGGTAAATAGAGTTTAGCCATTATCTGTACAAATCTTTCTGTAACTATTTGAGTATTATGAAAAATAGTCTTATACTCTTTATTCAGTTGTTCTTTTACGCTATCTTGTTTAGATAACTCTATCTCTGCTATATCCATTAGCTCCTCTAAATGTTTCCCACTTTTCGCTTTGACCTCTTCTCTTAGGGAGTTATAATGTATCTTTGTATATCTTTCTATTTTCTCTTTTTTTACATGATATGAGTTATTATCAAAAACAGAATCTATGATTTTTCCTGGAAGTTGTAGTATATTAAAATAGCTCCCATTTTTTGTATTGCAACCTATGAATGTTAACGCTATAACTGTAACTATTGACAAATTAACTATTCTCTTTTTCTTCATTATATTTTCCTTTTGTGAAAGTATTATACTATAAGATTAATATTTTAAGTCAATAAATGAATATTCGAATTATGTTATAATTAAGGTTATTTTATAATATAGGGAAGAGATGAATCACGAAATATATAAAAAACAGATAAAGAGTGCAATAGAAGAGTTAAAAATATTGGATTTGTATAGATTAGATAGTGATAGTGAGTTGTTAAATAAGGCTTTTGATATACTCTATAAAAAAGAGATTTTTAAACTTTATAAGATAGATAAATCACTTCATAATGAATATAAGTTTATACTCTTTTCGATGTTAACAAAATATTCGGGTTCTTTGGCTTTTTTGTCTATTCAAATATTAGCAGCCAATGCAATTATGGCAGGAAATAATTTTCCTAAACAAGAGGAGTATTTTGCTAAAAAGTGTGGAGTAGCTATAAATCATCTGCGTGCTCCTGTCACGGTTGTTTGGGCTACACCATGTGAAGGTGGATATAGACTAAAGGGTAAACTTACTTGGGCAAGTGGTTATAAAATATTTGATACTCTATTAATCGGTTTTCATTATAATGGTCGTGAATATGAAGCCATGGCAAGGTTTGAAAATTCTGAAAATTTTCAAGTAGGAGAGGTTGCTAGTAGTTTTGTAGGAGATAGTATGGCTACAGTAAATATAGAATTAAATGATTTTTTTGTTCCTTCTGAAGATGTGGTCTCTTCTAAAGTTATGGGAAATTATACAAAACATAAATCCATCTCTAAAACGGTTCATTTTGCACTCTATGGAGTGGGTTTAGGAGCTGTGGAAGCCCTACAGGACAAAGATGTTAAAGCTTCTGCTAAATCTCAACTAGAAAGTATAAAAGAGCAGTTTTTAGAGACAGAGAGTGGCGAAGTAATGGACAGACTACGTATAGAGCTTTTCACGCTTATTCAGAGTGTTATTACCACGGGTATGGTGCTGTATGGAGGAAAATCTATTTTACTAGAAGAGAAGATGCAACGCTACTACCGAGAGTTAATTATGTTTAACTCTAACGGCTTAAACAACACTATAAAAGGGCTGTTTAAAGAGAACTTTTTATCTCGATAACTGCATATGGGCAGTTGGGTGTTGGTTTGAATGAGTTGTGTTTCTATGTGAATTGGATGAATTTCTAGTTCTCATTCTAGTATCACTTCGGTGTTCATTTCTATTTCGGTAGCTGTTGTGATTATTATTGTTTTGATTCCTGTAGTTATTATTTTGATGATTATTATAACGATGATTATCATGACGATAATGGTTTTCTCTTTGATGTGTATCTCTTTGGTAGATATTTCGATTTGTGTTCCTGTTTATATTTCTATGGGTATACATTCTAGCATTATCACGAGAGTAACGGCTAGAGTTATTGTAATAGCTACTTCTATAAGAGGTATTATAGGATGGTCTGTCATAATAATATCCATAGACGATACTGTTTGGTTCTCGGTAACAGTGAACTCGATTCCAATCATTTTCAACATGATATTCATAGACTCTATGGTGTCGATATGAGGGTCTAAAACGACCTCTTAAATGCTCTCTATCGTAGTAGCTGTATCGACGGTTGTAGGTAAAAAATATATTGTTATAAAAATATCCTCTATTATCATAATATCCATAATAATACCCATAGTCATCATAATATCCATCTCTATCATAATTGAAATTATTGTAGCGTTTATCATAACGGTGGTCATCTTTTCTAAATTGTTGTTTAGAGTGTTGAGGTTTTGCTTTTGGTGGATTTTCTACATTTTTATTGTAACTTTTTATCTCTTGTTGAGGTTTTAAAACATAAGGAGAGAGTGGAGTACCTAAAGAGTTGTCTGCAAAAAGTATAGAGAGTATAAACGAGCCAATGAGAAGAATTTTTTTCATAGCATATCCTTTTAAATAACTCTATAATATATATTATTTGTGTAGGATTTGTTTTTGAATAGGTACAAAAATATGTACCTTTCTTATCTATTTTAATGTTTGAACAAAAGCTTCAATACGTTTAATACCTATACGGATGGTCTCAATATTGGTTGCAAACGAGAATCTAAAGTACCCTTCACTTCCAAAACCAACACCTGGAACAACAGCTACACCTTGCTCTTCGAGTAAATCTTTACAAAATTGCATAGAGTCGTTTGATACCTCTTTGATATTCACAAATAGATAAAATGCACCGTTTGGTTTAACTACAGATAGACCATCTACAGCATTAAATAGCTCAACAGCTTCATTACAACGAGCTTCAAATGCTACTCTCATACTCTCTACTTCTGCATCAATTGTTCCATCAAGACCTACAATCGCTGCTGATTGAGTAATAGAGTTTATGTTTGAAGTACTTTGTGATTGCAGTTTGTTCATTACAGAGATAAGTTCACTATTTGCCGATGCTAAATATCCAAATCTCCAACCTGTCATCGCTGCTGATTTACTTAGACCATTAATTGTAATGGTTCTATTGTACATATCTTCTGAAATAGAAGCTGTTGCTACAAACTTAGTCTCTCCAAAGACTAATTTTTCATACATCTCATCAGAAGCTACGATTACATTGGTATCTTTGAGAACTTCGGCTAATGCTTTAAGCTCCTCTTCTGAATAGACAGCACCTGTTGGATTCGATGGAGAGGTCAAAACTAACATTTTTGTTTTTGGAGTAATTGCTGACTTTAATTGCTCTGGAGTAATTTTAAATCCACTTTCGTCATTGGTATCAATAATAACTGAAATACCACCTGCATACTTCACTAATTCAGGGTAGGTTACCCAGTATGGAGCAGGAATTATTACTTCATCTCCTTCATCAATAACAGCTTGAAAAAGGTTAAAAAGTGAGTGTTTAGCACCATTATTAGTGATAATCTGATTTGGGGTATAGGTTAGACCATTTTCACGTTTAAGTTTATCTGCAACAGCTTGAAGAAGTTTTGGAGTACCTGCAACAGCAGTATATTTGGTTACTCCTTCATCAAGAGCTTTTTTAGCAGCATCTTTAACTGCAACTGGTGTATCAAAATCAGGTTCTCCTGCTGAAAATGATATAACATCTTTTCCTTCTGCTTTTAAGTCTCTTGCCAATGAAGAGATAGCAATGGTTAAAGAAGCAGATAGTGTCTGTATACGTTGTGAAAGCATGGTTTCGCCTTTTTGTATTGAGTATGTTTTGTACTAATCAAAATCTCAACAGTATACAAAAGATGTTATTAAAAAATAAGTATAAAAAATATCTACTACATAGACTTAATAAACGTTGAGTAAATTTCACTCAATTCATGGTCTTCTTTCTCCATAAGTTCAACATTTCCTGTTCTTATAGTCTCTTCTAAAACAGCAATTCTTTTAATCAGATAGTGAAAAATCTCTTTATTAACATCGGGAAGCATATCATGACGTAATTCAGCATTTTTATTATCACAATTTATTATTCGTGCAGGGATTCCAATAGCTGTAGCATATGCTGGAACATCTTTGACAACCACAGAGTTTGCACCTACCTTAGCCCCTGTTCCAATGGTAATATTTCCTAAAACTTTAGCACCTGTTCCTATAATCACATTGTTTTCTATGGTTGGGTGTCGTTTTCCATGAGACGTACTTACCCCACCTAAGGTAACCTGTTGATAGATAACCACATCATCACCAATAATTGCAGTCTCTCCAATAACCACACCTACAGCATGGTCAATAAATACACGGCAACCAATAGTGGCAGCAGGATGTATGTCTACGGTAGTTAAAAATTGTCCAATAGCAGAGATGAACCGTGGTATGAATCTTAACCCTCGTTTATAGAGAGAGTTAGAAATTCTATAGAAGAACATCGCCCATAAACCAGGGTAGTTAAAAAAAAGTTCAAAAGTGTTGTGTAGAGCAGGGTCATTCCGTTTGACATTTAGAAAGTCCTCTTTAATAGTACGAAAAAGATTCAATTATTGTTCCTCGTTATTAGCTTGTATGGTTTTAAGATAGCTGTTTTCACTTAAATAGAGGTAAAGTTTGCCCAATAAGTCACTTTTTTTATCTTTACTAATTCGTTCTGATGCTTCAATTTGTTGTTTTAACGTTTTATCTAAACTACTTTTATCATAATTCATATCGCCTAAAACATCCATAATATTTTGAGACTCTATGAGCTTATCTAAATAGTAGTTGCCCTTTTTATCAAAATGAACAACAACTTCTGTAGGATGCGTAAACAGATTATGATTCATTCCTAAAACCTCTTGATAAGCACCTGTTAGAAAAAAAGCTAAAAAATACTCCTCTTTTGTTACATCAACATCATGCAAGTAGAGTGGAAGATTGTCATCAAAAGTAATCTCTCCATCACTGTCACAGGTAATATCCCATAGTGTTGCAGGATTAGTCGGTTCGATGTCCAGTTTATCTATAGGCATCATTGGAAAGTGCTGTTGCAATCCCCAAAAATCAGGTAGTGACTGAAAAGCAGAGAAATTTACAAGATAACGTTCTTGAATCTTATTTTGTAGTTTAGTTAGCTCTTGTGTCCCTTCACTTTGCAATAAAATAATGGATTTTTTAATAATAAGATGCACTAAAATTTCTGTATTTGAACGGTCTTCTAAATCTATATATCCTAAATCAAAAAGTGTCAAAAGACTCTCCATATGGTCAAGTGCATCATGAAGATACTCCTGTGCATTAGAGGGGTTAAGCTCTCTCCATAAATCATATAGTTCAGATATTAATGGAGGATTAGACTCTTTTAATCGTAGAGACTTTTCATGGTAATCTTGTGAAAAAAGCTCTAGTACAGGAGCAATAAGTACCGAGTGAGAAGATGCAATAAAGCGTCCAGATTCTGTAAAAATATCAGGTTCTTCAATACCTTTATTTTTTGCAATCTCTTTAATCAAAAATACAACATCGTTAGCAAATTCAGAGAGTTCATAGTTAATCTCTTTAGAGTGAGCATGTTGAGAGTATTCAACAGCAAGTCCACCACCAATATTAATAGCATTGAGTGCATAAGCCCCTCGATTCTTTAAATCGGCATAGATATTTCCCACCTCTCGCAAGGCTTTTTTGAGTGGAGCTATCTCACTCATCTGTGAACCTATATGAAAATGAATCATCCACAACTCTTCAAGTAAGTTATGTTTTTCCATTAAATCATAAGCTTCTAAAAGTTCTGTAGATGTTAATCCAAATTTGGAACTGTACCCTCCACTTTTTGCCCATGTTCCTATGCCTGTACTGTGAAGGCGTATGCGTACACCTATTTTGGGTCGAATGGCTTTTTTGCTATCTTTGTTAAACTCATTATTTACTTCTATAATGGTCTCAAGCTCTCCCACCCCTTCAATAGTAATGGTAAGATTATGACCCATATTAGAAGCGATAAAACACAATGAAATCATCTCTTTATCTTTAAAGCCATTAACCGTAATTGGCGAACCCAAAGGAGTGTGGGTAATAGCAATAAGCAGTTCAGCTTTACTCCCTGCTTCAAGTCCATAGTTATACTCTTTTGAAACATCCATTAGTGCATTCACAAAATTTGGAAATTGATTGACTTTCAACGGAAAAACAGCTTGAAAACTACCTTTATACTCAAACTCTTTTCTCGCTCGATTAAACTCACTATAAAGAGTAGAGATTTGTTTTTTGATGAGGTGTGGAAAACGCACTAAAACAGGACCTTTATAGCCTTGTTTTCGAATATTTTGTGTAATCTCCAGTAGTGAAGGTTGGCATTGATAATTCACTCTAACGGTACTGCTCTTTATAATAAAATTATCATCCCCCCAAATATCAATACCGTAATTTCTATTCATCTATTACTCCCTTTTTTAAGGGCTATTATAGCTAAAAGAGGGTCTATTTTAGATTCCTCTCAAGATGCCAAATTAGCATCTAAAAAAATAAAATTCAAAATCCCGTAGGTCGGACAGCCCTCTGCCCGACAAAAACACGCATAAATCAAAATCCCATCAAAACCTTATTAAAACAAAATATATTAGCATGAGAAAACCTATTGAATGATTGAATATTTTGATATGTGGATTGTTGTCGGGTAGGGGTCTGTGTCTGACTTACAAATTTTATTTGAATAGTGAACCCTCTATTAAAGAGGGTTGATTTCAAATAGCGTTAACTTAGTTAACAGCTACTTGTACTTCTGTACCTTCCCAAATACCATGTTTTGTACAGTATCCATGAGCTACCAATTTAAGTTTTTTTCCTGTTGGAATAATTGTAAATGTAGTTGTGTTGTGTGCTTTTGTATTTCCAAGAGTACCTGGAACATAAGAAGCTTTTGCTAAAAGTGTGTCTCCATTAAAAAGAGAAACAGACTCAATGTAGTGGTCAAAGTCATCTGGATGAGTATATTCGTTACCCATTTTTACAGTTACTTCAAACGGCTCTCCTGCAACAGCTGTATCAGCACAATGAATAAATGGAGAGTGTCTATCAATAAGGTCTTTCTTTGCTTCTCTATCTACTTCAGAGATGTCTACGTATTTGTTAATTTTTGGCATTTTAATTCCTTTTGTTATTTTTATAGTTGGATTATAGCAGAAGTTGTTTTAAATAGGACAATATTTATCCTATTTAATTTTTTCTTTTAACTCTTCTGCCCATTTAGTGAGTAACTTTTTCTCATCTGCTGACATAGTAGCATCTTGGTGCAACCATAAATATGAGGGAATGGGCATACGGACAATAATAGATTTAGGGAGTTTGTCTACTACTTTAAACTGTTTCTCTTTATCGTAGCTGTTCCACTTCGAGAAGTTTACAACTTTTCGACCATTTTTAACATGCAGTTGTACCAGCCATGACATTGGAGCTATGTTATAATAAAATGGTTCTGCTACATCATTAGAGTGACAATCATAACAAGAGCGTTTCAAAATAGTCATAATCTCTTTAGGTGCTTGAATCTCTTCTTTTGGGTTACTCTCTAGCTTTGCTAAGATACCCATAGATATAAACTGACTTGCAATCAGTACTATGAGTAACCAAAACCAAAAACTTTTTAACATACTTTTTCCTTTTTAGAATTCAAATCCACCACCTGCACCTTTGTTCATACTGTTATATACTGCATGAACATAGGCATCACGTATTTTGCACTCATTAATTTGAGAGCAAGAGAGGCAAGAGTTTACTTTTTGCTCTATTTGACACGCTTCAAGCTCTCTCTTTTTTACCCCTAATGCTATTTGCCACTCATCGAGTGAAAGCTCTTCCATCGTTTAGGCTTTCATTCCGTAAGCTTCACGCAGAGCAGTTATCTCATAGTTAGAACCAAAAAAACATGGGCTAGTATCATGTGGATGTGAGGGAACAAGTTCAAGAAGTCTCAGCCCTTTGTGGTTAATGGCTTGACCTCCTGCTTGTTCATACATTAGTGCAAAAGGAATTACCTCAAAGAGTTGTCGTAGCTTTCCATTTGGTTTGTCCGATGTTGCAGGGTACGAGAATAATCCACCACCCTTTAACATGATTTGATGTAAATCAGGAACCATTCCTCCTGAATAACGCAATCTATAACCCTCTTGGAATAGGTCATCTATAAATATTTTATGGTAGTCACACCAGTTCTGTTGAGTTCCTCCAGATGCGTTAAGCTTACCTTTTTCATTCATCTTAATCTCTGAAATGTATCTGAACTCACTACCAATTACACGATATAGTTTCGGTGCAGATTCTCTAGTCGCAATGACAAGTTCTATTCTAGGTCCATAGACTACATAAGCAGAAGCCACAAGGTTTTTCCCTTCGAGTTCTCCTTCATAGATTCCAAAAATAGAACCCACCGAAAGATTGACATCAACAAGGCTAGAACCATCTAATGGGTCATAACAAACTGTGTATTTCCCTGTTTGTGAGAGTTCTAATACTCCCTCTTTCTCTTCACTTACCAAGGCTTTAACAGAAGCCACAGAAGCAAATGCTTTTTCTATAATAATATCCGATTGAACATCAAGTTTTAGCTGGTCTTCTCCTGAAGAGTTTTCAGAATCAGAGTATCCTAAATCAGAAGTTTTAATGGCATTGTCAATCTCAAAAGCAACTTGCTTTATAGTCTCAAATATATCGTTCATGTTTATCTTTATCCTTTATACACGTTTTGAATTTTTATCTATCCACTCAATAATTTGAGCTGTATTATTTAAATCTAGCACATCAATGTGTGAAGGCAGAGTATACTCTTCTACGTTAATAGTATCATCAATAGCAATGGCTTCACTGCAATCTAAATAACTCTCTTCAATCGTGTTTCTAAAAATCGCAATTCTAGGTAGAGGTAAGGTTTTTAGCCCTTCAACCAATAGAATATCAAAATTATTAAACATGCTAATAATTTCATCTAAATCTTTGTTACGTTTAGAGAAATAGGTCGTACGGGTAGACGATGCCACCACAACTTCAGCACCTATTTGTGAATATCTATAACTGTCCTTGCCCCTTTTATCAAAAACTGCTTTGTCTTTTGGGTCATGTTTTATAATAGCTACTTCTCTCTCTTTGATTAAAATCTTAGCAAGTTTTTCAACCAGAGTAGTTTTACCACTTCCCGAAGGACCAGTAAATGCGACAGCAAAGCGTTCCATGCTTTTCCTTTGTTCTTATTAACCTTAGTTTGATGAGATTATACTTAAAAGTTCATAGAAAATATGTTAAAATGAATTTAAATATAGAGTAAGGCTACTCCAAAGTAATAACTATCAAAATAGAAGTCACAGAGAGGGTAAGATTTGCAAAATATAATTTGCAGGACTAGCCAAAGCTAATTCAAGAATTCTATTTAGTGAAGATTACCCTCTCTGTGACTTCCCTACGGGCTTTATGAGGTTTTCCATATACTGCGTTAGATTTTTTTGAATTAGCTACGGCTAGTCCTACAAAAACCTGCCTTGCCTATGAAAAACCTCATAAAGCTATTTTGATAGTTATTACTTTGGAGTAGCCTTGATGAAAGGTTTATAATAATGGTTAAAAAAATATTGCTTCTCTTGTCAGCACTTGTTATGTTGGGGTGTTCAGCAAAAAAAGATAAGTGTGGTACAAAAGAGTATTCAGATTTTGCTCAACTCTTTACCAAAGATGAAATTTACGATAAGAGCTTGAAAAATACTCATAAAGCCCAATTAATGGCATCTTTTGAGACAAAAGCTCTTTTAACAGCTACCTATCTTAACCCTGTTTTTGCTCAGAGAAATTGTAAAGAAAGATTTAAGAATCAGATGAGAGATGGAGAGTATTTTTTTATAGGAGTCTTTATTACGAACTCAGAACAGTCAGAGTTCAATAAAAAGGGGTATCAGTTAACACTGAATGGTCATCTTCCAATAGATATTAAACTTTTGGATGATAATGACCCTTTGCGTTATGAGATGCCTATGATGAATAATTGGAGTACTTATTATAAAGTGAAGTTTCCTAAAGTCGAAACAGAAGAGTTGACACTTGTTTTTGAAAATAATCGTTTTGGGAAAGATATTTTAACTTACCAAAAAGAGAAGCCTAAAGCTCTCTTTGCACCTTTAAATAGATTAGCAAAATAATCGTTAGGTGATTATTTTCTGACTCTATCTGTTTTAGATGGATGGAGTAGAACATCTAAAAGAGGAGAGATTTTGGTTGGAACGCCTAATAGATTAAGATAGATAACATAATTTGCCAAAACTTTTTTTCCATACTCTCTGGACTCTCTATAATCAATAAGCTCCATGCTCAAATAAGGTTCATACTTCCCTTTTCTAAAGAGATGTTTTGTGCGTAAACGTTTTCTTGTAAATCCAATTCCTCCATTGTAGGCATAGGCAATGAAAAGTGGGTGGTAGAGCCATGATTTCAAATAATTCATGTGTTGATTGGCATAAGAGATAGCTACTCTTGGGTCAAATATTTTATTCATATCCATCTTTTTATGACGTTTTTTGCTAAGTTCTTTAATAAGAAAAGGCATAATCTGCATCATCCCCAAAGCATAAGAAGTGGAGATAGAAGCAGGAACAAATCGGCTCTCTTGCCTTGCAATAGCATATAAAATCGCTTTTCTTTTTTTATTAAACTTCTTCATCACATCAGGGTAGGGCATGGGATAGTAAGGTACTCTGTATTTAGAGGCTTTCTCTTTAATATAGCTGTAGATACCTAAAGTCTCTGCACTCTTATACTTCTGAGCTAACTCTTCAAGTCTATTAGGACTCTTTTTCATAGCTATTTTAATCTTTTCCCAATCAATAGGATTTGTGATATTGAAATCTTTAATTTCTCTATCTTTTAAAACAGGGCTTATCACTTTAGGATAACTCTTTTTTAAAATATCTCGTGCTTTTAGGGTATAGATATTGA
>QNZV01000029.1 GCA_003978395.1 Sulfurovum sp. | reverse complement strand
TAATGGTATCTATATGGTTCGTGCTGGGTTTGGAGTACTTGTATTTACTGGACTACTTACATATTTTTACAGTTTCTTTGTTAAAGAACCTGCTAAATCATAGGAGATTAAAGATGCTTCATTATTGGCTTGAATTCGAAGAGAGTATGGGAAAAGTATGGGATAAATATCTCAATAAAAAAGTCCATAAACTTCATGAAGAACAGAGAGTCTATTTTGAAGACATTTCTAAACCTTTACATATTTTTCATCGCCTTATGGGTGGTGAAAAAGCCAAAGAACTACGAATAACAGATAAGAGATATGTCGAAACTTCCAGAACACTCTTAGAGAAAATATCATTTCTAGGAAAAGAGTTTTTCTTGACATGGCAAGATGATGAATCTGTTTATATTCCTGCATCTTTTGCCTATTTTTCTACAAAAGAAGAGAATGAAATGCTCTACTATTGGCTTGTAGCCATGGCTGCACAAGTAGAAAATATTACAAACAACAATCTTATAGAAAAAAATCAATACGCCATAGACTACCTCACAAAAAGATACAGTGGATTTGATATTTTTTACAAAAACGCAACTGAGTATCTAATGGATAAATATGAACAATTATCATTTCTTAAATCTTTAGATGAGCAATCAAATCAAGCTTTAATAGATGATTATCCAAACCCTCTATGGATATATCCTAGAGCAATTACACTCAGTTATGCAAACAATATTGAGAACGAAGAAGAACCCACAAGAGAAGAAGGCAAAGATAAATCTGAAGAACTTCAGATGAAAAAACAGGCAAATCAGATAGACGACAAACATGAAACAGATGGATTTTTGGCTTTTTTACCTGAATCGTTGATGAGTATTTTCGAGCAAGTCAATGTAGATAGGCTTGAAGATGATAGCTTTGATAAAGATGCACTCTACCACGCTGAAGATTTAGATGAGATTACCATTGGACAAAAACAGGCAAACCTCTCTTCTCGTATAAAAATGGACTTGGAACTTTTACAAGACACCACGGTGACGTATCCCCTTGGCAAAGGACACTATTTGGATGAGTGGGATTACAAAAAAAATGATTATTTAGTAAAATATGCCCGTATATTACCACAAATCACTATGAATGTCATCCCCATAGAGCTTCCCCAAAGACTTAAAAAAACAGTCAAAAAAATTCAAGCTGAACTTGATATACTCCAACTCAATCGCATCAAAAATGACCGATTGCCCTATGGAGATGAGTTAAATATGGATGCATGGATAGAGTATATGTCTCATCAAAACAAGTCTATGCATCATCAAAATTTCTATACAAGTTATGAGAAAAAAACACGTGATATGTCCACCCTTCTATTGGCTGATATATCACTCTCTACCGAAGGGGGCATTACTCAAGATATTCGCATCATTGATGTGATTAAAGATTCGCTTATGGTCTTTAGTGAAGCATTAGAGAAGCTTGAAGATAAATTTGCTATCTATACATTTTCATCATTGCAAAATAAAAAGGTCTATTTTAATATCATTAAAAATTTTAAAGACAAATACAATGCCTTGATTAGAGGTCGAATTGAAAGTATCAAGCCTCAATATTATACCCGTATGGGGACAGCTATTCGTGAGAGTATTGATATTTTGGACAGACAACAAAGTAGCAATAAACTCTTACTGGTCATCAGTGATGGTAAACCCAATGATGAAGACCGTTATGATGGACGTTATGGTATAGAAGACACCAAAAAAGCACTGCAAGAGGCAAAGAAAAAAGGTATTACACCATTTTGTATTACCATTGACTTGGATGCCAAAGAGTATTTAAATTATCTTTTTGGCTCTAACGGATATGCCATTGTACGCGATGGACAAAAGCTACCAAAAGTACTAACTGAAGTCTATATAAATTTAACAAAATAAGGAGATAGGATGTCAAAAAATTATTATTTACCACAAGGAAATGAAGTAGAGCTTTTTGATGCGTCGGCAAGCATGAATTTGCCCGTACTCATAAAAGGGCCTACAGGATGTGGGAAAACTAGGTTTATAGAATATATGGGAGAGAGATTAAACAGAAAAGTTTATACGGTTGTTTGTCATGATGATTTAAGTGCAGCAGACTTAGTAGGTCGACACCTCATCAATGAAAATGGAACTTTTTGGCAAGATGGACCCTTAACAAAAGCTGTGAGAGAAGGTGGAATTTGTTATTTAGATGAGATTATAGAAGCCAGAAAAGACACAACTGTTGTACTCCACTCTTTGGCTGATTATAGAAGAGTCCTACCCATAGACAGAACAGGGGAAGTGATAGAAGCCCATCCAGACTTTATGTTGGTGGTTTCCTATAATCCAGGCTATCAAAATGTACTCAAAGGGATGAAGCCAAGTACAAAACAGCGTTTTATCTCTTTGAGTTTCGATTATCCAAAACCTGACATAGAGAGACAAGTTCTTGTAAACGAAAGTGGTGTATATGAGCAAACTGCACAAAAACTTGTAGATATTGCCAGTGAAATAAGACAACTTGATGACACAGATATTCAAGAAGCTGTCTCTACAAGACTGCTCATTTACGCAGGAAAATTGATTGTCAAAGGATTTGACCCTTATCAGGCTTGTATGCATACCATTGTAGAGTCTTTAAGTGATGAGAGTGATGTACTCGAAGTACTAGAAAAATTGATTACTTTACATTTTACAAAGCATGATAATGCATAGCAAAGCAGTAGGAAAAACCCCCTATCCTCCTGGAGATTTTGCTGTTTGGATTATTATCTATGTAGAGCTCATTACTTTTGGTCTTCTTTTTCTGGGTTATGCTCTTTCACGCAGAGCAAACATTGAGATGTTTAACCACTCACAACAGATGCTAGAGACAACATCAGGATTTATCAATACCCTACTTTTGGTAACCAGCAGTTATTTTGTTGCAAAAGCCGTCATAGCCATTCAAAACATGACACACAACAACCACAAGGAGTCCAATAAAGAAGCTTCCAAATGGTTGCTTTTTGCTATGCTGTTGGGTGCAAGTTTTTTGGTCAATAAAATGTTTGAATTTTCTTATATATTTGGAGAGGGCATTACACTTAGTACCAATAAATTTTTTATGTTTTACCTTCTTTTAACAGGGTTTCACTTTATGCATGTACTTCTAGGTTCGGTTATTTTATTTAACATTTTTCAAAAGACAAGAATCTATGGCTATACCGTCGAAGAGCATAAAGGGATAGTAAGTGGTGCTCTCTATTGGCATATGGTAGACTTTTTATGGATTGTCCTCTTTCCATTGGTCTACATTATAAGATAAGGAAAAATATGAGACGAACGTTAGAAATTATTTGGATAGTTTTAGTGGCTTTGAGTATCTTTGCTTATCTTTTAGGAGATTTACATTATATCAATAACTTTTTTGTAGCCATACTGCTTGTTACAACATTTATAAAAGTACAGTTGGTGCTAAATCATTTTATGGAACTCAAAAATGTTACAGGAAAATACAGATGGATACCAAGCATATGGCTTACCATAGTTATCTCACTGATTGCAGTGGCATATTATCTGCCTGTTAAATAAGCGTTGAATTAAAAATGATTTCCTCCCCTTTCGAAAAAAGGGTAGTAAAATTTAAAAGGAGGGAGAATATGAACAAAACGGAAGAGAAGAAAATCGTAAGTTTTTGCCGTACCTCATCGGTTATGCGTTAAAAATATATAAAACAAAAACTCAAATAGTTTTATGAAAGTTTTAGTAATAGGAGGAATTACTATCTGTCTCTCATGGGGAAAGTATAGAGTAAATTTGTGTAATTTTTGTGTATTTAATTTAAATTTATAAATTAGTTTATTTTTTTAATATTACTTAAGATTTATCTTCTCTACTTATATAATATATAATATGTTAAAATTCCAAAAATATTTCACAAAAGGAACTTATTTGTTCAATCTACAGAACTACTCTACACAGAACATAAAGAACGATATTCTTTCAGGAGCATTGGTTGCCGTGGCACTTATTCCTGAGGCAATCGCATTCTCTGCTATTGCAGGGGTTAACCCAATGGTGGGTCTTTATGCTGCTTTTATTATTGGTTTAGTAACCTCTATACTTGGTGGTAAACCAGGGATGATTTCAGGGGCAACAGGTGCTGTTGCTATTGTTTTTGTATCATTAGGGGTGGCTGTAAAAGCTCTATTCCCAGAACTTGATAAAGAAGCACTCTCTATGATGATACTGCATCATATACTCATCGCCTCAATCTTTGCTGGACTATTCCAAATAGTTGTTGGTCTTATGAAAATGGGTAAATTTATCCGTCTTGTTCCACAACCTGCTATGTTTGGATTTGTAAACGGGTTGGCGATTGTTATTGCCTTGGCTCAATTTAAATTTCTAGCTCCTGCCAATGCAGATTCTATGTCATGGACAGAACTAATTACAAATAGCTTTAGTGAAAACTACTTTATGTATATAATTATTGCTCTTACTATGTTGATTATGCACTTTTTGCCACGATACACAAAAGCCATTCCAGCAGGACTTGTAGCCATTATATCATTAACATTAATCGTCTACATTACAGGTATTGATACCAAATTGGTTGGTCAACTCTTTGGGGAGATAACCTCTATCTCTATTCCACACTTTGTTATGCCTGATACTTCTCTATTTACCGTGCAATCCATGTATATTATACTCCCTACTGCATTTTTAGTCGCAATGGTTGGTCTTATTGAGTCACTACTTACACTTTCAGTATTGGACGAAATGAGTGGTACAAAAGGTTCAGGAAACAGAGAATGTATAGCCCAAGGAGTTGGAAATGTATGTTCAGGAAGCTTTGGTGGTATGGCAGGTTGTGCCATGATTGGTCAAAGTATCATCAACTACTCTTCGGGTGGTCTTGGTCGCTTATCTTCATTTGTAGCTTCTGTTTTCCTTTTAGTGCTTGTCGTTAGCTTTTTCCCTGTTATATCGGCTGTTCCTGTAGCTGTTTTGATTGGTATTATGTTTATGGTAAGTATAGGAACATTTGAATTTTCAAGTCTAAGAAGAATCAAACACATGCAAAAATCAGATGCTTTTGTACTCTTAACGGTCACGATTATTACTGTATTTGCCGATTTAGCCATTGCTGTTATTGCAGGTATTATTATCTCTGCCTTGGTATTTGCTTGGAAACATGCAAAAATTCATGCAAGAACAGAAGAAAATGAAAAAGGAAAAAAAGTCTACTGCCTAGATGGACCACTATTTTTCGCTTCAGTTACTTCATTTGCAGAACAGTTTAATATAGAAGAAGACCCAAATGAAGTCATTATAGATTTTAAAAATGCTAGAGTTATGGACAGTTCAGGAGCAGAAGCAATTGATGCTATTACCGAACGCTATAAAAAAGCAGGAAAGAAACTAACCCTTAGACACCTATCAAATGACTGTAAAAAAACACTTACAACAGCAGGACCTTTCTGTACATATGAAGAGGATGACCCTACGTATAAAGTAGCTGTAAATCAATAGAGTTACTGATTTTAAATTTAGTTTCCACGTTATTTGTAGGTTAGATTTCATTGAACGGGCTTTAATACTCGTTCGATAAAATCGAACCTACAGTATTTAGGCTTATTTTCTTGGCATTGACGTTTAGCATGGGAATTAGTTAAGAGGAAAAATGAAAAAACTAAATAAATTAACACTAAAACAAAGAGAAGAACTCTTTAGACAACTTCGTATTTCAATCACTCATCACTCAAATGCTATAGAAGGAACAACTCTTTCATTTGGCGAAACAAAAGAGTTACTTGAATATGGAAATACAGCAAAAGGCAAACCATTACATGAACAACTTGTTATCTTGGGTTTTGCAAAAGCTTATGATGTCATAGTTCGTGAAGCAACAAATCCACATAATATTATTGATAGCAGTTTCATAAAAGATATTCATGCAATTATGTTTGAAGATGCTTTAAAAGTCTCTCCACAGTTTATATCTAAACCTATTGGAGCATATAGACTAGATGAACGATATATAAAAGGTGTAGATATAAAACTATCTGCACCCAATAAAATATCTAATGATATTGAAAACCTACTTTATAGATTTAATAGTAATGATATGAGTTTAGAAGATATTGCTGAGTTTCATATATTATTTGAAAGAGTACATCCATTTGCAGATGGCAATGGAAGAGTAGGAAGATTAATCATGGCTTTCCAAGCTATACAAAATAATATTGTTCCACCTCTTATTGAAAATGAGCATCGAAAGGAGTACTTAAAAGCCATTAATGATAAAAATGAACTTTTTAAGTTTATAAATGAAAGTATTCAAAATAGTATGGAGTTGATAAACTAAAACATGGGTAATTTGGTTAGTATAAATATAATTTCTGAAAAAAAAGATTTAATCTTGACAAGAGGAACTCTTTATAGATATACTTTTTTATTAAATTTTTAGGGAAAAAAATGAAAATAAAAAAAACATATGGAAGAATAGCAATTTTACTAATACTCTTATCTATAGGAGGAGAAGCAAAAAACAATTTACTTGGAAAAGCATTTTCTAAAGTAGTATTACATGGAGTTGATAAGGCATTAGAAGATTTAGATAAAGGAAAAGATTCTAAAATTTTAAATTATTATAAAGATATGGAAAAAAATAATATTGATTTTGAAACAAATACTAAAATTATTCAAGATAAAAAAATATATAAAATTTCTCAAAATGGCATTGTCCTAATTTTAAAGTATCCAAATAAAGTTCGTGCAGGTAAACAATTCATTATTGAAGCAAAAATGGTTAATGATTCTCAAAATGCAAGGATGGGAGGATTAACATTATCTTTTCCTCAATATTCGGCATTAGAAGGTTCAATTATTGATAAAAAATTTGATAAAGTTACAGGTTATGCTCCACCTAAAAAAATGTATAGTGGAATTTTAAAAAAATCATTTAAAATTAACTATTTTGTTATTGAAGGATGGGAAAATAAATGGGAGCAGGATACAAGTAGATATATGAAAATCAAATTACTTGCTCCTACTGATACAAATAAATTAGAAATCAATATAAGAGGAATTTTAATTATTGGTTCAAAATCTTCTAAAAAAGAGTTAGTATCTCCATTAAAAAGTAGTTCTTTAATTACTGACCAACAAGGGTATTTTGTACAAAGGATTTCAATTAATTTAGAATAGTTAAGTAATTTTAAATTTAATTTACTTAAAAACACAACTATCAGCTAAAAAGTGATAGTTGTTTATTTTTATAAAGAGATTACCTCATCAACAACAAAAGCCAATCAATCACATACTCGGACTGTGATAGACCGATGAACAGACTAATAGAAAAGAATAACCACTTATAACTTGCATTTTCAAAAAATAAAAAATATAATGAAATTAACATAAGCCAAACGTCAAATAACAATATAAGATAAAGCATCTCTAATGTTAAACCATCTATTAAGCGTATCCATATAGAGAGTGCTAATATAATACTTAAGACAAATAATGACCCCCAAATAAGATTTCGGAAATTGCTGTGCAATCTTTCTACAAGTGGTGTCCAAAACATATAGGTTGCAATAGCAAAAAAGGTAAAACCGATAATCATCCAATCAATAGTAACTTCGTTCCAGAGTCCTAAAAGAAGAATTTTAACAATATAAGCAAAAAGTACGAACATATAGAGCATTGTTATAGGGGTCAATATATACTTTGTAAAGACTGCCCCTACTCTTGTGTATTTTTTTAACTGCAACAGACAGATATATTTTGGCATTTGAGACAAAAAGAAATTGACAGAAAAAAGACCTAATACTAAAATAATAAATTGCCAATAACGTTTATCTAAAACTTCCACTTCAAAAAGTTCACGAAGAGAAAACATCAATATGTAAAAGACTCCATAAAAAGTTAATGTTAAAATAATGGTTACAAGAAGAATAATTAAAATCTTCATTGTCCATTCCCATATATTTTTATTTGAGATATTTGTATTTAAAAAAGGAGCCCAAAAAAACATAAAAAAGAGAGCTAAAATAAGAAGCATATGCCGTAAAACAGCTAAAGTATCTATCTCTAAAGGTAAAAAGTAAAAATAGGCAACCAATACACCTATTCCTATAAGCTTGAAAAATATAGAACGATTCAATAAGTATAAAACAGGAAAAAGAAAAATCCCTAAAGTTAAAACAAAAGCAACTTTATTTGCCAACAGTACAATCTCGTTTGTGGGACTGTACTCTATTTCAATAAGTAGTATTAAAATGAGAGATGCTAAAAAAGCAGAGAGACTTGCTAAAGGAAACCTTTTTAATGTCTCCAATAGCGTGATAGACAAGCTATCAAAAGTATCAAGAATAGAATTCACGTAAATCCTTTAAGAAATAATGACATATTTTATCACAAAAAATCTAAATTAAAAGTATGAAATTTTGTTATTTTTAATGCAAAGTTCTAAATCTTTCCTCACTAATCGTATTTAGTTTTTTTTCTATTATATTAAGATAAGAGATTAACTCATCTGATATTCTTTCTAAATCAGCCAAATAGACCAAAGCATGATACTCATCATTTGGCGTAATCTTCTTTTTTCTATTAAACAATTTTGCAAAAAGTGAACGTTTTTTCAGAGGAAAATATATTTTAAATATTTTCATATAGGTATCGTGTAGCTCTTTATGTTTATTGTCCAATTTTTTAACAGCATTCTCTCTAAAAAGAGAGAGAAGTATCTGTCCATCACAATAAAACCATTTTCCAAAATCACATTTAGTTACAGCTATAGGAATCTGCTCTTTTTTTATATCTAACCCATTGACTAAAGCTTTAGCACTATCCACCCATATAATATGAGCACGCCTAGCTCCTCTAATACTTCTTAATACTTCTGTTTTTTCCACTTTTTTCCCTATTGTGTACTTTTTGATTATTATAAATAAAAGTATATTGATTATAGGTTAACTTATATTTTATTTTTTAATCTAAGTAAAAGAAATTTTATATTTTAATATTAAAATTTATAAGAAAGGTATTCTATATGCTTAAAGCTTTTATTTTTAGTTTAATTTTTTTTATTTTTATTTCGTGCAACAAGGGAAGTCAACATGAACCACGTGAGGTTAAAACACTCTATTTCAAAGGCTCTGTTACCAATGGAATAGACTATTATTGTGGAGAACGCCAAGGGGTTACAAAAGGTTACACCCAAGATGATATTACAAAATATGGTGCAATTACCTGTGTCTACTCTCCAATTACCTTTAAATTAGGCTCTCTCTATTTAGGAAAAGTTAGCTCAATTAAAGACCAACAAAATATATATCCACAAACGTTAATCCCCTCTTTTGATGGAGATTTCAACAATAAATCATTACTAAAAATAGCCATACTTTTACAATCACTAGACGATAAAAAACATACGGAATATATAAATATATCTCAAAAAACAAAAGATAAAATTACCCTAAAAAGTTTGGATGGCATAAGTATAGAGAATCTCTATACAGAGATAAGGAAAATGGGATTTACCCCTATAGATGCCGTGGAAGCAAAGCTTCATCTTATTTTGAATTCTGAAAATACCAATATTGGAAAACCTAAGATTAAACCTTTTGAAGAAGATATATCAAGCTCTTTGATGGTAGGAAACAGTATTGGACAACTCTCTATTGATGCAGGAGATGGCACACTTCATTATCCTTTTATTTTAGAAGGAGAAGGAGAAGATTTTTTCTTGTTAAATAATCAAGGTAAGCTTATCTTAACTAAAATGATTGACGATATTAAAGATTTCAACCTAACAGTAACTGCCTCAAATGAGTATGGATATAGCACTCAAACCGTTAAGATTCATGTTCAAAACAGTGGAAAAATAGGAAAAGTTCAAATGGGACGACTTAAAAATGCAACAGTCAAACTTTTTAAGCTGAACCCTTTGGGAACAAAAGATTTGATTGGCTCTACAACTACTAAATCCATAGGTAGCCTTAATCAAATAGGAAATTTTGACCTTATGAGTGAAGAGTTAGAGGACAATGACTTCTATATCTATGAAGTCACGGAAGGTATTGATATAGATAGTAATGATGACGGAATAAAAGATGAAATTACTACTAAGAATTTAGGAAAGCTACGGCTCTTGACCAAAGGAATTTGGATAAAAAATGCCATGCACAAAATACGAATAACACCACTAAGTGAAATACTCTATACCTATGTAGAAAATTTACCTTATAGTGAACTAGAGGAGCAACTTCATCATCATGCAACACTTTTATTAAAAGAGTCTTTGAATAGAGATTATAAAGTAGATGCAAAAGATATTACACTCTTTAATCCTCTTTATCATAAAAAATTACTCACTTCCACACTAACCTATAACAATACTTACCAAAATATTGTCAATAAAATAAGAGCAGGAGACCAAAGTTATAAAAAAGATATTTTTACTGCATATATTGTAGATTCCTATCAATCCAATGCTATAGAAATTGTTGGGTCTACTGTTTATACAATTGATATGATGAAGAGTGGAGAGTTTAGAATTTATGATTTGGAAACAAAAAAACTGATAGGAAAATTAAAACTTCCAAATACTCCTGTAGAAGAAGATAGTCATGTAATTTATGTAAATTTATTGGATAATGAGGTTAGAATAAGTAGTTTAAGGAGTTGGGCATACAACGTTAATATAAAAAACCAAAATAAATTACTTTTAGTAGACAATCCTTTTATTATTTATGCCTCAATTTCTGGAAACTTTAGCCGTCTAGCGATAGGAGATAGTCTTTTAGGTAACTTATTTAGCAAAGAGAAAAAGACCTATTTTTACAATTTTGATTTAAATTTAAATGATGAAACCAGAAAAATAAAAGTGATTAAATCAACTTTAGAAAATTCTGAATATTTATATAATTTAAATTCTGAACTATCAAGGATTGATAGCTTATGGTCATATAAAAATTATTTATACATCATCGGCGATAATAAAATCAATATTTTTCAAGAAAAAGATAAAAAAATGTAATTTTCGACAAGCTATAATCCCTTAAAAATAGGTGGAAATATTTTAGGTGTAGAAGAAGATATTCTCTATATTTTAGAGAGCAATACGTTAAGCCTTCTTGATATAACAGAACCTTTAAAACCTAAATTCATAGAAAAACTTACTGTTCCC
>QNZV01000028.1 GCA_003978395.1 Sulfurovum sp. | reverse complement strand
AAGAGGTTACTCTTGGAGACAATGTAACTATTATGTCAGGAGCATATATTGGAGATAGTGTAACCATTGGCTCAAACACACTTATCTATCCAAATGTAACGATTTATCATCACTCAAAAATAGGGGATAATTGTATTATTCATGCAGGAACAGTGATTGGTTCAGATGGATATGGATTTGCTCATACTAAAATGGGGGAACATGTTAAAATTTATCAAAACGGTAACGCTGTGATAGAAGATGATGTAGAGATAGGAGCAAACTGTGTGGTAGACCGAGCAGTATTTGGCACAACCTATATTCGTAAAGGTACAAAACTGGACAATCTTATTCAGATAGCTCATAATTGTGATGTAGGGGAGCATTCACTTATGGCTTCACAAGTTGGACTTGCAGGTTCTACCACAACTGGACGTAATATTATAATGGGTGGGCAGAGTGCTAGTGCAGGGCATTTACATATTGGAGATTTTGTAACTATTGCTGGAAAAGGTGGTGTTACCAAATCACTTGAAGCAGGAAAAACCTATGCAGGTTTCCCTGCAATTGAGCATAAACGATGGTTAAAACTACAGGCTAAAATAGCTTCTTTGCTAAAACGTAAAAGTTCCTCATGAAATAAAAAAGTCCCAAGAAAACAGTAGAAAAAAGTAGCCAACTTGGGATGTTTTTTAATAGATAGTTAAAGAGAGAGTTAAGATTACCTTTATAGGTAGTTTTGACTAAATTACTGTTAAATCCCATCTTACGCATAAATTTTGCTTCTCCCATTTTGCTCATTCCTTTTAGTCCATTTTTCCCATAAGTTGAGGCATAAAGAATATTTTTTGTTTTAGCTTTTGGCAAAAGTTTACTGTATTTTAATGCTTGATTTTTTGTAATTTGCAATAGAATTTGACTCTTTTTACCAAAGCGTGAAGAGAAGCTCATTATTTTTTTTAAATCTTTAATATTTTTACTCCTCTTTATAAGATTCAGGCTCTGTGTTAATCCAACTTTCTCATATAGTTTATGTATCGGTGTTAATAGAGTTTTGATTTTATCAAGAGAGTAGGTCTCTTTTGCATTTTTTGCTTCTGTTATAAGTTTCTTACTAAGCCATGGGGGTAGTTTATTGGCTCGTTTAGCGTATTTTAAAATAGAGATGGATGTTTTTATAGGGGTAGTTGCTCCCAAGGTATAAAAAGTAGAGACTGTTGCAATCAGTCCCAAAGAGGAGAGTGCAACAACGACATTGTCAACGTCTCCATTATTGTAATAGTGTGAACCCTCTATTGATAAATCTCGAATATCTCCAATAAATAAAAAGTCCGAAGCAATAGCCGAAGCTTTTCCAATATCTTCATCGGATTTTCCATCAATCAAACCCTCTATCAATTTCTCTTTTTGATACTCATAGCTTTCTCGTTTTGCCTTAATTTGCTGAAGTAATTCTCTACTCTTTGGGTTTTTATTGACATAGGGATATTCTATAAAATAGCTCAAATATTCATCTGCTTCAAAATATTTCTTTTGTTGAATAAGCTCTTGAGTATGGGGAAGAGGGTCTATGTGTGCGAGTGTTCTAATATCAAAAACTTTCCTCTCCTGCAAAAGAAGAAGAGAGATAGTGATAAGTAGAAGGAGTATTATGTAGATAAAAGGTTTATATAAAAATTTCATCCAAAATAGTATTAACGTAGTCATTGGCTTTAAAAGTAATGAGGTCATCAGGTTGCTCTCCTGTTCCTATGTAATAGATTGGCATTTGCAGTTCATGAGCTATTGAAAGTACTGAACCACCTTTAGCTGTTCCATCCAATTTTGTAATTATTATACCATCTATACCTATAAGTTCATTAAAAACTTTTGCTTGATTGATACTTGAACTTCCTTGCGTTCCATCCAAAATAAGCATTTTTCGATGAGGTGCATCGGGTAATGCTTTATTTGCTATACGTACCATTTTTTTTAGCTCTTCGCCTAAATTTGTTTGGGTATGAAGTCTTCCTGCTGTATCAATAATAACATGGTCACTCTTTTTTGCTAAGGCAGATGAGATGGTATCGTAAACAACGGCTGAAGGGTCATGACCTTGTTGGGTGGAAACAATAGGTACATCCAATCGTTTAGCCCATTGTGTTAGTTGCTCTATCGCTGCTGCTCTAAAGGTATCTGCTGCACCCAAGACTACAGATTCTCCATTTTTTTGATGCATTCGTGCTAGTTTTGCAATTGTGGTTGTTTTTCCTGCACCATTTACACCAATAATCATATCAACAAAGGGTTTACTCTCTATATCTGTTTTCCAGTCTGCTTTGTATTGAAAAACAGATATTAATGCATTATAGGCATTGCCTCTATTAATTGAGCTTGGTAACTCTTCTAAAAATTTTTCAATCAGTTCATAGTTGACATCAGCTTCTAAAAGAATATCCTCAAACTCTTCTTGAGTAATCTTCTTTTTTTTGATTGGTGCTACCTCTTTGATAGCGTCATTTGTTCTACCAAAAACTTTTTTTAGTATATTAAACATTTTATAGTTACCTTTTTTATTTTAATTATTTATTTTGACTAAGAGTTGTTCTATATCACTCTCTATCATCTCTTCGGGCATTGCACCCTCATAGTGTGTAAAGTATTTCCCCTTAAAAAATAGAATCATAAGGGGCATAGGAAACTCTTTTGTTAATTTTAGTTTAGGAGTAATCATATTGGCAAATTTTAAATTCTCTTTTTGACTCTTTGAGACAAAAAAAAGTATTTTTTCTGCATTAAGAAATTTTTGTAAATCTTTATCTTTAATATCATCATGTACCAATGCACCAACAACAAAGAGCTGTTTCTTAAATTTATTTTGTAGATTACTTAAATGAGGAATTTGACCTCGACAGGGTGGACACCATGTGGAAAAAAGTGTTATCAAGACAATCGGTTGTTGAATATTTGAAAAATTATAAATATCACTCTTCATTTTCAGAGTAGAAGTTTGACCTTGTAAATCTTCAAATGTAAATGTATACTCTTTTAAAGTAGGTGTTGGAATAGTCTCTTTTTGAATAGCTTCTTCTTGATGTAGAAAATTTTGATGAGATGAGAGGTTTCTAATAACAGTTAACTCTTTTTTCTTTGCATAGGTATCGGTATCATTACATGCAGAGAGCAAAAATATTAGTGCTAAAAGTAGATAAAAATGATGTTTCATTGTTGAATATTGTCTTTTATAAGTAAATTTTAGGGATTATATCAAAAAAAAGGTAAAGTACAAAATTATGAATAAAGAAACATTTAGAAAGCAATGCTTAGAGAGACTTAGAGGTAAAAAACAGGGCAATCGTTATGCTCTTGATAAATTGGTAGTAAAACAGCTATCTTCATTGATAGAACATCGAAAAGCTAAGGTAATAATGCTTTATATTCCTTTGAAAATCGAGATTAATATCTCTACTTTAATAATAAAATTAAGAAAAGATAAAAAGCTTGTTTTAGTTCCATTTATGGAAGGTAAAAGCTTTAGATTGGTAAAATACAGATTGCCTTTAAAAATAAAAAAGTTTGGTGTAAAAGAACCTAATAATTCAAACAGATATAATAAAAAAATAGATTTAGCAATAGTCCCTATACTTGGGACAGATAGCACATTGAGACGTGTAGGATTTGGT
The DNA here is from genome assembly GCA_003978395.1 of Sulfurovum sp. Lineage (GTDB taxonomy): Bacteria > Campylobacterota > Campylobacteria > Campylobacterales > Sulfurovaceae > UBA1140. The sequence goes on along the minus strand of QNZV01000028.1, from coordinate 7,889 downwards.
AAAGGATTCTACGATAGATTTTTTGAAAAAAATAGTAAAAATATCAAAGAGATTATATTTGTTGGACGAGAATATTGTATCAGTTCTGAAATTATAACCCAGAGTCATGATATTAAGGGAAATGGTTATTTCACACCTAAAAATAGTTTTTTAAATGAAAATCAAGGATTTAGGCTCCTTAAATAGGAGGAAATATGGTAGAAGATACATTAATATATATAATTTTTATGCTCTTGGGTGTAGGTATGACATATATTTTCATGCGTAATGAAAACAGTAAACAATTTAAGCATTTAGAAGCTGAAGCAAAAGCAAAAGCATCGGCGATAGAGTACGAAGCTGAACATATTTTACATGAAGCACAAGTAAAAATTAAAGAGGAAGAGGTTCTTTTAGATAAAAAGTTTCAAGATAAAGTTTTAGAAGTTACTAAGCAGACAACAGAATTAGATTTAGAGCGTAAAGCCCTACGTAAAAAAGAGAAAGAGTTATTCAAAAGCAAAAAGAATATAGAGAAAAAAGAGAACTACTTAGATACATTAGAAGAGAGAAAAAAGATAGAGATAGAGTCTCTTATCTCTTTACTCTCTAAATGTGCAGGATTAACCAAAGAAGAGGCAAAAAAACATCTTTTGGAGCAAGTGTTTGAAGAGTCTAAACTAGAGATAGCCCTTAGTGTAAGAAAACAAGAGAAGATAGCCGAACAAGAGGCAAAAAAACGAGCTAATTATATATTATCTCAAGCTGTTACTCGTTATGCAGGAGAGTTTGCAGGAGAGAGACTTATTCATATAGTAAATTTACCAAGTGATGACCATAAAGGACGAATTATTGGTAAAGAGGGACGAAACATTAAAAGCCTAGAACAACTTTTAGGTGTTGATATTATTGTTGATGATACTCCTGGTGTTATTATTGTCTCTAACTTTAATCTTTATCGGCGTGCTATTGCAACTAGGACTATAGAACTTCTGATTAAAGATGGTAGAATTCATCCAGGACGAATCGAGCAAGTTCATGCTAAAGTAAAAGAGGAGTTTGAGCAAAAGATTTTGGAGGACGGTGAGAATATTGTTGTTGAATTGGGTCTTTTTCCAATGCATGAAGAGTTAATGAAATTGATTGGAAGAATGAAATATCGTGCAAGCTATGGACAAAATGCTTTGGCTCATACTTTAGAAGTTGCTAAATTAGCGTCTATAATGGCTGCAGAGATGGGTGGGGATGAAACACTTGCCCTGCGAGCAGGACTTTTACATGATATTGGTAAGGCATTAACCCAAGAGCGTGGAGGAAATCATGTTGATTTAGGAGTTGAGGTTTGTAGACGATATAATGAACACCCAACTGTTATCAATGCCATTTATGCACATCATGGACATGAAGAGCCTGATGGCGTTGAGTCTGCAGCTGTTTGTGCTGCTGATGTATTGAGTGCAACACGACCAGGTGCAAGACGAGAGGTTATTGAAAGTTTTGTTAAACGTATCAAGGATATTGAAGTTATTGCTCTCTCTAAAAAAGGAGTAATAGATGCTTTTGCTATAAATGCAGGTCGAGAAATTCGTGTTTTTGTGGATGCAGGAAAGATTGATGATGCAAATGTCTATTTATTGTCGAAAGAGATTGCAAAAGAGATAGAAAATAAGATACAATATCCTGGCGAAATTAAAGTTAATGTAATTCGTGAAAAAAGAGAAATTCAATATGCAAGGTAGTAAGGTGTCTGATAATTGTAGTAAAATTAAAGCGCACATGAGAATGGAAGAGCGTTATGAAACGTTAAGTTTGATTTTTGAAGATAACGAAAAAATATCTAACGAAGTAATAGTCGCTATCGACAAAATAAAAGCTCAAACAGGAATGACTCCGTTTATCTTTGAAAAAATTTCTAAAGATAGAGCTGATTTACATGGAATTATTATTGAATTTCATGATGATATACACCGAGTAGGCGGAGGTTTTTTTACAAAGCTTCTTGCAGAACTGAAAATTAATAAATGTGAGACAGATATATGAAAAAAATAGTATTAGCAACAATAGCCATGCTTCTTGTAATATTTACAGGATGTAATGCTAAAGATTCAAACGGAACAAGCCCTGAAGTTGTAAAGGTAAATGAGACAATTAAAGTTGAAAGCTCTGATAAAAAAAATCAAGAAGAACTTTTGGTTACTTTGAAAACGAATCAAGGGGATATTGTTTTAAAAATGTTTCCAAAAGTAGCTCCATTGGCTGTTGAAAACTTCGTTACTCATGCAAAAGAGGGTTATTTTAATGGTTTGATTTTTCATAGAGTTATTAAAGATTTTATGATTCAAGGTGGTGACCCTACAGGTACAGGTAGAGGAGGCGAATCTATTTGGAAAAAAGAGTTTGTTAATGAGCATGCTAAAAATGTAGTTTTTGATAGACCCTTTTTATTGGCAATGGCAAATCATGGACCAAATACAAATGGTAGTCAGTTTTTTATTACCACTAAAGCAACACCATTCTTAAATGGAGGGTATACTATTTTTGGAGAAGTGGTTTCTGGTCAGAAAGTTGTCAGAAAAATTGAAAATACAAAAACAGGAAGAGCAGATAGACCTGTTGTTGAGCAAAAAATGATTAAGGTTTTTGTTAATAATTAATGCAGAATATAGACCTTAACTTATTGCGTCAAGAGCGTTTAAAATGCCTTGACTGGAAAAATATAAAACGTTATTGGGAAGCTATTCTAGCTCTCCCTAACCCCTCCAATATACAGATTAAGCTTGGCGATACTGTTGAGATAATAACGAGTGGATTAACTTCGAAAGAAGAACAATATATTTATGATTCAGCAAAACTCATGCACCCTTGGCGAAAAGGTCCATTTCAAGTCTCTGAAACTTTTATTGATAGTGAATGGAGAAGTAATTTAAAATATAACTTATTACGTCCACATTTCAATCTAAAAGATAAAATAGTTGGGGACATAGGATGTAACAATGGTTATTATCTTTTTAGGATGATGGAAGAAAAACCTAAATTATTAGTTGGTTTTGACCCCTCTTGTGTAACTTATTGTCAATTTAAGTTTTTAAATCATTTTATAAAAAGTGATATAAAATATGAGCTTTTAGGTGTGGAGCATGTAGAGTTTTATGAGCATAAATTTGATTTGCTCTTCTGCTTGGGGGTACTATATCATAGGGCTGACCCTATTGGTATGTTAAAATCTCTTTTCAAAGGCTTAAATAATGGAGGAGAACTTATTTTAGATACTTTTATGATTGATGGAGAAGAGGATGTCTGTTTAACCCCTCGTGATCGTTACTCTAAGATGCGAAATATCTACTTTATTCCTACTGTATCGGCGTTAAAAAATTGGTGCTATAGAGCAGGTTTTGATGAGATTGAAGTGTTGGATATTGTTAAAACAGAAGCTTCTGAGCAACGTAGAACAGAATGGATTAATACACAATCATTGGATGATTTTTTAGATAAAAATAATCAAAATAAAACGGTTGAAGGGTATCCAGCACCTAAAAGAGTCTATATAAAGGCTAAAAAGCTAAAGAAAATAGATTAATTAGCAAATTTATTTTTAAATGAGTGAAAAATAAGGTATAATTAAAGTAATATAAGTTAATCGAAATAACTTTAACAAAATATAATTAAAAGTATTAAAAAAATATCTTATCTTTAAATAAGTGTTATTTTGATATAACTTTTTACTATATCATAAATTAGGATAATAATGAGAATATTAACCATTGGTTTTGATGATGAGTTTATAAAAGAACTGGAAATTGAGCTTGAAAAGTATTTTATATGTATTGTTGATAATGCAAGAGATTTATACGATGCAACAAATTTTACAGACTTTCGACACTATGAACTAATCATTATTGTAGATGAAGGAGAACGCTATACCTTAGAAAAGTACAGCAATGAAGTAAAGAAGAAAAAAAGAGAGACAAAGATTATTGTTTTAACAAAAGATATTGATAATCAAATCCCTCTTTTTTCTTTAGGTGTAGATGATGTATTGATTAATCATATTGATTCTGTAGAGCTTATCGCAGTGAGAGTTCTCTCAAATATGAGAAAACTTTTTGGAACAAAAATAGATGTTGGAAAATTGGTTATCGATATTGTTAATAAAAAAATAGAATATGATGATAAGATAGTATCTTTGAATGGTAAAACATTTGATATTTTGGCATATTTAGCATTGAGAGAAGAGAGAGTTTTCTCTAAAGATGAGATTATTAATGCTCTTTGGGAAGAGCCTGAATATGTTTCTGATAATACTGTTGAAGTAGCAATTAATCAAATTAGAAAAAGATTAAAAAGTATTTTAGGTTTTCAAGTTATTCATACTGTTCGTAGAAGAGGGTATAAATTCTCTTATGAAAAGCAGACTCTAGCCTAAAGCTAGAGTTCTTCTTGAATAAAATATTAGTTGTTTTTTACATAATTGAGCCACATAGGCATTCCTTTTTGTTCTTGTCGTAATGTGGTACTCATACCATGACCAGGATATATTGTAAAATTATTTTCAATTTTCATTGCTTTTTCCAAACTTTTACTCATTGCTTCTCCTGAGGAAAAGGGAAAATCCCAACGTCCTATGGATTGTTGAAAAAGAAAATCTCCTGAAAACCAAACATCTTCTATCTCTATAATAGAGTTTCCTGGAGTATGTCCTGCAAATTGACGGTATTGAACCTTGATTCCATCAATAGTTAAGAGTTCATCCCCTTGTACTAAAAAATCTGCCTCACTTTGTGGAGGATTTTGTCCTAAAATACATTTTTCTAGCATAAAAGCATCATCTTTATTAATATAGATAGGTATTTTTAGTCTCTCTTTTAATTGGGCATTTGACCAAACGTGGTCATAGTGTCCATGAGTATTTAAAATAGCAACAGGATTTGTTGTGTTATTTAGTACCCATGAGGTGGCATTCATTCCAGGGTCAATAATTAGGTCTTTATTGTCTATTGTAACAATATAGCAGTTGGTTTGGGTTGCACCCATAGGTTGAATTTTAATTTCCATCTTATTTAGATTTCCTATTTTATTTGGTATAATCTTGTCATGAATATATATAAAGTTTTAGAAGAAGCGATTACAAGTGATTGCATCGAAATCAAAGAAAAACTCACACAACAATGTAGTGAGTATTGTAGCCAAAATGAATTTATATCCTACCAAGGATTCTCTCCACTTCTCTTTAAAGAGCCATCGTATAGTAATAGGTGTGCAATTGTAGAACCCAAAGCATTGAAAACTCGAAAAGATTTTGATACAAAAGAGGGGTTGGCTACTTTGGTGCATGCTATTGCCCATATTGAGTATTCAGCAATTGATTTAGCATTGGATGCTGTTTACAGATTTCCTGAAATGCCTATAGAGTATAAACGTGATTGGTTAGAGGTAGCAGATGATGAGATTAGACACTATAAAATGTTAAATGACTTATTAACTGATTTAGGATTTTCTTATGGAGATTTTCCCGTACATTGTGGACTTTTTGATGCAGCTACGCACACAGCAGAAGATATTTTAGACCGTATGGCAATTATTCCTCGTTATTATGAAGCAAGTGGATTGGATGTTAACCCTCAAATAATTAAAAAATTGGATAACAAACGTAAACTTCCTCATGTCAAAAAATTGATTGATGCTCTTAATATTATTTATGATGAAGAGATTGTGCATGTTCAAAAAGGAGACAGATGGTTTAAATATCTTTGTGACAAAGAGAGTTTAGACTACTCTATCTACTTTGAAATATTAAATAAGTATAAACTTTTAAGTAAATATCGCCCACATATGAATGTTGATGCTCGACAAAAAGCTGGATTTTCATCTGTTGAGTTAAAAAAATTGGGAAATATTGAGTGTAATTGAATATTTAATAACAAAAAGTATTAAAATTAATTTGTATTAACATGAAATTTAATGAAAATATAGTATACTAGTAGTTGGATAAAAAATTAATAAAGTGAAATAATATGCAAAAAAAAATAGAGTTTTTTAAACCATCAATTGATGATAATACAAAACAATATATAGATGATGTTCTAACATTTTCGGATAATCAAAAAGTTGAAAAGTTGGAGAACTCATTTAGAGAATTTATTGGGTGTAAATACGCAATCGCAACCAGTAGTGGTACTTCTGCATTACATTTAGCAATGTGTGCTTTAAATTTTAAACGTGGTGATAAGGTAATTTGTAGTATTAATGTTTTCCCTTCTATTCCTCAGGCAGTTAGACATTTTGACGCTGAACCAATTTTTATAGATATTGAAAGTAGAAATTACAATATAGATTTAATAAAGTTAGAAGCTGCTTTAAAAAAGAACCAAAGTAAAAAGTTAAAAGCAATTGTTGTTAACCATATGGCAGGAAACATTCTTGATTTGGAAAAAGTTTATGCTTTAGCAAAAGAGTATAAAGTAAAAGTTATAGAGGATGCATCTAATGCAATGGGTGCAAGATATCAAGGTAATTATATTGGAAATACAGGAGCAGACATTACAATTTTCTCTTTTGCTCCACATTTATGTAATTCTATTGTAAATGCAGGTATGTTGGTTACAAATGACTTTAAAATACATGAACGTGCAGACCTTTTGGCTTTTCATGGAATGAAAGGTAAAGCTCGTGATGAGTTTGGAAATGTTAATTATATTTATGATGTTGTTGATATTGGTTGGAAGTATGATTTAGGGCAACTTGAAGCAGCATATTGTTTAGCTGATTTTGAAGCTTTAAAAAAGAAAATAAAGCGAAGACAAGAGATTGCTTCTAAGTATAATGAAGCTCTTGCAGATTTAAAACATGTACGTTTACCAAATTTGGTAGAGGGTAATATTGCTAGTCAATATATTGTTGAAATTGATAAAAACCGTGATTTTTTTGTTAATGCACTCAAAAAAGAGGGGATAAATATCTCTGTACATTATATGCCTCTACATTTAACAGAGTACTATAAGCAAAAATATTCAATGAAAGTATTTGATTACTCTATAGCATTGGGATGTTTTCAACGTGTAATGTCTCTACCTATCTATCCTTCATTGACAAATGAAGAGGTTAGTGCTGTATGTGATGCAGTTAAAAAAGTGGCTACTGCTCATATTTAAATGAGTCAGCATAAAAATTCTGTCTCTTTTTTTGAGAGACTTTTTTTTAAACCCAATGTTTTTGATTGGGTTATCATCTCTCTCCTCTCTCCCTTAGCTTTACTCTATGCAACTGTTATGTTTTTTAGAAGAGTTTTTACCCCCAAAAAAGAGTACTCTATTCCCATTATTAGTATTGGAAACCTAACGGTAGGAGGGTCTGGAAAAACACCTTTTGTCATTGCATTGGCTTTGCGTTATGATAAGGTTACTATTATCTCTCGTGGTTATGGTAGACAAAGTAAGGGTTTGGTTGAAGTTAGCTGTGATGGTCATATCTTGACAGATGTTTTTGCTTCAGGAGATGAAGCTATGCTCATGGCAAAATCTTTAAAAAAAGCTTCGGTAATTGTGAGTGAAAATCGTCAAGTTGCTATTGATTTAGCCCTTAGTAGAGGAGCAAAGATTATTTTTTTAGACGATGGATTTAATCGTGTAGAGATTAAAAAGTTTGAAATCCTTCTTTTTCCAAAAAATATTAAAAATTATCTTCCTTTTCCTGCTGGACCTTTTCGTGAGTTCTATTTTTGCAAATTTTTTTCGGATTTGAATCTTTATGAAGAGATTGATTTTAAAAGAGAAGTGACTTTTGAAAATGAGACGGAAAAGATGTTGCTTGTAACAGCTATCTCGAATCCTAAACGATTAAAACCATTTTTGCTAACAAAAAATATTGTAGGAGAGTATCTTTTAGAAGACCATGCCTATTTTGATGAAAATCTT
>QNZV01000165.1 GCA_003978395.1 Sulfurovum sp. | reverse complement strand
TTGAGTGTTTTTATAGATGATAAAATTTATATTTTTGAGTTTAAAGTCGATAAAAAAGGGGCTTTGGAGCAGATAAAAAGCAAAGAGTATTTTCAGAAGTATTTATCTAGTGGCAAAGAAATTTATATTGTTGGAGTGGAGTTTGACTCTAAAAGTCGTAATGTTGTTGGGTATGATTGGGAGAGGGTGTAATTTTGGCTATAGGGGTAGGGAAGAAGAAATCTCCCCCTACCCCCATAGTGAAAATTGTTATTTTTGCACAACCCTATGACCAACAAACTTAGAGTAGTTGTCCATAATCAAGCCACCTTTTCTAAAGCCAAGACCACAGCCTTCATAAGCAAAGAATACACCTGCTTGGTAGCTATCTCCTTTAGAATCGGTTGGAAGTTCTACATACTCTTGGAAAATAGAAGCAAACTCTCCATACTCTCCATCGGTCTTAGCCATTACTTTTTCATTTTCATCAACAATAATGGTATTTGCACCTTCTCGTCCAAATATTTTCTTCTCTACTTGGGCAATACCTTGTAGTGGTTCAAAATCTGTCTCCAACAGTAGAGGATGATTTGGGTATAAGTCCCATAAAATCTTCATAAATGCTTTTGATTGAAACATTAAAGTATAAGCTGGATTCAAAATAATTGCTTTTTGATTATCCATAATTTGAGTTAGAAGCATCGCTAAATCACTCTCTTCTATCCCTATATCTTCCCAAGGGTAGAGCTTAAACCAATATTCATAATTTACATCTTTGTAGAAGATACCATCTCTACCTGAGAACTCAACATCTTCCATATAAGCAAACTCTGTAACAAATCCTGCCTCTTTAGCAATCGTTTGAAGAAGTTTAACCGTACTCTCTTCTTCTGCATCGCCTTTGACTGAAGAGAATAAGATTTTCCAACCATCATAATGGTTTTCAAAATCTTCAACATCATCTTCCATCATCACTAAACGTTTAAAGTTATCGCCCAATGCTTCATACAAATTATTAAACTGATGAGACTCTTCCATGTTATTTAACTTTAACATTGCCCACTGAATAATAGAGGTTTCAAAAAGTGATGTTGGGGTATCTGCATTAAACTCTATAAGCTTAATTGGCTTACCATCAACTCCACCTGCAAAATCAAAACGACCATACAGATGCCAATGAACGTCATTATCCCAAGACATCTTAACAGCATCTATAAGGTTAAAAGGAATCCCTATCTCATGAAAAAGTTCATTTTCAATCACATACTCCCCTGCTTCTACAAACATCTCATAAAGCTCATTTGATGCCTCATAATAAGCATCAGCTTCATCAGAAGTAATCTCTACAATTTCAGAAGCCACATAGGGAGTACTATCAGGGTCGGTGTGCCAATAGAAACCTATGCCTTCTAAAAATTCATTATCAGGTACTTTTATAGGTTTTAAATTCATCCATTAACCACCAAAGCCACTACTTCGAGTTGAAGAGGAAGATTTAGATGCAGGTCTTTTTCCAAATCCACTTCTCTTTGTTGCACCTGCAGCTTTTGCAGCGGCATTATTTGCTCTTGCTTTAGAGAAAGAGTTTTGGGAACGGCTATAAGTACTAGCAGAGCTGTAACTTGCTCTTCGGTTATTTTGATAGTTTTGGTTATTTGATAATTTATTCATCAACGCTGCACCCAACATACCAGCAGCCATAGATGCCATAAGTGTTCCTGCAAGACCTAAACCACCAGACTCTTTTACCTCATCTGGATTTTTTGTTAAACTCGATGTTCCTGCATCTACTTTTTTCTCTTCTTCAGCAACAAGCTTATCAATTTCAGCCTGAGAAAGAATTCTTTCTGTTCCATTAACATCTACAAGAATAACTCTACTGGTTACACTTGGAACTTCATCAATAATTTTATAAGTTGTTTTATTACTATCTTTTATCAAAGACTCTTTAATAGTAACCGTTGCACCCTCTTTTTGAATCGCTGGTTTCTCTTCTGCTTTAGGTGCTTCATTTGATGTATCACCTCCACAACCTGTTAATGTTGCAATAACTAATGCACTCATTCCACCAATCATAGCGTAATTTGAAATCTTTTTTATATGTTTGTTCACGAATATTCCTTTTAAGTTATTCACAGCTTATTCACAGCTGTGAATAAACCATAAAGTCTATCTTTTAATAGTAAAAATACTATTTACTATAGTGCCAATGTTGCTACTTTTGCAACTCTTGAAGCAAATGCTGACTTATCTTTTGGCTCTAAACCTTCTGATAATTTAGCTGAGTCCAAAAGAATCCATGCCATATCAGCAAAGGTATCTTGGTTCTCTAGCTTATCAAGCTTTTGAATCATAGCATGTTCAGGATTAACCTCTAAAATAAGTGGTGTCTCTGGCATCTCTTGTCCCATTTGTGCGAACATATGAGCCATTCCAGCCATTGGGTCATTAGCATCTTTTACCACACATGAAGGACTTGTTGTTAAACGTGAAGTTGTTTTAACCTCTTTGACCTCTTCTCCTAAAATCTCTTTGATTTTATCGGTCAACGATTTAAACTCTTTGCTTATTACCTCTTTCTCTTCTTCGGTTTTAGAATCAGGAGCATCAACAGTTGTAATATCTTTTAAACTCCACTCTTTATATTGACCAATTGAAGGAGTAACAATTTCATCAATCTCTTTATCATCCATAATAAGCACTTCTATATTTGCTTTTTTATAGGCTTCAAGCAATGGAGAGTTTCTAAGAACTTTTTCATCTTCTCCTGCAATATAATAAATCTCTTTCTTCTCAGAATCTCCACGACTTATATAATCTTCAAAGCTAACCATTCCCTCTTCTGTAGAAGATTTATACTTAACAATTTCAAGAAGTAGCTCTTTATTGGTATGGTCTTGGAAAATACCCTCTTTTATCACTTTATTATACTGCTTTGTAAAGGTAACAGCATCATCATCTTTAAGTTTTTTAATCGCTTTAAGAATTCTTTTTGTTGAACTCTGTTTAATATTTGCCAATATTTTATTTGATTGTAAAAGTTCACGGCTTACATTTAGAGGTAAATCTTCACTATCTATAATACCTTTTACAAAACGTAAATAGGTTGGTAAAAGCTCTTTATCATCATCGGTAATAAATACTCTTTTTACATAAAGTTTTACGCCACTCTGGTAATCTGCACGGTATAAATCCATTGGAGCTGTTTTAGGAATATAAAAAAGTGTTGTAAACTCATTTGCACCCTCTACTTTATTGTGTAAGTAGGTTAATGGCTCATCATCTCCATGAGCTAAACCTTTGTAAAATTCTATATAATCCTCTTTTTTCAAATTGGATTTTTGAACTGTCCAAAGAGCAGTAGCTGCGTTAGCTTGTTCAGATTTTTTAACTTTTTTAGTAGTTGCATCATCCCCTTCGCCTGTGGTTTCATCTTCCCAATAGTGCATGGTAATTGGATAAGCAATATGGTTCGAGTACTTTTTAACAACCTCTGCTACTTTCCACTTAGATAAAAACTCTTTCTCTTCCTCTTTCAGTTTAATATAGACAACAGTTCCATGCTCCTCTTTTGTTACAGGTTTAATCTCAAATTCTCCTGTACCATCAGTTGAAAACATGTATGCTTGCTCTTCTCCTGCTTTTTTAGTGATTACATCTACCTGTTCAGCTACCATAAATACAGAGTAAAAACCAACCCCAAACTGACCAATAAGGTTGGAATCTTTTTTAGCATCGCCTGTTAGGCTCTCTACGAATGATTTTGTTCCAGATTTTGCAATTGTTCCAAGATGATTAATTAAATCCTCTTCATTCATTCCCAAACCATTATCAGCAATAGTCAAAGAGTTGTCTTTATCATCAATATTAATATTTATTTGACCTATCCACTCTTCTTCTTTGAACTTTTCATCGGTTAATTTCATATAATTAAATTTATCTATTGCATCACTTGAATTTGAAATCAACTCTCGAATAAAAATCTCTTTATTTGAATAAAGTGAATGGGTCATTAATTTTAAGAGTTGACCTATCTCTGTTTGAAACTGATGTTTTGCCATCGTTAATATTCCTTTTGAATTAATTTGTAAAATATGTTGAGATTATAATATATTTTTCTCTTTTTTTCAAGGGTTTAGTTCATTTTATAAGTAAAGTTTAGTCACTTTGACTAAAGTGAACTTTTTTCTACTTTATATTATTTTATTACAGTAAAAATATTATTCATTCTTTAATAACAGTTTAAAACGATATAATTCCACTAAATTTTAAAATAGGGATTTTATTTTATGAAATTGAGAAAAATACTCTTATTCATCGTTACACTTGTTCTTGTTCCAACAGCTTTTCTATCTGCTAAAGATAAAAATATTTTAGCATATGTAGATAGAGGGATTAAGTACTATCCAAAATATGTACGAAAAGGTCATGTTAAATATGGGAAAGCCAGCTGGTATGGAAAACCTTTTCATGGTAGACGTACAGCAAATGGAGAACGATACAATATGTACTCTATGACAGCAGCTCATCGAACGTATGCAATGGGTACGATTTTAAAAGTGACAAACTTACAAAATAAACACTCCGTAAGAGTACGTATCAATGACCGTGGTCCTTTTTATAATACACGTAATATAGACTTATCGTACGCTGCAGCAAAAAAACTGGGCATGATACACAAAGGTGTAGGTAGAGTAAAAATAGAGGTTATATCATCAAATTCAAAAAAGAGAAAAAAGAGCTATAAAAAAAAAGTAAAAGTTCCTAATAGGCAACTAAAAATAGACCGAAAGCAAAAAATACAAATAGCCTCTTTTTATAATAAAGAGTATGCCAATATTTTTAAGAAAAAGTATAAACTAAAAAATACTATTATTGTCAAAAAATATATTAAAAAGAAAAAGAAAATTGCTTACAAAGTAGTTGTAAAATGTACTCCATGGGAAGCAAAACAACTCCTAAAATCTAAAAAGTTTTCAGGAGCGTACCTTATCTCTTAATAAATACCTATTTATTGGAGAGTACTTTAAATGCACAAATTTGAGTTGCTAGTAAATCTGTGATGGTCTCTCTACGATTGATAATATGTGTTATATTCAAATCAGAGATATTCTCCTCTTCAGATTTATTTTTAACCGTCACAATAGAGTTAATATTTTCTCCAAAAGAGGAGATATTCTCTGCAACTAAACGAAGTTGATGAGAATTATTCATCGTTGTAATAATTGCCATAGAGTTTTTAATATCAAAATGTTCCAATATACTTTTTTGGGCTGCATTTGCCAAGAAAATAGATTTTTCTCCTTTTTCTATCGCATCATCTACCAACTTCACATCATGCTCTAAAATAACGTAAAGAATATTTTTTTCCTTTAAACGTTCCACAAGTAATTTACCAACAGCTCCATATCCACAAACGAGTATATGATTTTGATAACCTGTTGAGACCAATGCACGTTCTCTAAGCTGTGTTGGTTCTTTAAAAAACATATTGGCTAAAAATTTAATATTTTTTAGAATAAATGGTGTTACTATCATAGATAGAACAATGGTTACAATCATAATTTGGTTGGTTTGAGAATCTATTAGATTATTGGTTTTTGCCAAAGCAAAAATAGCCAAAGCAAACTCCCCTACTTGCATTACAGCTAAAGCACTTTTAATTGCTGAACGATTCTGCATAAAAAAACGTAATGCTATAAAAATAATTAATGCTTTAATAAGCATAATCACAACAAGAAGCCCTAAAATAGTAAATCCAAACTCTGCAATAATATTAACATCAATCTGCATACCAATGGTTACAAAGAAAATTCCCAAAAGAATGTCTCTGAAAGGAACAAGGTCAGCTTCAATACTGTAACGATATTTGGTTTCAGCAATTGTCATACCTGCAATAAATGCACCTAAAGTGTAAGAGAAGCCGAAAAATTCAGCAATAACAGATGCACCAATAACAATTAAAATAACCGATGCCAAGAAAATTTCTTCAGAGTCAGAAGAGGTAACCCAATCAAAAAAACGTTCTATAAAAAATTTACCGACTACAAATAGTATAAGAAAAACAATAATTGCAGAGACAATAGTATGTAGTAAAAGCTCGGATACCGAAGCATTCTCAGAGGTAAAAATAGAAATCATAAGAAGCATTGGAATAACAGCTAAATCTTGAAAAAGTAGAATTCCCAAGGTAACTCGCCCATAACTTGTATGAATATCTCCATTTTCATTGAGTACTTTCAAGACAATAGCCGTTGAAGACAAAGAGAGAGCCATACCGATAACAATAGCTGTTTTAATTTCAATTCCAAAGAACTCATGAGCTAAAAAAGTAAAAAATAAACTAGAGAGAACAACCTGTAACCCTCCATAAACAAATACCTCTTTTTTCATCGCTTTCATATGTGAAATAGAGAACTCCAAACCTATCGTAAACATAAGAAAAACAATACCAAACTCAGCCAAATGAGTTAATGCTTCTCTGGACTCTTCTCCAAAATCAAAAATTTGGGCAATAATCAAACCTGTAAAGATATATCCTATGACCGTAGGTATATCAAACTTTTTTAAAAATACATTAACCACAGTGGCAATAGCGATGGTCACAATAAGACCTATTAACAGATGTTCCATATATACTCCTGAATTAAACTTATATTTTATAATTAATAAAAGAATAAGAATTGTGAAAAGTTTAATCTTTCTTACTAATATATATAATTTTTATCTTCAAAAGAGCATAAGGTACACAAATTTATTTAACGTAAAATTAAATAGTTTCAATATTCTACTTTAAATAAGAGTTAAATATCACTCTTACTTTAGGAAAAAGAAAAAATTTATTCCCACTCAATGGTTGCAGGTGGTTTAGAACTAATATCATACACCACTCGATTAATACCATCAATTTCATTAATAATTCGTCGGCTCATTCCTTCTAATACATCATGAGGAACATGAGCAAAAGTAGCTGTCATACCATCAACAGACTCTACCATTCGTATACAAACAGTATTATCGTAGGTACGATTATCGCCCATAACACCTACAGACTGAACATTTAGAAGTACTGTAAACGCTTGCCAGACTTTGTCATAATAGCCTGTTGCTCTTAGCTCTTCTTGCATAATAGCATCAGATTCACGAATAAGACGTAAACCCTCTTGTGTTACTGCTCCCATGGTACGAATTGCCAATCCTGGTCCAGGGAAAGGGTGTCTACCTATCATCTCTTTTGGAAGCCCCAATTCAAGACCAAGTTTACGAACCTCATCTTTAAAAATTTCTCGAAGTGGTTCAACAAGTTCAAACGTCATCCAATCAGGAAGCCCACCCACATTATGGTGTGATTTAATGGTTTTAGATGGTCCTTTAACTGAAACCGACTCAATAACATCGGTATAAAGTGTTCCTTGTGCTAGAAAGGCAACATCAGTATGTCTCTTAGCCTCTTTATCAAACACTTCAATAAACTTCTCTCCAATAGCTTTACGTTTTAATTCTGGGTCAGATACACCCTCTAATACCTGCATAAACTCCTCTTTGGCATCAATCGTAATCAGTGGAATATCTAAGAGTTTAAACATATTTTGTACATCAACAGCTTCATCTTTACGAAGCAACCCTTGGTCAACAAACACACAAATAAGTTGCTCTTTATCTAGTGCTTCATTTAACATCGCAGCGACTACTGATGAATCAACTCCTCCAGAGACACCACAAAGTACTTTTTTATCGCCTACTTGTGCCTTGATAGCCTCTATTTTCTCTTTTGCAAAGCCACCCATGTTCCATGTACTATCACAACCACAAATATGTTTAGCAAAGTTTTTAAGTAATTTTGTTCCCTCTACGCTATGATGTACTTCTGGGTGGAACTGAAATGCATAAATTTTTTGCTCTACATTTGCAATAGCTGCAAATGGAGAATTTTCAGATGTTCCAATCACTTCAAAACTATCTGGTATTTTTTCTGCTCTATCCCCATGACTCATCCATACAGTCTCATCGCTACTCATTCCATCAAAAATTTTAGAATCAGTAATTGTTAATTTTGCTTTTCCATACTCATGATGGTCAGCAGAGACAACCTCTCCACCATAACGTTGAGTAATTAACTGCATACCGTAACATATTCCCATAATAGGTATATCTAAAGACCATATACCTTCATTTGGTTTATACGCATTTTCAGCATAAACAGAAGCTGGACCACCTGATAAAATAATCCCCTGAGGTCTACGTGCTTTAATATCTGCGATACTTTCTCGATAAGGAACTACTTCACAGTAAACTCCTGATTCTCTTAATTTTCTTGCTATTAATTGAGTATATTGTGAACCAAAATCTAAAACGAGAATAGGTACTTGTTTCATATATTTTATCCTTATGTTGTTTATAATTTTTATTTAGTGCAAGTATACAGTATCTTTTATGAGAGAGGGTTAGATTCATAAAACTACTTACTTACTAAAATTTAATTATAATTTGACATTTTTACTCTATTCTGTTATATTTAGACCTTAAATATTTATAATAGTTGTAAGTTTAATTAATTTTATTAACTAATTTCAAAGGAAGAAAAATGAAGAAAAATAGATTATTACTAATGGTCCCACTTGCAATTACCTGCTCTAGCCTAACTCCTATGGAATCTATTGCCAGTACAAACTCAACAAAAGAGATATTGAATACTCCAATTAAGAAAATAAATGATGCTAAAAAAGAGGCTCAAGAGAGACTTAATAAGGCAATTAAAAATGAGACATTAACAAAACAAATTGCTCAAAAGGCAATCAAAGTTCAAAGAGAAGCACAAATAAAGCTAGATACATCTTATCAAGCAGAAAAAATTGCTAGTGAAGTAGCTAAAAAAGCCGAAGGTCAAGCAAGAGAGCAAGCTATAGAAGAACTCAAAAAAGCTAAATTAGATGTAGCACATGCAAAAGTAGCGTTAGATAAAGCAACAAAAGCTAAAGAAATAGCAAAAGAGAATGCACAAAAAGCAAGAGATATAACTAAAAACTATATTGAACATATTGCACAAAAAGCCATTGAGATTGAGAAAATTGCAAAAGAGCAAGCCTATACAGCAAGTAAACTCAAACAGAGACGAGAAGAGATGGTTAAAAAAGCTATTGAGATTGAAGAACTTGCTAAAGCAAATATCAAAAATATAGAAAAAGCCCATCAAATAGCACAAAAAGAGGCAAATCAAACAACTGGAGAAGCACAAAAAGAAGCCCATAAAAAAATTGAAGAGCTAGAAAAAGCAAAAAATGAAGCAACCACAAGACTCCAAAGAGTTCAAAATATCAAAAGTAAAGCCCAAGAGAGTGTAAATGCTGTAGCCAAAGTGAAAGTAGAGGCAGAAAAAGTAGCCAAAGATGCTAGCACTGAAGCAAAAAAAAGAACCCAAGAAGTTGTCTGGAAAGCCAATGAAGTTAAAGCCGAGGTTTGTAAAGAAGCAAAACGTTTAACTAAAGCAAAAGAAGAGGCCTTATTGGAGCTAAAAAGATACAAAAAAGAGTTGGAAGTAGCTAATGAAGTTGCGAAAAAAACAACAGGAACAGCACAAGAAGAGGCAATAGAAGATGCAATAAAAGCAATTGAAGCCAAAGAGAAAATAGAAGCAAAAGCCAAAGAGATAAGCAAAGCAGAAGCCAAAGCACAAGATGAAGCTAAAAAAGCACAAGAAAATACAAAGAAAGCACTAAACTTGGCCATTGAAAGAATTTCACAAGAGGCAAAAGAGAGTGTTGATATTGCCATAGAAGAGGTAATGAACAGAGCTAAAAAGAAGATAGAAACTCTTTTAAACCAATAGGATAAGCATATGTTAAAAAAAATATTTTACGGTTTCATTGGTTTTCTAACATTGTTCATTATCTACTATCTAATAAATAAAGAATCCATAGATAGTCAACCAAAAAAAAAGCCAGTAGAGAGTGTTTCTCAAATTAAAGAGCGACAACAGTTAGAGCATGCCATAAAAAAAGTTTATGAAGACGCAGGAGAAGAACTTTCCATTAAAGTAAAAAAGATTATAAGCGATGCACAAAAGGATATGGATTTTATTCTTGCTTTAAAACCAAGTCAAGTAATCGCTATTAATAGACAAGAGTCCAAAAGAAAAGAGATAACTCTAAAAGATTCTACTAAATCTAGTAGATTAAAATATATGGCTCTTCCAGATTTTCGTAAATATACAGGAGGAGAAGAGAGAAAAGAGATTTTTTTCAAATACTTTCTTTATCTTGTAGAGGGTCGAAATCAACAGATTCTTAAAATGCGAAAAAAAGTCATCTTATGGAAAAGAGATATAGAAACAATAAGCCCTAAAAATAAAAAAACAGTTCAATATTTAGCCCAAAAGTATCAAGTAGAAGATTTTGATATTCAAGAAAACTCCAGTTGGAATAGGCTTTTAGCCCGTTTGGATATAATACCAACATCATTAGCATTAGCACAAGCAGCAAAAGAGAGCCTTTGGGGAACATCACGTTTTGCACGATATGGATATAACTATTATGGTCAACGCTGTTTTTCAAGAGGTTGTGGTATTATCCCCAAAAAAAGAGGCAGTCGAAAATTTGAAGTTACGACATTTAGCTCTCCTAGAAAAGGGGTCAACAGCTACATTCATAATCTCAATACACATCCTGCCTATGAATCTCTACGTACAATACGTAGCAGACAACGAGCAAGAGGAGAAAACATTAAAGGTTTAATATTGGTAAATACATTGGATAAATATTCAGAGAGAGGTTCAGACTATATTAAAGATTTGAAATCCCTAATTAGATATAACAAACTAGCAAAATATGATGTCTATTAAATTATGAAAATATTAGCATCGGCAGGTTTTGCCTATATCCTTAAATTTATTTGGTTTGTTCTTTTAGCATTAGCCATTAATATTACCTTGGCTATCATCTATTTTAGCAATATTACAGCTCTGTTTTCAGGTACACATATTTGGCTAGGAGTCATTACCTTGGCAACAGTTATTATATTTCCCATCATTTGGTTACTATCTGCTAAATCAGAAGCCCTACTCTCTGCTATTTTTAAAGTGATTGATAAAAATTTAGACAGCTTAGTAGGCTTTATTATTGATACCTTTGTAGCAGGTAAAAACCGAGATAAAATCGGCGACTATACAGGTATATTAAAAAAGCAATCTACGATTACACAACTGATTTTAGAGTTCTTTTTTGAAAAAATAAACTTTTTCAATGATGTTTCCGAACTCCTAAAAGAGAAAAACTATTCAGACGATGAGCTAAAAGTAAAAATGGTTGAGAGAATTCGAGAAAAAGAGCTGTTTGAAGAGTATGAACCAAGCTTTACTACTCCACTAATTTTAGCCTTTGCAAATATCGGAACTGTTTATGGAGCAGAGTACTTTTTAGGTTAATTTTTTTGAATTTCCAAAGAGTCTAAAATCAAAATCTTCTCTAAAGAGGTTTGAAGCATAGGCTCTATCATCAAAGCCGTGGAAAACACTCCAGATTCAACAACAGAAGAAGAGATGACCGTTGCAGATAGTACTTGATATTGTAACTCATTTTTAGAGATAATATGCGAATAGTTTTTATCTTCCACTTCTCTATTACGCTCATAAGAAGCCGAAGTAGTCAACGCTTGATTGCTTATAGTGGTATGCGTTAAATATTCCGTTGGATT
>QNZV01000068.1 GCA_003978395.1 Sulfurovum sp. | reverse complement strand
TTAGACAAGCCTTAGAAGATGCTGCTGCCAATGGAGAGAATGATAGAATTGTTTTGAGTGCAGGTACTTACAAGACGACAAGTGATAAGCTTGGTACATTTACATTTGATGATAATGAAGAGTTTAATTTAACTATTGAAGCAAAAAAATGAAGCAAAAAAAGGATTAACCTCTTCAGATGTTGTATTAAATGGGAATCACTCTGAACAAGTGTTAAACTTTAATAATCAAGAAGTATCAACTTTAATTTTAAAAAATATTTCTGTTGTTGATGGAAATAGCACTAAAAATGGTGGAGGAGTTTATTCTAATCAAAATATAGAATTATATAATTGTAATATTTCTAATAATATAGTTACTTCATGGAATATTGGAGGTGGTGGTTTCTATTCTGCTAAGCAAACAACAGTAATCAATTCAACTATATCTAATAATAGTGCTGAGTATAATTATGGTGGAGGATTTTATTCTAGTGGCATAACAACTGTAATCAATTCAAATATATTCAATAATAAAGGTTATGGTGGAGGTGGTTTCTCATCTTCTCGTGCAACAACGATAACTAATTCAACTATATCTAATAATAGTGCTGTTTCTTATTATTCTGGAGGTGGTTTCTCTTGTACTGGAGGTACAACAACTGTAACCAATTCAATCATATCTAATAATAGTTCTAATGGTTATGGAGGTGGTTTTAACGTTAAGGGATTAACTATAACTAACTCAATTATATCTAATAATAGTTCTACTAATTATGGAGGTGGTTTTTTTTCTTTTGGAAGAACAATAGTAGCAAATAATATATTTTTAAGTAATAATGCAAAAGAAAATGGAGATAGCTTTTATTCTGGTTTTTATTCTCCTTCTACCTATGTTAGTAATAATAACTTTATAGATAATAATGGTTCTATTTATGCAAAAGGAGTATTTGTCAATAATATTTTTGATTCAAATATTGCTGACATTACTTTAGATGGTGATTCAAAAATCTATAATAACTATATTGATTATACTAAAATAGAAGACAATGAGAAGAATGTGGTTAAAAAGAAAAATCTACAACCTGCATCTGTAGGAGATGTATATTTGGGTAGTGACCATAAAACATTAGCATCTAACTCTCCTGTTATTGATAAAGGGCTTAATCCAAGTAGTGCAACCTACAAAAAGATTATTGGAGATGATGAGGTTTATAATATATTACTAAAACTCCTTAAAACAGATATGAAAGGAAATAAGAGAGTTCATAACGGTACTATTGATATGGGTGCTGTGGAGTTTGGGTCTAGTAAATAATAATTTTTGCTTCTTTTCTCTTTTCGAGAAGAGAGTATGATAGGCTTCTTGCCTATCTTCTTCTATTGATAATATCATAAAATTTTCTCAAATTAATATTAGCTATTTTGTTAAAAAGCTTTTTTTTTACTATTTAAAATATTAAATTAATTTAAAATATACTAATATACATAAAATATAAGTTAAGTTTAAGTATACTAATAAATTGTAACTAATTTAAGCAAAAAATAATACCCAAATATGTTATAATGTATTTACAATAAAAAATAACATATTTTAAAAAGGAAATATAATGAATATTTTTAATCGACTTCTTATCAGTGTCTTTTTACTTTTAGGAACTATATCTTTTTGCCCTGCTACGGGTACAGGAGGTAATATTATTACAGATGATAAAACAAATCCCTCTATGGTCAATACTTTGGATGCTACAGATATTGTTGATTTGTCAGCACATATTACAAACACTACAGCTGTTATAAATAATTTTATTATTAAGTCTCTACCTAATGCTAGTTTAGGTATTTTGTATATGGCAGATGGAACCAAAGTTTATCTATGTCAACATCTTACACAAGTAGAAGCAGATGGTTTAAAATTTGATCCTGTTGAGAGTTGTACGGCTGATACTGCAGAATTTACTTATGTTGGTGTGAGTGATGAGGGGGTTGAGGGGTCATTTGCTACATTTAAGATTCCTTTGACTGTTGATGCTGGGTGTTCTGTCAAGGTTACCTCTGATGATAAAAATAATCCCGAGATGTTAAACACCTTGGGGGCTACGAATATTTTAGATTTATCAGGAAAAGATGAAAATGGATATGCTATTGAGCAATTTATTATTACTTCATTACCAAGTGCCAATCAAGGTATTTTATATATGGCAGATGGAACAACAGCTGTTTATGCAACTCAAGCTATTACTTTTGATGAAGCTAGTGGATTAAAATTTGACCCCAATAGGAATTTCGTAGGAGAGGCTACCTTTAGCTATGTATCCCTTAATAATAGTGGTGTTAGAGGAAATTTAGCAACAGTAACTATTCCTCTTATTGCTCCTGTAGGTGGAGATTTACCAAAAGCAGATGATTTAATTAATCCAGATATATTGAATACTTTGGGGGCTGTGAATATTATAGATTTATCAGGAAAAGATGAAAATGGAAAGGCTGTTAATCAATTTATTATTACTTCGTTACCAAATGTAAATGAAGGTGTTTTATATATGGCAGATGGAACAACAGCTGTTAATATGAATCAAACACTTACTCTTGATGAAGCTAGGGGATTAAAATTTGACCCCAATAGTAATTTTGTAGGAGAGGCTATATTTACCTATGTTTCCCTTAATAATAGTGGAGTCAAAATAAATGAGACAGGAGTAATCATTCCTATTGTTGCTTCTGTAGGTGGAAATCTTCCAACATCAGATGATAAAAATAATCCAAAGATGCTAAATAATTTAGGTGCTGTGAATATTTTAGATTTATCAGGAAAAGATGAAAATGGAGACCCTATTGAACAATTTATTATTACTTCATTACCTAGTGCTAATCAAGGTATTTTATATATGGCAGATGGAACAACAGCTGTTCATTTGAATCAAGCTATTACTTTTGATGAAGCTACTGGGCTAAAATTTGACCCCAATAGTAATTTTGTAGGAGATGTTACATTTACCTATGTATCCCTTAATAATAGTGGTGTTAGAGGAAATGAGGCAACTGTAACTATCCCTCTTGTTGCTCCTGTAGTTGGAAATGTACCAACAGCAGATAATAAAAAGAATCCACAAATGTCAAATCGTTTAGGGGCTGTGAATATTTTAGATTTATCAGGAAAAGATGAAAATGGAGATGCTGTAAATCAATTTATTATCACTTCATTACCAAGTGCGAATCAAGGTGTTTTATATATGGCAGATGGGACGACTCCTGTTCAACTCAATCAAACATTAACTTTAGTAGAAGCTAATGGTTTAAAATTTAATCCTGATGCAGGTTTTGTAGGAGATGTTACTTTTACGTATGTTGCTTTAGATGATAATGGTATTAAAAGTGCAAATGCTACAGTTACTATTCCTTTGATTAATTCTGCAGGAGGTAATGCACCAACTGCTGATGATAAATTGAATCCTAAAATGTTAAATATATTGAGTGCTGTAAATATCTTAGATTTATCAGGAAAAGATGAAAATGGAGATGCTGTTGATAAATTTATTATTACTTCCTTACCAAGTGCAAATCAAGGTGTATTATATATGATAGATGGAACGACTCCTGTTCGTTTGAATCAGACCTTAACATTAACAGAAGCAAATGGACTAAAATTTGACCCTAATATTGATTTTGTTGGAGATGTAAAGTTTACTTATATGGCTGTTGACTCTAATGGTATAAAAAGTTCTAATGCAACAGTAACAATTCCTGTTGAGGCTTCTCATACTACTGATGTTGTATCCCATAATGATATAGGTATAGCAAATGGTAATGCTGACCCAATTGTTATTGATGTTTTGGGAAATGATTCAGGAACATTAGCAGGTGCAACTGTTCGTTTGGTTAATAGTGATGGAACTTTTACAGATGAAATAATCGTTGATGGAGAGGGTACTTGGTCGATAAATGACAATAATATGATAGTCTTTACTCCTAATAGTGCATTTGTAGGAACACCAAGCCCAGTTGAGTATGTTGTCCGTGATGCGAATGCTGGTGTAAGTAATACTTCTACGCTTACTATCAAGGGGCAATGTGTGTGTAAACCATACACTGAGAACATTCCTGTATTCTCTACACTAAGTCTGTTTCTAATGATATTTCTTACTATGCTGATAGGAGTTCATTTAGTGCAGAAAGAGTCTATAGAGTTTTAATCTTAAAGCTACGGCGATGAATATTGCAGTAGCCATACTCTTTAATCGCTTCTATATGGGCTTTTGTTCCATACCCTTTATGCTTTTCGAAACCATAAAGGGGAAACTTTTTTGATGCCTCTATAATGGCTCGGTCATGTGTGACTTTTGCTAAAATACTAGCTCCTGATACCTCAACTACTTTTGTATCTGCTTTTATCATTGTATTAATTCCTAAAACTCCAAAAGTTTGATTTCCATCAAAAAGATAAATATCGGCACTAAGTTTATCTTTTATCTCTTCTAAACCTTTATTGAGACATAGACTCAGCCCATCTTTATCAATTTGTTGAGGAGAAAATGAAACAATATGGTAATGACTATTTTTAATAATTAGTTCATATAATATTTCTCGCTTTTTTTCTGTTAATTTTTTTGAATCCATTAAGCCTTCTACCTCTTTTAGCAAAACAACACCTGCTATCACTAAATCTCCAGCTAAAGGACCTCTTCCTGCTTCATCAATCCCACATAAACTAGGCATTTTCTATCTCCTTAATCAGTTCTAAAAAAGCTTGACCATAACGTTCAAACTTTACCTCTCCTATTCCATGAACATCGAGCATCTCTTCTTTGTTGCTAGGCATAATATTAGAGAGTTCTTTAAGTGTCTTATCGGAAAAAACAATATAAGGAGGAATCTTATTCTCACTTGCAATAGATTTTCGTAACTCTTTTAGTTTATCAAAAGTTTCAACTTCATAATCATCAAAGTAGTTTACTTTTTTCTTGGCTTTTGCTTTTTGTATGATTAATCTTTTTGCTCTAATTGAAACCTCCTCTTGACCTTTTAAAATTGTAACTCCCCGTTCTAATAGATGGTAAACTTTATATTCGCCTATACCAATAGCTCCTAACTCTAACAGTTTATCGGCAATTGTTAGCCATTGTGCTTTGGAGTAGTTTGCTCCTATACCATAAACAGAGAGTTCATTGTGGGTATTACTTAAGATACGTTGCTCTTTACTTCCCCTTAAAATATCTATGACATAATGTAGACCAAAAGATTGTTTGGTTCTATAGATAGTAGAGAGTAATTTTTGTGCATCTTGGGTTATTTTAATAATATCTTTATCAGGGTAGAGACAGTTGTCACAAACTATTTTACATGCTTCTATTGTATCATGAAAATAGGTGGCTATCTGCTGATGTCTACACGATTCAGAGTTAGCAAAACGAGATATGGTATTGATTTTTTCAAAAGCATTCTCTTTATATGGGCTATCAGGTAGGGCTTCTATAAAAGATTTTTGTTGGAGAATATCGGCTGTAGAAAAGAGTAAAAGTGTTGTTGCTTGAAGCCCATCTCTTCCTGCACGTCCTATCTCTTGATAATAATTTTCTAGGGTTTTAGGTAAATTCATATGAACAACAAAACGTATGTTACTTTTGTCAATTCCCATCCCAAAGGCAATAGTAGCTACAACAATATCTAAATTGTCTGAAACAAAATCTGCAAAGAGAGAATTTTTTATCTCTGTTTTCAGCCCTGCATGATACGCTTCTGCTTTGTAGCCTTGAGTTTTTAAATAGTTGGCAAGAGATTCTGTCTGTTTTCGTGAAAAAGCATAAATAATTCCTGCTTCATTTTGATGCTCTTTTAAAAATTCTACAAGTTGCTTTCGCCCATCGCTTTGACGGTGTTGAGCATTAATTGTCAAATTATTTCTAAAGAGAGAACCTGTAACTACTTTAGGGTTTTTGAGCTTTAAGTTACTCAAAATATCTTCACGAACCAACTCGGTAGCTGTGGCTGTAAACGCAGCAATAGTCGAGGAGGGAAAAGAGATTTTTAGTTGAGAGAGCATTCGATAATGTTCTCTAAATTCATGACCCCATTCACTCACACAGTGGGCTTCATCAACTACAAAAAAATTTATATTTAATTCAAGTAAAAAAGTTAAAAAATAGTCGTTCATCAAACGCTCTGGTGCAACATACAGAAGTTTAATTTGATTAGAACGCAATTGTTGCTCTATCTCTCGTGTCTCTTCAAGAGTTTGCATAGAGCTTAACATAGCAGATGGAATTCCATTCTCTTGTAGTGCAAGTACTTGGTCATGCATGAGTGCAAGTAGTGGAGAGATAACCACCGTAACTCCTGACATCAAAAGAGAGGGGAGTTGGTAACAGAGAGACTTTCCTCCTCCTGTGGGGAGTATCATGAGTAGGTCTTGATGATTTAAAATGGCATCAATAACCTCTTCTTGTTGTTCTCTAAATTTTTCGTGTCCAAAATAGTATTGTAGGGTCTCTAGTTTATTCATATTGTAATAGTAGCTAAAGCTCACTTGATAAAGAAACATAAAATAACTTTGATTGACTTTTTTAATTAAAAAAATATTTTACAACATATAGAACTATCTAATATCAACATATATAATAAAATTGTTATAAAAGATTAAAAGAATATATAATTTTTAAGAAAAATATAAATAAATATGCAAACTGATGCATGAATATGTTAAAATCTTAATTATAGTTGAAATTAAATAATTATTTTACAAGGAGATGTAATGATTAAGATTTTTTTTTTGTATATTATCACAATGTTAACATTGTTATATGCAACAGTGCCAGAGACAGAGATAGGTATTAATATGGGAGTAGTTTCTACAAAAAATAGCAATGGCTCCAAATTTGAAAATCCAACATTTGGATTAAGTTATCAAAATAACTCTTATGTAATTAGTCCAAGAGTTGATTTAGAGTATGTAAATTTAAAAAGAGAACAAGCAGACTCTTTTATTAAGGCTTCTATTAATGGAGTTTATGAATATGAAAACAAGACAAATATTTCTCCTTATGTAGTTGCTGGTATAGGATATGAAAAAGTTAATGGGGAGACAAAAGATATTATAGAGAGTCATGCTTTTGTTCAAGGGGGCGCAGGTCTTCGTATGGATATTAAAGATGGTTATAGTGCAAAAGTAGAAGGTAGAATGCTTCAGATTTTAGGAGGTAAAGATGAAAATAATGAAGCTATTTTTACTGCAGGGTTAACTATTCCTTTGAATTATAAAAAAACTGTTGTTAAAAAGAGAGTAATAAAACCTATAAAAGTTATTGAGAGAATAAAACCAATTATTATTCGTGAACCTAAAATTATTTATTCAAATAACAATGAGTGTTCTATTAAAATTTCAGCATCTGATTTTGATAGAGATGGCGTAGAAGATAGATTAGACCAATGTCCAAATACTCCATGTAATTTTTCGGTTGATGGCTATGGTTGTCCTATAAAAGCAACATTAAAAATTCATTTTGCAAGTAACTCATCTACAATTAGAGACTCCTCCATGATAAAAGTTGAGGAGTTTGCAGATTTTTTACTTAAAAATAGAGGAAGTATGGTTACGATTGTTGGGCATACGGATAGTGTAGGTTCTGCTTCATTGAATAAGAGTCTCTCTTATAGAAGAGCAAATTCTGTAGTTCAAGCCTTAATTGCTAGAGGTATTAGCTCTTCTAGAGTTCATGCAGAAGGAAAAGGAGAGAGTATGCCTATTGCTTCAAATAAAACAGAAGAGGGTAAGGCTAAAAATCGTCGTATTGAGGCGATATTAAGTTATCCAAGAAGGAGAAGATAATGTTTTTTAGATTAAGAGATATGAAGTTTATATTACTTTTTATTACTGTTTTATTCGCTCTTTCTGCTTGTGGAGAGGATAGAGCATCTGGAATCAAGAGTAAAAGTAGTGTTCAAGGTGTAAGAGCAGAGGGAGATAGTGATAGAAATGATTTCAATAGGGAAGAGATATGTGCTAACTATGATACAAATATATCAAATATAGATACCGATGGAGATGGCATAACTGATAGAGAAGAGATATGTACATATAATACAGATCCAACAAATGCAGATAGCGACGGAGATGGAATAAGTGACAAAGAAGAGATATTTACCTATGATACGAATGCCACAAATGCAGATACAGATGGAGATAGTATAAAAGATGGCAAAGAAATAATTTTATATTTAACAGACCCTAAAAATGAAGATAGTGATGGAGATGGGCTTAAAGATGGAGATGAAATTAATATTTATGATACCAATGCCACAAATGCAGATACAGATGGAGATGGACTAACCGATAGAGAAGAGATAATCTCTTATTTTACTAATCCAAAAAATAGTGATAGTGATAATGATGGACTTTCAGACTATATAGAAGTAAATAGAGATGATTTGAATGCTACAAATCCAGATACAGATGGAGATTGTCTTTTAGATGGATTCGAGGTATTGAATTATGAGACCAATGCTAGTAAAAAAGATACAGATGGAGATGGAGTTGATGATGGTATTGAAATTTACTCTTATGCAATAGGAGAATTTAATACAACATGTTTAACTACTCCTGAGACAAAAGAAAATGGTTTTAATCCAACTCCTGCAATAGATGCTATTCCTAATATAAAGAGTGATATTATTAATGCTTTAGATCCAACTAACGATAGTGATGGAGATGGTCAAGTAAATCAAAAAGAGAATAGTTGTGCAAATGGTAATCCATTAGACAGTAGTACTCATTGTCCTTTTATAACAGATAGTAAGGAAGCAAAGATTTTAGAAGAGCATGGTTATGCTTATGTTCCTGGTGGTTTTGATGTAGATGGAGATGGGATAAAAGAAGCTGGTTTTTGGATATCTAGGTATCAGGCTAGAAGTACAGGGATTGTTATCCCAAGTGAAATAGTTATTGAAAAAGTTGGGAATGTAAATCAATATATCTCTGCAAATTTTAAAGTTTTAAATAAAAACATTAAATTAACTTCTTACGATGAGAAGCATTTATCTGAAACAATTGCTTTAGCAGGAAATGAGTTAATTTTTGATGAGGATAGTATTGCAGGTCAAAAACGAATTAGTCACATGACTCCTTATCTTGCATTGGTTTGTTTACATGAGTATAAACTTAAGGATAAAAACAATAACACAGAGCTAGATTTAAATATTACTATGCCCTCTCTGAAACAGTATATGCAGGTAAAGCAACTTTTAGATGCAGATTCAGTCAATAATGGAGATGGACGACATATTAGAAATGGTCTTTTAGGTATAGATCCTGAAATTCCTCTTTATACTTACTCTTTAGTTATTGATGAGTTTGGAAAAGAGCATAAGGAATATCTGAGAAATTTAGTTCAGCTAAGAGATACTTTTGGTCATTATACTTTTGATATAGATAAGATTCCTGATTGGTGGGATGTTGATTTATCACTATTAGAGTTTTTAATTGATGGCTCACATAGTACACAAGATTTGGGGCATGGTATTGGACCTGATAAGGATCCTTATGGAGTTATTGTAAGAGGTGGAACTATCCTAAATGTTTCAGAGGGTGTGGCTGGAGCATTAACAGATGATGAAGGTAAAAATAATGGTATAAGTTTTAGAGCAGCTACTCCTTATCTAAAATAGTGTTACTTTGTCGCTTAATTTTTTTTTAATTATAAGTGAGCAGAATTTTTTTTATTACAATTAAGCTAATCCTTTTTTAACTAAGAGTATATTACTCCTAATTAAAAATCAAAGGATTAAACCATGATAGGAATACCTCAACCAGCATTTTATATATTTAAATGTCAGCAATCTGCACCTCCTGGAATGCCAAAACCAAGCTGTGTAAGTCAAAACAATCCAGAGTCACAACAACTTATGCAGTACCTTTCTCAGACACTTATGAGAAAAGGTATTATTGGTACTGTTCAACCTATTCAAACTTCATGTCTGAACCGTTGTCAGCAAGGTCCCGTTATTTTAGTAGAACCTGGACATACTATGTATGTAGGATTAACAAAAGAGAAAATTGATAGAATTATTGAAGAGCATATTATTGGAGGGAATGTTGTAAACGAGCTTGTTATTCCTGAACAGATGTGGGGTGAACCTGTATCCCCATCTTCGATGGTGAAGTAATCTTTTTAGGCAAGAGTATGACTCTCTTGCTACTATAAAATTAATTTTCTTTCCCTAAATAATAATCTGCTATAATACTAAAAAATCATAAATTACGGAGACCACCCTAATGAACATTACCATGCTCTATAGTAAATTGCACAGAGCGACAGTAACTGAAGCTAATTTACACTATGTAGGTTCAATAACTATTGATCAAGATTTACTTGATGCCTCTAACATGCGTGTTGGACAAAAAGTAGACATTGTTAATATTAATAATGGAGAACGATTCTCTACCTATATTATTCCAGGAGAGGCAGGAAAAAAAGAGATGTGTTTAAATGGGGCAGCAGCTCGTAAAGTACATGTTGGAGATAAAATCATTGTTATTGCCTATGCAAGTATGAGTGAAAAAGAGGCTGATGAGTTTAAACCTAAAATAGTTATTTTAGAAGATGATAACAGTATAGCACAAGAATTTAAAGGATTAAAATAATGTTTGAAGGTTTAGATATGAGCAAGATGGGAGCTATGATGGAAGAGCTTCAATCTAAAGCAAAAGAGATGGAAGAACAAGCTAAAAGTATTACTATGACAGCAAAAGCTGGTGGTGGAATGGTGCAAGTGACAGCCAATGGAGCAAATGAAATTATTGATATTACTATTGATGATTCTCTTTTAGAAGATAAGTCTTCTTTGCAAATTCTTTTGATTTCTGCTGTGAATGATGTGCTTAAAATGGTAGAAGATAATAAAAAATCTCAAGCTATGGGAATGATGGGTGGAATGAATCCTTTTGCAATGAAATAGTAGGGTGCGTTTTTCAACGCATCATTAAAAAAGTCTCTTTAAGCAGAAAAACTGCATCTTCTTCAACAAAAACTAATAAAAAATCCATTAATATTAAAAATATAAGTCAAAACTAATCATCCTTTTGTTACTATTCGCGACCTAAATCCAGATTTAGTGTAATTCTGCGTGAAGAATTTTTATATAATAGGCACTGATTATATAAGAGTTGGTTGGATAACAGTTTGCTGTTTTCATCCAACCATGCGCAATATAGGTGCAAAAACACACTTTAGGAGTAACCAATGAAGGTTAGACCATCAGTAAAAAAAATGTGTGATGATTGTAAGATAATCAAGCGAAAAGGTATCGTAAGAATTATCTGCAAAAATCCAAAACATAAACAAAGACAAGGATAAGCATGGCACGTATATCAGGTGTTGATTTACCTAAAAAAAAGAGAATTGAATACGGATTAACTTATATTTATGGTATAGGTCTTCATAGTTCAAGATTAATTCTTGATGCTACAGGTATTGATTATAATACAAGAGTTTTTGAATTAACAGATACTCAAGCAGCAGCAATTCGTAATGAGATTCAAGAGAATTTCATGGTGGAAGGTGATCTTAGAAAAAAAGTAACTATGGATATTAAAGGTCTTATGGATCTTGGTTCGTATAGAGGACTTAGACATAGACGTGGTCTACCATGTAGAGGTCAAAAAACTAAGACAAATGCTAGAACTCGTAAGGGTAAAAGAAAAACTGTTGGCGCAGCATAAGCGAGGATTGATTAATGGCTAAGAAAAAAGCAAAAAAGAATATTGCTAAAGGTGTTGTTTACGTAGCAGCTACCTTTAACAATACAGTAATTACAGTT
>QNZV01000123.1 GCA_003978395.1 Sulfurovum sp. | reverse complement strand
TGACGTAATGTGACTATACGCTATAAATACTATAATTTAAACAGTTAACATTTACTTAAAATAATCATAAATTATAAGTATGTTCACTTTATGTTTATTTTCTATATAAAAAGTATTTCTAACATAATTTTTAAATGTTTCTTTATGTTTTTTTAAACTTAGTATCAATAATTTGATACTCTTTTTTTAAGTGACTATTAGGAATTAGACTAACTTAAACTATAGAAGAGTTTTAGATTATTGTTTCTTAGTAGAGGTTATTGAATAGGATTAATTTATGAAGTGGTGGGTTCTCGGGGACTCGAACCCCGGACCACTCGGTTATGAGCCGAGTGCTCTAACCAGCTGAGCTAAGAACCCACTTTTGTAGAGCAAAAACTATTATGTGAAAAAATTATTTTTTCATCATCGTTATTTTTGAGTCCGAATTATACATAAAATAGAATCGAAAAGCAAGTAAATTCTCTAAAATTCCAAAAAGAATAGAAAAAATGATAAAAGATGTCCCTCCGTGGCTAAACATAGGTAGAGGAAGCCCCACAACAGGGGCTAATCCAATGGTCATTAAGATATTAACCGTCATATAGATAAAAAAGAGAAAAGCAATGCCCGAAGAGAAGACTCGAACGTAATAATCTTTTTCATTGTGCATGGCAATAAACATTAAGTGTAAGATTAATGCAATATAGAGAGAAATGGTTATCATCATTCCTTGGAACCCTAAGCGTTCACCTAGATATGCAAATATAAAGTCAGTGGAAGATACAGGTAGAAATTTTAGTTGGGTTTGAGTTGCTTCTTCTCGTTTTTGTCCATGTAGCCCACCTGAACCAATGGCAATCATAGATTGTTGAACATGATAGCTTGGTTCTCCCATAAAGTTTGCAATACGCTGTTTTTGATAGGGTTTTAGTCCATGAGTATAGAGAATAGGTGCTGTTAATCCTAAGACCAGTATAAGCGTAAGCCAAATACGGGCTTGGATTCCAACTACAAATAGTACGCCAAATCCAGTAAGAAGAAGTACTAGCCCTGTACCTAAGTCAGGTTCTTTTGCAATAAGTAAAAAGGGCAATAGAATATAGAAAGAGAGTTTAGCAAACATTTTCCACTCATAGCCATCTTTTTGAGGGGGGGTTCTAGAAATAAGATAGCCAAGCATCAGAAGTACTGTGATTTTGATAAATTCAGAAGGTTGTAGAGTTACACCTAAGCCAGGAATCTCTATCCATCGTTGAGCTCCTAATATCTTTTTTCCAAAGAGTTCAACACTTAGAAGTAATAGTAAGTTAATCCAATAAGCAAGAGGTATAAGCCACTCTAATTTACGCCATGGTATTAAAAAAGTAAGAAAAAAAGCACCTGCTGAAATACCATAGTAAATCATCTGTTTATTAAATAGATGCTGGTTAATTTCATAGACAAGATAGGATGAAATAGCAAATATAGGAATAAGTTGTAAAATTAGTAGGAAATTAATTTGTTGAAGAATACGTCTGTCGAATTGAAACCAGTTGTTCATAGAAACTCTTTATGCTATTTTATTAAAGATATTATATCAAAGAGAGATTTAATCTTAAGTAGTGAAGCAAAAAAGTTTAAGTATTAATGGCTAATAATGCTTAATGCAATTTATCTATCAATTTTAAAAGGAGGAATGAATAAAAAATTACTTCATCTACTCAAGATATAGGGTAATTATATCCTTAATCAGATAAAATTACTCTTAATTAGAATTATATTATTGATTTTTTTATAAAAGTTAGAAATGACGTTTATTTTTAGGGCTTTTAGAGTTTGATTTGCTCCTTTTATTATTAGTTTGAGGATGAAGTCCCTCTTTTCCCATCATCTTTTCAGCTAACTCTTTTGCTTTTTTAAGATTTATACCTTTTTTCTTATCTTCTTTTTTGGATTTTCTATTGGTAACCTTGGTATGAGGCTCAAATGGAAATCCTTCTGTCTCTTGAGTCTCTAATTTCTTATTTACCAACTCTTCTATCTCTTTGAGTTGCGTAAGCTCTTTTTTAGAGACAAGAGAGAGTGCTTCTCCTTTTTTACCTGCACGACCTGTTCGCCCAATTCTATGAATATAATCTTCATTATTCAGAGGCAATTCAAAATTGATAACGTGTGGTAAATCTATAATATCAATTCCCCTTGCAGCAACATCTGTTGCTACAAGTACAGCAATACGATTCTCTTTAAAGCTTTTAAGTGCTTCTATTCTCATTCTTTGGCTTTTGTCTCCATGAATGGCAGAGGCTTTGATTTTATCGCTTCGTAGTGCTTCGACAATTTTATCTGCTTGGAGTTTGGTATTGGTAAATACCAAAACTTGACTCCACCCATTTGAACGAATAATAGTAGAGAGTAGGGGCGTTTTATCTTCTTCATTTACATAGTTTACAACTTGGCTTATCTGTTGTGCCGAGAGATTTTCTTTGTCTACTTCAATGGTAATAGGATGTTTCAAAAATGATTTTGCCAAACTCATAATAGGTTTAGGAAAGGTAGCTGAAAACATAACAGATTGTCTCTCTTTTGGAAGTTTGGCAAGAATCGCTCGAATATCATCAATAAATCCCATCTCTAGCATCTTATCTGCTTCATCCAAAATAACAATCTCAACCGCTGATAGATTCAAAGATTTATTTTTGACATGCTCCAATACTCTAGCAGTTGTTCCAATAGCAATGTTTGCACCAGACCGAATGGCTGAAACCTGTGAACCCAGTTTTATCCCACCATAGAGTGCTACTGATTTATGCGTAAAATTCTCTCCATAAATTTCGATTTTATTATGAATCTGAATAACCAACTCACGCGTAGGAGCAAGAATTAGAGCTTTTATTTTATACCGTTCATCTCCTGTTTTCTTTTCATTGCTCTCTTTTAAATTCTCTAATAAAGGAAAACTAAAAGAAGCTGTTTTCCCTGTTCCTGTTTGAGAAGTAGCAAGTATATCTTTTCTTTTTAATAACAGAGGAATGGATTTTTCTTGAATCTCAGAAGGCTTAGTATAGCCCAAGCTCTCTATTGTTTTTAGAAGTTTCGGACTTAGATTTAGGGTTTTGAATGACAATGGTGTTCCTTGAAATATAATAGGAAATTATACACTAATTTTTAAATCATCGACCTTTACTACCTCTTCATCTCTATATACTTTTGGTATAATTCACAGAATAAATACTATAGGATAAAAAATGCAATTTCAAGAATTTAAAATAGATAATTTAGAAGAGTTTCCAAAAGATTTAGAGAAGTTATTAGCAAATCAATTAGAGACCATTGATAAAATTACAAAGAGTGATGATGAGAGTTATGAAGGGGTATTAAAACCTCTTCAAGATTTAGAAGAGGAGTTGGGGAACTTTTTTACGCCACTTTCTCATTTGAATTCGGTAGAAAATTCAGAAGCGACACAAAAAGCATATGAAGAGTCGTTACCTCAACTCTCTAAATATTCAAGTACTATTGCTCAAAATGAAGCTCTTTTTGAAAAGATTAAAAAAATAACCTCATCTAACTCCCAAGCTCAAAAAGTAATTGATAACGATATTCGTGGTTTTGTTTTAGCAGGTGCAGAGTTGCCATTAGAGCAGAAAAAAGAGCTTGAAGAGATTGAGATGAAGCTTAGTGAATTGGGAAATAGCTTTTCTCAAAATCTATTAAATGCTACGAATGCATTTGAGATGATTATAACTGATGAAAAAGATGTGGCAGAGATTCCAGAGAGTGATTTGGCACAAGCAAGAACCGAGATAGATGGAAAAAATGTTTATAAATTTACCTTGCAAATACCTTCGTACTTAGCGTACATGACCTATGGAACAAGTCGTCACTATCGTGAAGAGATTGCAAAAGCATATGCATCAAGAGCCCCTGAAAATGCTAAAGTTATTGATGAGTTGATGGAGTTACGACAGAAAAAAGCAAAACTATTGGGTTTTAAAAGTTTTTCAGAATATTCGTTAGCAACCAAAGATGCTAATAGTACAGATGAGGTTACTAAATTTTTAGAAGAGCTAGGAGATAAAGCACTTCCACAAGCAAAAGAGGAGTTAGAAGAGTTAAAAGATTTTGCTTTACGAACCGATGGGATAGAGGATTTCAAAGGGTTTGATGTGGCGTATTACTCTGAAAAGTTAAAAAAAGAGAAGTTTGATTTTGATGATAGTATGACCAAACCCTATTTTGAACAAACCAAAGTTTTAAGAGGAATGCTTGATGTGGTTTCTGAATTATTTTCTGTAGAGTTTAAGTCTGTAAAGGTAACTGTATGGAATGAAAAAGTAAAGACATTTGATATTTATAGAGCAGGGGAGTTAGCAGGAAGAGTCTATTTTGATTTGGAAGCACGAAAAGAGAAGCGAGGTGGGGCATGGATGCACGATTGGGAGACACACTTTATTGATGCTATCGGAGAAAAACATCTGCCTACAGCTTTTATCGTTTGTAACTTTTCGCCATCAACAGAAGAGAATCCAAGTCTGTTGCGTCATGATGATGTGGTAACACTTTTTCATGAGATGGGTCATGGAATCCACCACCTATTTGGGGAGTGTAATGAGCGTTCTGTTTCAGGAATCAATGGCGTAGCATGGGATGTGGTTGAGTTCCCTTCACAGTTTTTAGAGGCATTTGCTTATGAAAAACCTATTTTAAAACGTTTTGCATTTCATCATGAGACGAATGAACCAATGAGTGATGAACTCTTAGATAAGATAAAAGATACTAAAAATTATCAAGCATCATTAGGAATTTTACGGCAAGTTGAATTTTCGCTCTTTGATTTTAATCTTCATAAAAAACTCCATCAAGGAGAAGAGGTTCAAGAGTTACTTAATGAAATTCGTAAAAAGACAGCTCTTTTACCTGTGCCAGAATACAATAAGTTTCAAAATGGATTTGCCCATATCTTTGCAGGTGGATATTCAGCAGGTTACTACAGCTACAAATGGGCAGAAGTTCTAAGTGCAGATGCATTTTATGCGTGTATTGATGAAAATGGGTTTAATAAAGAGAAAGCAGAAGGGTATCAAAAGTATATTTTAAATAGAGGTGGTTCAGAGGATATGAGTGAGCTTTACAGACAGTGGTTAGGACGAGAACCAAAGGTTGAGAGTCTCTTAAAACTGTATGGGATTAAGGCATAATTGTTATGCAAAATAAGCTTTTTATATTATTAATAGCTATTTTTTTTATAGGTTGTAATAGCTCAACTTCTAGTAAATCAATTGATAACCTAAAGCTTAAGCCTCCAAGTGGAGATAAAATATATTTTGGAGCATTTCCTGATTT
Source organism: Sulfurovum sp. (assembly GCA_003978395.1). GTDB lineage: Bacteria > Campylobacterota > Campylobacteria > Campylobacterales > Sulfurovaceae > UBA1140. The sequence continues at coordinate 6,584 of QNZV01000123.1, read as the reverse complement.
TGGGGGTTCAGAAGATAAGGTAACAAAGAGACGTTTAATAGATTTTGAACAACTAATTGAGAGAAAACCACTTTGGGCATATTTTTCTCAAAATTGGTATAATGGAATTATCTATCCTAAAGAGGCTATTGATATTATTAATAAAGAAGGAATTATCCCTTTTGTTCGTCTGATGCCAAGAAGTACCCAAGAGCAATTTGTAAAAGAGCCAAAGTTTAGCATGAGTAATATTATTAATGGTAATTTTGACAAGGAGCTTCGGCAGTGGGCAAAAGATGCCAAGGCTCATGATGTTCCACTACTCATAGATTTTGCTGTAGAAGCCAATGGAGATTGGTTTGGTTGGAGTGGAATTTTTAATGGTAAAGATACAAAAGATAAGTATGGGGACAAAAACTATTATGATGGAGCAGAGCGATACCGTGATGCCTATCGGCATATTATAGATATTTTTAGAGATGAAAATGTAAAGCATGTAACTTGGTTCTTTCATGCTGATATGTACTCTAATCCAGACAAAGAGTGGAATAGGGCTAAATATTATTATCCTGGAGATGATTATATAGATTGGATAGGTGTTAGTTTGTATGGAGCTCAAAATCCAAAAGAGAATTATTGGGATAGTTTTAGCCAAATTTTAGCAGAACGATACAAAACTATTAAAGAAATATCAACTAAAAAACCTATTGCTCTCTTAGAGTTTGGAGTGACAGATAACCATCCACTAGGTAATAAGTCAGAGTGGTTAGAAGATGCTTTCAAGACTATTTTGAGTGGAAAATACATCAACTTTAAAGCCATATCTTATTGGCATGAAACATGGGAAGAGAGTGATGATATTTTGGCTTCTATTCGTATTGACTCTTCTGATGAGAGTTTAGAGACGTTTAAATATTATATTGATAATAAAAAGTTTGTCTTTAAAGAAGAGTTTTAATGAAAATAAATAATCAAGGTGTAGATAATTACTACACCTTTTTAACTATACGTTAAATCTAAAGTGCATTATATCGCCATCTTGAACGATATACTCTTTTCCCTCTAGTCGGTTTTTACCTGCCTCTTTAGCACCGTTTTCTCCACCAAATTCTATAAAATCTTCATAGGCAATAACTTCGGCACGGATGAAACCTTTTTCAAAATCATTATGAATGACAGCTGCAGCTTTGGGTGCTGGGGTTCCTTGACGAATTGTCCATGCTCGAACCTCTTTGACTCCTGCTGTAAAGTAGGATTGAAGACCAAGTTTACTAAAACCTTTATGGATAATCTGTTCTAATCCACTCTCTTTTATACCAAGGTCATTAAGCATCTCTTCACGCTCTTCATCATCAAAGTCTACCATCTCCTCTTCCATTTTTGCACAGAGTTTGATAACTTCTGAATTTCGCTCTTTTGCATAGGCTTTTAGCTGTTTAACAAATTCATTATCTTCTTCTAAACTATCTTCATCAACATTTGCCCCATACATAATCTCTTTAGAGGTTAGAAGACGTAAATCTTTATTCATGGCAATAAATTCATCGGTCTCAATATCTTCAAACGTTGAGACAGGATTATTATCTGCTATATGTTCTAAAAGTTTCTCTACTACTACAAGTTGAGTTTTTGCCTCTTTGTCATTTCCACGTGCTTTTTTAGCAAGTGTTTGAATACGTTTTTCAACTGCATCCAAATCTGCAAACAGAAGCTCTTGTTCAATAATTTCAACATCACGAATAGGGTCGATAGAACCCTCAACATGAACAACATTGTCATCTTCAAAACATCTTACAATATGTAAAATTACTTCTGTTTCACGAATATTTGATAGAAACTTATTTCCTAAACCTTCGCCTTTACTAGCCCCTTTTACTAAGCCTGCAATATCTACAAAATCTAAAGTAGAGTATTGAATCTTTTCAGGGTTTACAATTTTTGCTAACTCTTCTAAACGGCTATCTGGTACAGGTACAACTGCTTTGTTTGGTTCGATGGTACAGAAAGGGTAGTTGGCACTCTCTGCATTTTGTGCTTTAGTTAGGGCGTTAAATGTGGTTGATTTACCAACGTTTGGTAATCCTACAAGTCCGATGCTTAATCCCATGGTATTCCTTGTGTGTAAATAAGTATGGGATTTTAGCTAAATATTGGTTATAGGCTCTTTGATTTAATTTTTCCTCTCTCTCTAAGCTCTTTTAGAGTTTTAAAAGATGAATAACTAAGTTGAAAAAATAGTATTCCTATAAAATCAGCAAGAACATCCATCCAATCTGAATCACGACTAGGGATAAAATATTGTGCTACTTCAATGAATAGACCAAACAAGAGTAGAGCAATCATATTTCGTAGACGGTGTGCTATGGTAGAAGAGGCTCGATTAAGAAGTAATGATAATGTAAAAAAAGCCGTAATGTGTTTGATTTTATCAGCATATTGATGATGCATATGAACATGGTCATCGCTTACTGTAGCTAAAATAAAAACGATAATTGCTGTGGCAAAAAAGAGGAGTTTGAAGTATTTTTTATTCATAATTAATATTTTCATAAAACATTATAGTCTATTTTATATTAAATTATATTAATTAAGTTTCCACAGTGATTGTGGAAACTGGCTAACAGTTTAGCCTCGTGCTAGTTTTTCTAGCATTCTAAGTGTAATTCTTACTCCTGCTCCAGATGCACCATGAGGGTTCTCTCCCCAAACATGCTCTACAAAGGCAGGTCCTGCAATGTCGATATGAGCCCATTTGTCTTTATGATTCTCATCAATAAACTCTTCTAAAAATTGACCTGCTGTAATAGCTCCACCATATCTAACATTTGAGATATTACAAATATCGGCTATCTCACTCTTTAGAGTCTTTTTTAAGTAGTTGTTAAAGTCTAATTTAGTTGCCAATTCGCCAGAGCTTTTTGCTGCAGTAATCATCATATCTTTAGGCTCATCGGCATTTCCCATAATCGAAGAGGTATAGTGACCCACAGCCACAACAGAAGCACCTGTTAAGGTTGCATAATCAAAAAGATAATCGGCTTGAACCTCTTGTTGAGCGTAGCACAAAACATCAGCTAAAACTAAACGTCCCTCTGCATCGGTATTTCTTATCTCAATAGTTTTCCCATTTTTAGCAATGAGTACATCATCAGGTTTATAGGCATCTCCACCTATCATGTTCTCAACAGCACCCACAAACCCATGAACTTCAACATCTAAATTCATCTCACTAACAGCTTTCATTATTCCTAAAACAGCACTTCCTCCACTCTTATCTGATTTCATTGTAACCATATAATCAGCAGGTTTTAGGCTTAATCCACCTGAATCATAAGTAAGCCCTTTTCCTACTAAAGTAATAATAGCTTTAGGATTTTTAGGTTTATGAGTTAAGTGAATTACTCTTGGTTTATGACGAGATGCACGTGCTACAGCTAAAAGTGTCTCCATTTTTTCAGCTCTTAGCTCTTTTGGTTTTAAAATTTTACACTCTAAGCTACTATCTTTTGCTAAATCTTTGGCGATATTTGCCATCGTTTTAGGGTAGCAATCTTCAGGAGTTATGTTTACAATATCTCGTGTAAAGTTGGTAGCTTCTGCTGTTATTTGACCTTTATTTAGAGCAATGGCACATTTTTTAATATCTAGTGAATATTCATTGTACTCTTCTATAGAGATAATAATCTCTGCAATTGATTGTTCTGATTTTGATGTTTTATATTTATCAAAACTATAAGCTCCCAAAACAGCACCTTCTACCATAGCTCTAAGTATTGCTGTACATTTAGGGTTATTCATGTAAGAAGCTACTTTTAGCGTTTCGTATTGTGCAGAGGAGAGGCTTCTTATTGCTGATGCAATAGCTGTTCTCATATTTGAGCTTGTCAAACTATCCATACCAACATAGAGCCTATCTTTTTCTATTAATAGGCATGTTTCATCTTGTGTTGCTTTAAAACCTGATTTTTTTAGTAATTTCTTATCTTGTACAAATCTGTGTTTAAAGTTTTTATCTATAATGATAATAAGTTCTATATCAGCTTCTATATCATTTATTGGATTAATGGTTAAATCGAAATTCATATCATATCTTTTTATTGATTTTATTTAAAACGCTATTATATCTCTATACTCTTATAAATTATCTTTAAACTTTATGTTAAGAAAATAATTTTTTCCATATCTTTTTCCTCTTTATTGGGAAGTTTATCAAAAAAGTACTTATCTGTTTTTCCTATTTTTGCTACCACTAAAAATATATTTACATAATTTAATAAAATACTGATTTCAGGATATTTTCCAACTGGAGGTGCATCAATAAGGATATAATCATATTTCTCAGAGAGTATTTCTATTAAGGATGATATTTTTGAGTTGAATATAAGAGAAGAACCATTAGGTAGCGTAGGACCAGAGGATAATATATCTATATTTCCATATTGATTATTCTGATTTATTGCATTAATATATAGATTAACATCAATCTCATCGAATGAGTGTTTACTTGTTAATATCGTACTTAGCCCTAAGGATAAACTTTGATTTAACCCTTTTGTTAAATTGGGATAGTAGACATCAAAATCTATTATAAGGACTCTTTTTCCAATTTCTGATAACTTTAGTGTAAGGTTTTGTACGGTGAGTGTTTTATTTTCTTTGTAATCACTGGCCGAGAGAAGTATAATTTTTGACTTTTCTATAGGAGTTAGTTTTTCAAGATGCGTAATGAGTGTCCAAAAACTTTTTTCTATATTCTCTTTTTCATAAATTAGGGAGTAGTTGTCTAGTGTAATATCATATTCACTATAAATATTTCTATTTCTACTAATTCTTATAGAGGTATAAAGTATAGAGAGAACAATCCCTAAAATAAGACCAGAGAAAAAGATAAAACTCTTTTTTGGTTTTATAGGAGAATTTGGTAGTGTGGCTGTATCTATAATTTGAATGTTTGAAATGGTTGATTCTTTAGAGATAAGTGCTTCACTTCTTTTTTGAAGTAGTTTTTCATAATTCTTTTCAGTCACTTTAAAAGTTCTCTTAAGCTCTTTTAATTGCATGGTTGAATTTGGTAGTTTTTCTATCTCTCTTGTATCTTTTTGTAGGGATGCTTTTACAGAAGCGTACTCTATGTTTATTGAGTTAATTAATATCTTGATTGTTTTATAAATCTCTTTTTTTAAGACGATAATCTCTCTATTAGATTTATCTATATTCTTTTGAATATACTCTTCTAGTTCCGATTGAAGTAAAGTAATGTCATCTCTTGTCTTTTGGACTTCAGGATATGCATCTGTATATTCTACTGTTAACTCTCGTAATTTCTCTTTTAAATTTTTAAATTTTTTTAATAAATTATTATATGCCAGTCCATCAATAAGTATTGTATCTAAGTTATTTTTTTGTTGGTATAAAAGTGTTAAATAGTCATTTTTTTCTCTTAATTTTTCTATCAGTTGGTTTATATCTGTTGTATTAAGATTACTATTTTGGAGTAGAGAGATAGAGTATATCCCATTTTCTATACGTTGTTTAGTTGTTTTAAGTGCATTTAATTTTAAAGATAAAGAGTCAATTTTACGATTTCTATCTATAGTATTCATAAATATTTTATCTTCAGAACCCAATATCAAGAGTTCATTATGATTTAGCCTATATTTTTTTATAATATCACCTATCTCTTTTAGTTTATTTTCTAATTCTATAATCATTTTATTGAGAAAGGTTATATTTTTTACATCTTTCATCTGTCTTACTTTTAAGTCATATTTTTTATAACTTAAAACCAATTGAGTCAGAATATCTTTAGCTCGTTGGGAAACACTATCTTCATAGCTTATACGAAGAAGGCTATGTACTTCTTGATGAATAGATAAATTATTAGATATTTGTGTAATTAAATTATTTTTATTTGTTTCAATTATAATTTGATATTTTACTCCAACGAGAGAGGATTGTAGCATTTTTTTAGTAATTTTGAGTTCATACTCTTTTCTTTGAATAAGTTGACCATAGAGACATTTATCTAATTTTTCTTCTATCTTACCATTTAAATTTTGGATAATTAGTGTAAAGTTTTCTTTATCTAACTCTTCTAATATAAAATCAAAAGACTTCTTTTTAAGAGACTTATTTTTAAATGTTATTATAAAGGGAACTTGTTCTTTATATATTTCTTGCTTTTTCCACTTTTCTTGTATAAAAAATCGTTTTGATAAATCAATCTTGTCTAAAACTTTAGAGATAATATGACGAGATTTTAAAATTTTGATTTCATGATTACTAAGACTCTCTGTATCTGTATCTTTAGTTATATAGTTATTTGGAAATAGAGAATTAATACTAGATTTTTGATAGTTACTTATATCAATAAGTATATGACTAGAGTATATAGGAGTGAGCTTTTTTATATAAAAAAAAGTTGTAATTAGTGTAAAAATCAATATGATTAAAACACTCCATTTATATCTATAGAAATTATGAAAAATAGCTATAAGATTTATATTGTCTTCTTGTTTCATCAGTATAGAATTCCTGTCTATGTTTTTTATCTAATTATATCCATTTAGCTTTAATATAATAAAATATATTAGAACAATCATGCT
>QNZV01000022.1 GCA_003978395.1 Sulfurovum sp. | reverse complement strand
CTCAGAGAGGTAAATCTCATAAGCAGAGCTACTGTTTCTCCAAGGGAGGGTAACTCGTCCATTTTTTTTATACCAATTTAAAATATTGTTGTGAATCTCTCTGTAGGTTGTTTTTTTCATTTGGTATTGTAGCCAATTTTAAAATAAAATTATACTTCTCCTATAAAGTGAATGTTTTTAAAAAGTTAGGAGAATATCTCTATAGAGTAGAGAGACTAGATTGATGAAGTAAGCATGGATAATCTTGGAGTAGCCTTCCAAAACCACTAAAAACAAACAGTAATGATAATCCTTAAACACCCATAAGCAAGCTTACGCTATAATCGCGAAATTTTTTTAACTTCAAGGATAAACAATGTCAACATTAAATGTATTTTATGACAAAGATTGTGATTTAAATATCATTAAATCAAAAACAGTAGCAATGATTGGATTCGGTTCACAAGGTCACGCACATGCAGAAAACTTAAGAGATTCAGGTGTAACTGTTGTTGTTGGTCTGAGAAAAAATGGTTCTTCATGGGCAAAAGCTGAAGCAAAAGGTTTTGAGACACTTACTGTAGCTGAAGCATCGGCTAAAGCAGACGTTATTATGATTCTTCTTCCAGATGAGAACCAAAAAGCAATTTATGAAGCAGAGATTGAGCCAAACCTTAAAGAGGGTGCTACCATTGCATTTGGACATGGTTTTAACATTCACTATGGAAGAATTATCCCAAGAAAAGATATTAACGTTACCATGATTGCTCCAAAAGCACCAGGTCATACTGTTCGTTCTGAATTTGTAAGAGGTGGTGGTATTCCAGACCTTATTGCTGTTGGTCAAAATCCAAGTGGAACAACCAAAGAGTTAGCACTCTCTTATGCGTCAGCTATTGGTGGTGGAAGAACTGCAATTATTGAAACAACATTCAAAGATGAGACAGAGACAGATTTATTTGGAGAACAAGCAGTACTTTGTGGAGGTGTAACTTCATTGGTTCAAGCTGGTTTTGAGACATTGACAGAAGCTGGATATGCTCCTGAACTTGCATACTTTGAGTGTTTACATGAGTTAAAACTTATTGTTGACCTTATGTTTGAAGGTGGGATTGCAGATATGAGATACTCTATCTCTAATACAGCTGAATATGGAGATTATGTTTCAGGTAAACGTGTGATTAACCCTGAATCAAAACAAGCAATGAGAGATATTCTTACTGAGATTCAAGATGGTAGATTTGCCAAAGACTTTATTTTAGAAGGTCAAGCAGGATACCCAAGAATGAATGCTGAAAGATCAAACGACAAAGAGAAACTTATTACAAAAACAGGTAACTCTCTTCGTGAAATGATGCCTTGGATTTCTGCTGGTAAAATCGTAGACCAAGATACAAACTAATTTTTTTATTCCGTAACATAACGTTACGGAATAGAGATTATTTTCTGTTTTTACCTGCGATAATAAATCTAAGAGCATTAAGCTTAATAAATCCTTCTGCATCAGATTGATCATAAACATCATCTTCTTCAAATGTTGAGTGAGCTTCGGAGAATAGAGATTTTACTGATTCTCTTCCCACTACCATTACGTTACCTTTGTAGAGTTTCAATCGTACAGTTCCCTCTACATGCTCTTGTGTTGCATCAATTGCAGATTGAAGCATTTCACGCTCTGGAGACCACCAATAACCATTGTATATGAGTTTTGCATATCTTGGCATCAATTCATCTTTGAGGTGTGATGCTTCACGGTCAAGGGTAATAGATTCAATCGCTCTGTGTGCTTTTAGCATAATTGTTCCACCTGGAGTTTCGTAGCATCCACGTGCTTTCATACCTACATAACGGTTTTCAACAATGTCAATTCTTCCAATACCATGTTTGTTTCCATACGCGTTAAGTTCTGTTAAAATAGTAGCTGGAGTCATATTTTCGCCATTAATAGCAATTGGGTCTCCATTTTTATACTCAATAGTAATGTATTCAGCTTGGTCAGGAGCATTTTCAGGGCTAACAGACCATAACCACATATCTTCATCTGGCTCTTTACTTGGGTCTTCTAATACCAAACCTTCGTAAGAGATGTGTAGTAAGTTTGCATCCATAGAGTATGGCGATGCTTGACCTTTTTTCTTTTCAATTTTAATACCATGCTTTTCTGCGTAAGCTAAAAGCTTTTCACGACTATTTAAGTCCCACTCTCTCCATGGAGCAATAACTGCAATATCAGAATTTAACGAAAGGTATCCAAGTTCAAAACGTACTTGGTCGTTTCCTTTTCCTGTAGCTCCATGACTTACTGCATCTGCACCTGTCTGATTTGCGATTTCAATTTGCTTTTTAGAGATAAGTGGTCTTGCAATAGATGTTCCTAAAAGGTACTCTCCTTCATAGATAGTATTTGCTCTAAACATAGGAAAGACAAAATCTTTTACAAACTCTTCACGTAAATCCAAAATAAAAATATTTTCAGGTTTAATTCCCATAGCCAAAGCTTTTTGACGTGCTGGTTCTACCTCTTCCCCTTGACCTAAATCTGCTGTAAAAGTTACAACTTCACAATTGTACTCATCTTACTGGTGTCAAGTCCACCAGAATATGCTAATACTGCTTTTTTAATCTCTTTTTTTGCCATAATATACCTTTATTAAGTAGTAAAAATTTTGTGAAATTTTATCATATAAAAGTATGTAGTTTGCTTTGAATTAGTTGGTATTTAATATTCTGGGTTGTTCTTTAATTTGTCTTGCCTTCTAGGGGAAAAGCCTTAGCTCTTTTAATATTTTTTAGATGTTCCTTGTATGAGTCTGTAAAGTCATGAACTCCATTTTTATTTCTCATAAAATAGAGGTAGTCTGTTTTTTTAGGATTAAGTGAGGCTTTAATCGCTGGAATAGAGACTGAACAGACAGGATAGGGTGGTAGCCCTTTATTTGCATAGGTATTAAATTTACTCTTATCAGTTTTAATCCGTTTTGGGGTTACCTTAACGTGAGAATATTTTCCATAGTTTAGTGTACCATCCATCTGTAGAGCCATATTTTTCTTTAGACGATTGTAGATAACAGAGGCAATAATAGGCATCTCTTGGTTATTTGCAGACTCTTTTTGAATGATAGAGGCGATAGTTAAGATTCGTAACCACTCTTTTTTATCGTATTTTTTTAATACTTCTAGTGCAATCTTTTTATAACGTTTTTCACTTTGCTTTACTAGTTCTTTCATAATAGTCTCTTCGCTACTATTTTTACTAATATAATAAGTATCAGGTATAATTCCTGCTTCTTCATATGCAGAAAATTTACTGTACTCTTTTTCTAATATTTCTAAATTCAAATTTTGTTTTTTGGCAATATTAGCTAAAAATATAGGACGAGTCTCTCCTGGAATTAGTGTTATAATATCAATAGCCTCTTTGGCTGAAGAGAGTTTTTTCAAAAAGTCAATACGGCTCATGCTCCCCTCTCCAATGATTAAGGTACCACTTTTTGGTTGATTGAGTAAGTAATCTATAATATAAGCATCTATTTTATTTAAATTATAACCTTGCTTATTTAAATGGTGTATTGTTTTGCTAATAGACCCTTTTGGTAAGGTAACTGTTTGGGTTGTTTTAATAGGTATATAGATATAAATTATAAATGCTATAAATAGAATAAAACTTAGTTTTAACAAAAGAGATAGCAAATTATATAGCAGGTTTAAGATTTTCATATAAGCATTATACTCATACAAAGCTTAATATTATTTAATAATATCTTTTTTTATCTGTTTTATAAGTTTAAAGTATGCTTTCTCCATAGACTTCATTATCTCTTCGGTATCATGGCTACTAGGTATGCTTGTATTAAAAAGTTTTGTTTGATTTTCTTGTGTTTTTAAATCTTTTATTTGATACATTGCTTCTAAAATAACCTCATCTTTATATGCAATAAAGCGTTTGATTTTTAAAGATACTTTTATATCACTCTTTTTTTTGCTCTCCCAAGGATAGAGATAGATATTAGGGTTGTTTAATGATTTTTGTAGATAATCTATAAGCACATTGGTTAAGCGTTTTTTCATTGGAGTTAGCCAGTTGGCTTTTTTTAGTCGAACAACACGATAGGGACTAACTTGGTAAACAATAGAGGTATCTGTAAGATATTTAGGAATTTTTACTTTCTCTATCGCAATGATTTTTGTAGAGGTATATGCTGAAGAGACTCCATTGATATTGTCTCCAAATGTATAATACTCTTTTTTACTACTGCATCCTGTAAATACGAGTAAAAAAAGGATAGGTATAAAAAATATCTGTTTCATCAGTCATCTCCTAGTAGTAATGAGTTTGGTTTTCGTTCAAGTTTACGGCTTATTCGACCAATAGACTCAGCAGCAAGTGAGAGTTCAAGTAAGGTTGCTGAAAGTTCTGCCGAGAATTTGGAGTTTGCATTATAACCTTGTGCAAAATTTTGAAATTCGCTTAATGTGAACTCTAACTCTTGAAGGCTATGATTAATACTCTGTGGTAGTTGCTGTAAATCATCATTATTTGTCAAATTACTCAAATCGTTAACGATGTTATTTACATTATTTATAACTTTTTCCAAATCTGTGAATATCTTTTCAATAGGTTTGTCACTTTTGACGATAATTTTGTCTATATCGGTCAAAACTTTTTTTATCGGTCTTCTATTTTCATCAATCATCTTTGTTGCAGAGAGTAACAGTTTTTCAAGAGGTAAGTTTTTTAGTTTTGTAATAAGTAAGTCAACATTACCTAGAAGATTTGAAGATTTTTTCTCTGTTTGTGTTGGGAAACGTGTGTATTCTCCTATCTTAACAAGTGTTTTATTCGTTTTTGTATCGAATATCAAATCAATATAGTCAGCTCCTACGAAAGGTAAAGTTTTGTTGAGAGTTGCTTTTAACCCTTTTCTAACCAATGTTGCAAGGGCAAAGTTTCCATTACTCTCTCTCTTTTCTACAAATGCAGAGGTATATAATAGACCATAGATTGTAGAATTTACACTGTGGTTGCCTTCTGTAAAGTGATTTTCAATATCGGTTACATAGCCTACTTGAAAGCCTTGAAACTCTATTGGCGAACCAATCTCTAATTTATGTTGAATATTTTTAAAAACAAAGGTATAAATACTACTCTCTTCGCCATCCATAAGTCGTTTGGATTTAAGTTGATTTAGATTTTTATAGAGTGGAAATACATCTTCTTTTGCTATTTTATACTGATTATTATTGCTTTTAAGGGTATGAAGAGGGGTATAGATAGAGATGCCTCCATGTACAAGATGGGACATACTTGCAATACGCATGTCTAGTTTTCCTTGTGAAAAATCTAATGAGAAAGAGCTTTGTGCATAAAATTTACTCTTTTTATTGACATATTGTGTATATTGCTTCTCAACAAAAATAGTAAAATTGATTTTCTCTCCATTTGGGGCAATACCTACCCTTTCTACACGACCTACTTTTATCATACGATAGTAAACATTCGACCCCTCTGAGATATTATAGCTTTTAGGTGCAGAGAGTAGATAATATGTTCCTTCTGCATCAGTATCTATATATGGACTTTCAAGTCCTACAAATTGATGCTGTGTATATTCCTCTTTTATTCCATGAAGTTCAATGTATGAACCTGAAAGTAGTGTATCAAGTCCTGAAACCCCATGTGACCCTACATCAGGGTGTACAATCCAAAGTTTTGCTTTATTATTTAAATAAGAAGCAACCTCCTTATTCATTTGTGCTTGAACAATGACCCCTTTTCCGTCATTGGATAGTGAAATTTTTGTAACCATTCCCACTGTAACATCACGAAGTTTTATTTGACTTTGATTGGCAATAAGTCCAGCATTTGATTTAAAGGAGATTTTAATGGTTGGTCCAATTTTTGTGTAGTATTGAAAGGCTAACCACAGTGCAATAATCATTGCTAGAAAAGGAACAAGCCAAATGGTAGTAAGTATTTGAATCCCTTTGGACTCTTTTACTTTTGGTACATTGTATTTTTTCATCTATTAACTCTCTTTCTTTATTAATTTTGTATCAAATGAAAGTGCTGAAAGCATGGTAAAAAATACCATAAGGGCAAATGACGTTGCTCCTGTTCCTGGAAATACTTGTACTCCTGAAAAGTGAATAAGCACAGAGAGTATGATGACTACAAATACATCTATCATTGACCAAGGACCAATTGCTTCTGTTATATAAAAAAGTTTATGTTTATCTATTCTTGATGATTTAACATTATACTTAGTTGATATGAGTAAATAGGTTATAAAAATAAATTTTAGTAGAGGAACAAATACTGAAGCCACTAAGATAATAATAGCAATAGGATAAGAGCCAACTTCCCATAAGTGGATAATTCCTCCTAATATCGTACTCTCTGTTTGTACTCCAAACTTTTTTGTAATTAATATAGGATAAAGATTAGCAGGAATATAAAGAATAATGGCTGTAATAAGAAAAGCCCATGTTTTATGGTAAGAGATATTTCTGGATTGATGTATCCTAGAGTGACAACGTCGACAAAATATGCCTTTTCCATGATATTCATAATTGACAGCTTCACAGGTGTGACAACGTACAAAATTGCTACTCTTTATCATAATTGTCTCCATAGGTATTTTCATATTTTCGCCATAGCTCATCAAAATTAATGTTTTTAGTAATAGTCAGTTCCAAGCCAAGGGTTAAAATAAATGCTATAAATGCAATTCCTAGTTCTATTTTAGCATAATCAAAGAGTTTAACCATAGCAACAAGTAGTGATATAAAGAAAATATCAAGCATATTCCAATGTTTAAGATGAGATAAAAGGATAAGTAATCGTCTAACAGTATAGCCATATCTTTTTATAGTGATAAAAAAAAGTGCAAAAAATATGGAAGAGAGCATCATGAGAGGAAAGAGAACAATTAAAAATAGAAACATAACTCCTACGACATATTGTTGATGTTCTAACAATACAGAAAAGAGTGATAATAGCGAAAGGCTCTGTTCTAAACCATTAATGTTAATACTAATAATAGTAAAATTAAAAGCAACCATCAAAGAGATAATGGTTGTAATTACTAAGGCTAATGTTTTTTCTATCATCTTATCATCACGATGATAGATAAGTGTATTACATTTAGAACAGAGAGCTTTCCCTCCTTGATGTAGAGGAATTTTTCTATGTAGTGTATCACACTTCTTACAAATAATAAAATTATCCAGTTCTTTGTCTGTTAGCATAGATAGATTATAAGATATGTTTCTTTATGTTTTGATTATTACAATTTATTAGTAGAAGAGTTCTTAATTATTTACATGTTGAGTAATTAGATATATAAATTTATAGCTCTTTTGTTGTTTTCATCCCCTTTTCATCATTTTTTGACTAAAATAACGCAGAAAAATCCCCCATAAATTAGGAACATAAATAATGTCAAAACCATTAGAAAATTTAGATGAAGTATTACAAAATCATAAATTAAGTCAATTAGACTATACACATATATTAGAAATTCTTGATGGACGACATCCAAATATTGTAGAACTTGGAATCTTTTCAGCAATGTGGTCTGAACACTGTTCTTATAAATCGAGCAAAAAATACCTTAATGGTTTCCCTACCAAAGCTCCATGGGTTATTCAAGGACCTGGAGAAAATGCTGGTGTTATAGATATTGGTGGTGGAATGGCTGCTGTATTTAAGATGGAATCACACAATCACCCAAGCTTTATAGAACCTTTTCAAGGGGCAGCTACTGGTGTAGGTGGAATTTTGAGAGATGTATTTACTATGGGTGCTAGACCTGTGGCGAATATGAATGCTTTACGTTTTGGAAATATTAAAAACAGTGACAATATTTCAAAATATCAACGTCATTTGGTTAAAGGTGTAAGTGAGGGTATTGGTGGTTATGGAAACTGTATGGGTGTACCAACAATTGGGGGAGAAGTCTCTTTTGATGACTCTTACAATGGAAATATTTTAGTCAATGCATTTGCCCTTGGTCTATGTAAATCAGATGAAATTTTCTTGGGGGTTGCAGAAGGTATTGGAAATACTGTAATGTATGTAGGTTCTAAAACAGGTCGTGATGGTTTGGGTGGAGCTGTAATGAGTTCAGATAGCTTTACAGAAGAGTCAAAGTCATTACGTCCAACAGTTCAAGTAGGAGACCCCTTTATTGAAAAACTTCTCCTTGAAGCGTGTTTAGAGCTTTTTAAGACCAAAGATGTTGTTGTTGGAATTCAAGATATGGGGGCGGCTGGGCTTACAAGTTCTGCTTTTGAAATGGCAGGGAAAAGTGGTTCGGGGATGATAATGAATCTTGACCAAGTTCCTGCACGTGAAGAGGGGATGACTCCTTATGACTTTATGCTTTCTGAATCACAAGAGCGTATGCTTGTTTGTGTCAAGAGAGGTAAAGAGCAAGAGGTTATTGATATTTTTGAAAAGTGGGATTTAGATGTAGCCGTTATTGGAGAGGTAACCAATACGGGAAATATGGAACTTTTTTGGCATGGAGACAAAGTGTGTGACATGCCAATTGCTCCTGTAAGTGAAGAGGCTCCTATTTTAGACCGACCAACATCACGACCTACCTACTTGGATGAGATTTCAGAAAAAACTCTTGACTCTTATGATGAGGTGGATAATCAAGTGGCATTTGAAAAGCTTATAGCTTCTATGGAAGTGGTTGATAAAGCGTGGATTTATGACCAATATGATTCTATGGTACAGACCAATACAACAAAAGCACCAGGAAGCTTAGATGCCTCTTCTATTCGTATTAAAGAGAATGGTAAAGCATTGGCAATGTCTGCTGATTGTAACCCACGTTACTGTTATATTGATCCTGCAAAAGGGGGAGCATTGGCTGTTATGGAGTCTGGACGAAATGTTGCAATGTCTGGGGCTAGACCACTCTCTATTACTGATTGTCTAAACTTTGGTAACCCTGAAAATCCTGAGGTTATGTGGCAGTTTGCACAAGCTTGTGAGGGAATTAAAGAGGCATGTTTAGAGCTTAATACTCCTGTTGTTTCAGGAAATGTATCTTTGTACAATGAGACGAATGGTGTTTCTGTTTTCCCCACACCTGCTATTGCAATGGTTGGGCTAAATGAAGACCAAAACAGAGTACTTCCTTCTTCATTTCAATCAGATGAAAATCATTTAATTCTTATTGGAGAGACAAATATGGAGTTTGGTGGTTCTTTGTATGTCAAAGAGCTGTTTGAAGAGACAACAGGTACTCTAAGCGATATAGATTATGCCAAAGAGCTTAAACTTTGGGATTTAGTGATAGAAGCGAATGCAAAAGATTTATTATCCTCTGCAAAAGATTTAAGTTCTGGTGGATTGGCAATTGCTTTGGCTAAAATGTCAGCCGTTTCGGGTAAAGGTGTAACTGTTGGTATCAGAGTTGGAGATGAAAGAGCAATTTTTGAAGAGTCTCAAAGTAGAGCTATTTTAGAGGTTAACAGTAAAGAGAATCTTGAAACTGTTATTGAAATGGCAAAAGAGCTTGGTTTAAAAACAGATATTATTGGTAAAGTGGGTGGAGATAAATTTAAAATCAACAGTGTTGAGATGAGTTTAGATAAGCTAAAAGAGGTATATTTTAAAAGCTTTAAAGAGGTGGTTGAACAAGATATTTAAATCTTGTTTAACTGTTAGAGACAATACAGTTAAATTGCCTTGCACTCTCATCAAAAATAGGTTCTTTATTGTCTAGGCAATAATAGAGAGACATTGGTAAAGATGGTTCTATTAACTCTAACTCAATACCCCTCTCTCTCTGTTGCTTATAATATAAATCTTTTTCCTCTGGGGTTGCAACAAATTTTTCAGGAGCAGGTATAATAGTATTTTCCTCCTCCTCAGTTAATGGAGTTAATATCTCGTTATCTTGCTTAACATATGATTTTGCAAAAATAATATCGAACTCTGTATCATTTTTTACACGAATGGTACTGTCTAACTTTTTATCTAATTTTTTAAAGGTATTTATTTTTTTAGGCATATTTTTTGATGGAGCAAATCTTGATACATCTATGTAACATTTTCCATCTGAACATTTTAATCCATTTGCTGTTGTACTGTTTGTTAGTAGTGATAGTGCTAGTAATGTTGATATTAGAATATTTCTTTTAGCTAACATTTAGTTTTTCTCCATAATTTATCTATAAATATATTATGGCTGAAATAACGTAAAATAAGATTAAAATATAGAATATTTTTATATGAAATATATAAAAAAGTGTCACAATCGTGAAAAAACACATATTTATAAACACAAAATAATATAAAGAAAATAAGTAAAAATATTTTATATTATTTAAATTTATTTTTATTTAAAATTTTTCCCATTGACTAAGGGTATTGATATTTGGGAAACCATCCAGTATCTCTTGAGGCTGAAAATTTGGTTTATAAGCAAATGCTTTACACCCATCAACCCAATATCCTAAATAAATCCAAGGAAGTTCTAGTATCTTTGCAAGTTCTACTTGATAGAGAAGAGAGTAAGTTCCCAAAGAGAGTTCTGGATAATCAGGGTCATAATAAAAATATATAGAGGAGATGCCATCATCTAAAATATCAATTAAATCTACACCTATAAGTTTGTCATCTTTAATATAAAGAACCTCTTTTCCAAAGTCATAAGCCCCTTCTACAAAGTTTTCTCGGTATTCACGTGGAGAGATATTACGATGAGACCAATCATCTTTTTTTTGTTTAAAAGCATGGTATTTATTGTATAAATCAATATGAGCTTGAGAAAGAGTAGGTTTTTGAATAATAATTTCAGTTGCTTTATTTCGTTTAATTGCTTTTTTTTGTGATTTACGAAGTTTGAAATTTTTTACATCTATTCTAATAGATTTGCATTCATTACATCCATTACAAATAGGATGGAAATAATAACATCCAAAACGACGCCAACCACGATTAATAAGTGCTGTGTTGTACTCTTTGGTTGCTTCTTCTATATGTTTATAGTGCATACGTACAGACTTTCCATCAAGGTAAGCACATTCATAATCTAACATACAAAAATCAGTTGATAATGGGGGGATACCCGTAAAAGTTGTATCGTTCATAAAAAGAATTTTATCTAAAAATTATCAATTTATAGTAAAATTTCATCTATTTATAAAACGAAAGGGTAAAATTTGTATCTTTACCAACCAACAAATGGGTATGCTTATAATAGTGATTCTATTTTTCTATATGATTTCATCTCTCAATTTCAACTAAAAGGTTCACTCTTAGATGTTGGTTGTGGTGTTGGTATTGTCTCTCTTTTACTTTCTAGGGATTTTAATATCTCTACTACGATTATAGATAAACAGAAAAGTATGTTGAAGTATGCAGAACATAATTATAAGATAAATAAGTTAGAAGTTGATGCCTATTTAGGAGATTTTATAGAGTTTTCTGAAGATAAAAAATTTGATTTTGTAGTCTCAAATCCACCTTTTTATGATTCAGCTGTAGTTCAAAGTGAGAATGAACATCTGAATATTGCTCGTTATGCACACCATTTGCCTATTTTTGAGTTTATTTCCAAAGTTAAAAAGGTTCTTACGCCAAGAGGACGCTTTATTTTTTGTTATGATGCCAAACAGATTGATAGAGTTTTATATGCTTTAAAAGAGAATAAGATTAATCCAGAAGTTTTACGTTTTGTACATTCTAAAATTGATAGAGAGTCAAAATTAGTAATGATTTCTGCACGTATGAACTCTAAATCACTAACAAAAATAATGCCACCATTGATTGTTTTTGATAGTAGTAGTAACTATTTAAAAGAGCCAAAAGAGGCTTTTTTAAAAGCAAAAACACAAAGTATTAAAGGAGATTATTAAATATGAATAGTGAATTTTTAACACAAGATGGCTATAATTATAAGTTTACACCCTCTGCTTGCGAAGCTTGTGGGGGTGCCTGTTGTACAGGTGCAACAGGTTATATATGGGCTAAATACCCAGAAATTGAAAAAATGGCTGAATTTTTAGAATTAACTTTAGAAGAATTTGCTACAATGTATCTTAAAAAAGTTAAACATCGCTACTCTTTAATAGAAAAAAAGTTGGATGATGATAACTATGCGTGTATTTTTTTTGATAATAATAAAAAACAGTGTACAATATATCCTGTAAGACCACGCCAATGTCGAACTTTTCCATTTTGGGAGACATTTAAGAACGATAAAGAAGAGGTAAAAAAAGAATGCCCAGGAATAATAGATTGAAAAGTAGAGTAACTTTACTACTCGTAATACTCATAGCTTTAGTGGTTGTAGGATGTAGTAGATATGTACCAAAAAGTCAAGTTGTACCTATAGAAGATTTGGCAACATATAATCCTAAAAATTTTTCGAATAACAAAGATAAATTGAAATATACAACAAAATATGAAGATAATTGGATTATTAAAGCTATTTTTTATGAACAAAGCAATGATTTTAAGAAGAGTAATTATTATTATAAAAAACTTTATAATGAGACAGGAAAAGATGAATATCTTTTAAAAGAGTTAAAGACAGCTCTCTATTCAGGATTAACATCAGATAATATTATAAAGCTAAAGGAGTATGTTACAATGCATCCTGAAAATTTAGTAGCTAAAAGATTGTTACTCTCTTCGTATTTATATGAGAAAAAATACAATGAAGCAAAAAGTGTAACTCTATTGCTCTTGGCTCAATCAACAGAGGCTGTAGATTTTGAACTCTCTGCAAATCCATATATCTTTACAAAAGATTATTCAAAAGCTGTAGAGTTATTAACAGAAGCATATACTAGAACATATAACGAAAATATTTTATTGAAAATTACGACGATATTGGTTAATTATATGGGAGATATTTCTGAGGCAACTCTTCGATTGGAAAATCATATAAGAAATCGTGAATGTAGTGAAAAAGTATGTTTACAGCTTATCTCTATCTATTTTCAACAGAATAATATTTCCAAGATAATACCTTTATATAAAGGACTCTATAAATCTACAAAAAAAGATATTTATGCAGAGAAAGCAGTTGATAGCTATATGCAGATAAAGGATTATGATGGAGCTGTTAAATTTTTGAAAAGTGACTATGAGAATCCTGAATTACTCTACTCTTTGTATATGCAACATAAATCATTTAATAAAGCAGATAGACTCTCTAAAAAAATAATGTTAGAGAGCAATGACCCAAAGTGGTATGCTGAATCAGCGATGAGACTATACGAATCAACTCCTGATAAAAATGACAAAGCTATGCTAGAAGAGTTTGTTAATCGTTTTGAAATAGCTATCAAAAAAGGTATTGAAAATACTGTTTATTTGAACTATTATGGATATATTTTAATTGATAAAGAGATTGATATTAAAAAGGGTATTAAGATTATTGAAAAAGCATTGATTGAACAGCCCGATAGTAGTGACTATTTAGACTCTTTAGCATGGGGATATTATAAGCTTGGATATTGTAAAAAAGCGTTAAAATTAATGAAAAGAGTTATTGAAATAGAAGGTTTAGATGAAAAAGAGATTCGTACACATTGGAATGCAATTCGTGAGAAATGCAAAGAGTAGTAAGTTAAAACAAGAATAAGAGGGAAACATGGCACAAATATTAGATGAAATTATCAAAAAAACAAAAGAAGATTTGGAAAAGAGAAAGGTGGAATATCCTTTGGAGTGGTTGGGACGCTCTCTGGCATACAATCCATTTGCTCCCAAAGATATAAAAACAGCGTTGAAATCTACAAAAGATAATCCTTATCGAATTATTGCAGAAGTGAAAAAAGCAAGTCCGAGTAAAGGGATTATTAGAGAAGATTTTGACCCAATGGTTCTTGGTCAAGCATATGAAAAAGGTGGAGCAGATTCACTCTCTATTTTGACAGAACCACATTTCTTTCAAGGAGATAAAGAGTATTTAGGGATGGTGCGTCGTTATACCTCAATCCCTCTGCTTCGTAAAGATTTTATTGTAGATAAGTATCAACTGGTAGAGGCTTTGGCTTTTGGGGCAGACTATGTACTTTTAATTGCTATGGCATTAACTAGAAAAGAGTTAAAAGAGTTAATTAACTATACAAGGCATTTAGGGATGGAAGCATTGGTTGAGATACACGATAAAAAAGATTTAACCAAAGCTATTTTTTCTGGAGCAGATATTATAGGAATTAACCATCGTAATTTAGAGACCTTTGAGATGGATATGAAATTGAGTGAGAAGCTTATTCCTCTGATTCCTAAAAATAAAATTATTGTAGCAGAGAGTGGAATTACTGACCATGAAATGGTTAAAGAGCTTAGTTCTGTGGGAGCAGATGCCTTTTTAGTCGGAGAACACTTTATGCGTCAAGATGATGTTACACAAGCTGTAAAAGATTTGAAATACGGAAAAGAGTAAAATGATTAATATTGTCATTACAGGCTGTTCTACTGGAATAGGTTTAGCAACAGCCAAATATCTACAATCCCAAGGTATTAAAGTATACGCAACGGTTAGAAATTCTGCTCATTTATCGGTACTTAGGGGTGCAGGTTTGGAACATTCAATGCAATTGGATGTAACCAATCCTCATGACATTACAAGAGTTATCGAGAATGTTTTAGAAGAAGATGGGAAAATAGATGTCTGGTTTAATAATGCAGGGTATGGTCAAGCAGGTGCATTGGAAGATATAGAAACTGATGTCTTAAGAAAACAGTTTGAAACCAATGTCTTTGGTCTACATGAGAGTACAAGGCAAATTATTCCAGT
>QNZV01000110.1 GCA_003978395.1 Sulfurovum sp. | reverse complement strand
TCGCAGAATAGAGCAGCTTGGTAGCTCGTCGGGCTCATAACCCGAAGGTCAGAGGTTCAAATCCTCTTTCTGCAACCAATACTTTTTATGTATAAGTATAAAAACATTATTATAGTTCGCAGAATAGAGCAGCTTGGTAGCTCGTCGGGCTCATAACCCGAAGGTCAGAGGTTCAAATCCTCTTTCTGCAACCAAAAAATTATAATTTTTTATATTATTACTATTTTTATTGGGGTATGGCCAAGCGGTAAGGCATCAGTTTTTGGTACTGACATTCGGGGGTTCGAATCCCTCTACCCCATCCATAAGTGTAGACGCGGGAATAGCTCAGTGGCTAGAGCCCCTGCCTTCCAAGCAGGATGTCGCGAGTTCGAATCTCGTTTCCCGCTCCACTTCTCTTTTTTTATTTATACCTCTTTTTCCAAAAATATTATTAATTTCTTTATTAACTCAAATTTTGTACCATTTTAATCAAATTATTAAAAGAAAACAAGTTATAATGTGAAAAAACAAGGGATACGACTATGAAATTTTTTTTACTTTTCATTTTATTTACTTTTCATTATCTTCAAGCTAATTCGTTCAACATACATATGCCTCAAAAGATAAAGAGTCAACTATGTCAAAAGCTTTCTGATGACGAGTGTATAAATGATAATCAACTGCAATATAAAAACTATTTTAAACTTAACAATGATAAGTTACTACTTTTTTTTAATACTTTTAATAAAAATGCTCTCTATCCTAACGGCTCACTAAATGTTCCTGTTATCATTGATATAAATGGAAAGTGGCAAGTAGTCAACAGTTTTATTAATGATGAGATTCAAGCCATAGTACATGACCCTCATAATGGTATTTGGTTACATACCGTATCTAGTAGAAAAAATGGGTATTCATCTCTATATTATAGTAAAAATGGAAAAAGATGGAAGAAGCTAAAACTTCCAAGTATACGAACCTTTCAAACACTACAACTCTGTTTTCAAAACAATGAAGTTATTTTAACATTTCAACGAGTTGAAAATGATAATGTAAAAGCATGGATTACCAGCTATGCAAATGCTTTATCTGCTGAGCCAACATGGAGACTTATGGAGAAAAAAGAGCTCTATCAAAAAGTTTGCCAAAAAACCTCTGCCTATAACAATGCTTGGATATTAAAAAGTAATAAAAATAGCAAAAATATACTCTTTAGACATAAATATAAAAAAATTTCTATCTCTTTTCCTAAAAAAAGCTTTTCGACAAAACAGAAAATTTTCAAGACAACATCCATACCAAAAAGTTTCTCTTCTCCTATTGTAAAAGCTCCTAGAGTAATAATATCAACCTCTAAAGCACACCAAGATGTCTACTCTATACAATTAGGTACATTCAATTATAAAACCAGTCTTCCTCTAATTTATCAAGAGTTTGCTAGATTAAAAAATGGGCTTATAACCAAAGAGATTCATAATGCTAACACAACTCAATATAAAGTTTTTTTAGAGAAATTTAGAGACATACATGAAGCAAAAATTCGATTAGGAGAGCTTCGTAGTGAATATTCTAATAGTAAAATAATAACAGGTGCTTTTGTAACCAAGTTACCATAGTAGATAAGATAAAATAACAAAAAAATAAAGAGGGTTAATGAATAGAATATTACAAATGCTAGAACTGCAACAAGAGTTAAATGACGCAACCAATGGATTGAATTGGGAAAATGGCATAACCAAAAATGGAAAAAAAATTGATTGGAGACGCTGTATCTATCTTGAAACTGCTGAACTGATTGAATCGTACCCATGGAAACATTGGAAAAATATTGATGCATCTCCTGATTATGCCAATATTAAAATAGAAATTGTAGATATTTGGCATTTTATCATGAGTGAAACTCTACGTCTTTACAAAATAGAATCTTTGGGTTCTATTGAAGATATTGCAAGGGTAGTCTCGAATATGGATGGGTTTAAAACCTTTCAAGATGAATATGCCAAGAGTCAGTTAAGCACATATGAAGAGATTGAGATAGTAGAAGAGATGATAAAAATTCTTTTTTGTAATTCAGATATTAATACTCTAATTATCTCTTTTTTAAATATGTCATCGCAACTCAATTTAAAACTTCCAGAGTTATACAAGCTCTATGTTGGAAAGAATATACTAAATAAATTTAGACAAAACAGTGGTTATAAAGAGGGTTCGTATATTAAAATATGGAATGGGAAAGAAGATAATGTAGTAATGCAAACTATATTAGATACTAAAACAGATATAACACCAAATGAACTCTATGATGCGTTAAAAGAGGCTTATCCAAAATCATAAGCCCCAAACGTTCCAATTATGGAACGTTTTTCATTAAATCAATATGCGTTACACCTGAACCCACTGAAACTCTTTTAACCAAACGAATTTTTTTATCTTTTATTGATAAACCACACCCGTTAGTACACTTTACAGAACCTACTAAATAGTAATCTCCTCGTGGAACACCTGAAAATCTAAAAGTTCCATCTGCTTTTGAATACTCTAATTTCATATAGTTAAAAATTCTTTTATCAATTTTAGTAAGTTTATATCCACCTAAATAATCTTGTTCATACCATTGATTGGAGTATGAAGTAACAGGGTTTAACCATAACTTTACTTTTTCTCCCATAATTTTTTCGCCACTATTTGAGTTTTCAACATAAACACTTCCAGTAACCGTACTGTATCCTCTTTTTGGTATACGGGCATACTCTGCAACAGGAAATGGCATTCGTTGTATCGTTGTATTATGTGTTACGGCAGACTCCATCTCTGCTCTATCTATCTCTCCATCAATATTTACATCATGTCCCTTTACAGCAGAAGCAGTTGTCTCTACAGATGGATTCTTCTTTGGTACAGATACTCTATCTCCTAGATTTGGATTTTCATGAATTAAAATCTCCTCTTGTACGACCACAGGCTGAGAAGGGGAGATAATACTCGGTAGAGAGGTACGACTTGTTCTCTCAGGGTTCAATGTAATAGTTCGTTGATTACAGCCCAAAAAGCCAAACAACATTAGCGTAATTAGTGTATATTTAAAGTTGGTAGAAAACATAAAAACTCCTTAATTTTTCTATTGATTCTATTTGCCTAAACAAAACTCTCCAAACATTTTATCTAAAATTTCTTCAGAATCATAAGGTTTTGATATGGAACTCAATGCAGATATAGCATCTTGAAGATGATAAGAGAAAAACTCTAGCTCTCCTAATTTTAATGGCTCTTTTGCTTCCAAGATAGCTTTTCTCGTCTTTTCTACTGCTTCTATTTGACGTGTTGAAATTAACATAAGCTCTTCATCTTGTCCAAGAGCATCAAAAAAGCTCTGTAGTTGAACTGTTAAATTTTTGAAATTATGTTTAGAACTTACATGAATAGGAGTATATTTTTCAAGAGCATTTTTATCTAAAACATGTTCTAAATCAGATTTATTGATAGCCACAATAATCTCTTTATCCTCTATAGCATCTAAAATCTCAACAATCCGTTCATCCTCTTCATCAAAAACTCGACTTGCATCAAAAAGGGCAATAACCACATCAGCATCAGCTATCGACTCCAAAGAACGCTCTACCCCTATTTTTTCAATACTGTCACGAGCATCACGAATACCTGCTGTATCAATCAGACGAATAATGTGAGAACCAATTCTTACCTGCTCTTCAATTGTATCACGGGTTGTTCCTGCAATATCACTCACGATAGCTCTTTCATAGCTCAAAAGACCATTAAGAAGTGAACTCTTACCAACATTTGGCTTCCCAACAATTGCTACTCTAAACCCTTCGATAAGTCCTTTACGACGATAGGAAGCATCCACGATATTCTCTATTTTTAAAATCAGTGAATCCAACTGTTTCAAAATATTTGCCACAATATCCTCTGGAATATCCTCTTCAGCATAATCTATCATCACTTCAGAGTAAGCAGTAGCTCGAAGCATCGCCTCCCTACTCTCATCAATAAACTCTTTTAGATTACCTTTTAACTGTTTTGCCAATATTTTGGCAGCATCTACAGAAGTTGCTTCTATTAGTTTTGCAATTGCTTCTGCTTTTGTTAAATCTATTTTTCCATTTAAAAATGCCCGTTTAGAAAACTCCCCTGGTTGAGCAAGAACTGCACCATGATACAAAAGTGTCTCTAAAATCTCTTGAGCAACAATCATACCCCCATGACACTGAAACTCTACAATATCTTCTCCTGTAAACGAGTGAGGATTTTTAAAGTAGATAAGAATAGCATGGTCGATGAGATGGTTTTCTTTATTATACAGAGAAGTTAAGTGTGCATGTCGTGGTGTAATATCATTTTTTTGAGATATTTTTTTAGCAAGAGAGAGTGATAACGAACCACTCACTCTAATGATTGAAATAGATGATATACCTGTTGCCGTAGCTATGGCAGCTATAGTAGTAGACATATTAATTTACTATTTTTTCTTTTTACTATTAAAATCATTAATAATAATAAACTTTTTACCATCTTTTCCTGTTTTAATAGCAATATATTTATTAGGAAACATTGCACGAAGTTTCTCTAAAGCAATCTGTACCAAAATTCCATCTAACGGCTTTGTTTTTCCTCTACCATGCTCAACAATATGTTCTGCAATTGGTTTTAAATAGTTATCAATCATCTCCTCTTGAGCTTGAATAAATTCAGAAATTTCAAGTTTAATATAGAGATTATACTCAGCATTAATCCAATTAAAGAGCATATAGGAGAGAGCATTATAACGATAGCCCTCTTTACCAATAAGTAACGCTGCATCTTCTCCATCAATAAAGATATGAGCAATACCATTAAAGACATCAACTTCTACCGTATCAATATGAAAACAGGCTACCCCCATAAGTTTTAAAAGCTTATTTTCTATCTCAATAGAGCGTTCTCTGTTTTCAGGATGGTCTCTATCATCATCAAATATTAACTCACTACTATCTTCTTGTAAATTTTCTATCTTTTCAACAGGCTCTTTTTTTTCTACTTTTACTTTCTCTTTGACACTATCATTAAAAAAATTATCAACAATAGTATCATTATTTGTAGAGACCAAATTCTCAATACTGTTCACTTTTGGAGGAAGAGGCTCTTCAACTACTTCAGCAACTGAAAGCTCCTCTTTCTCTTTGGCTATAACTTCTTCTACTTTCTCTTCTCTTGGCTCTTCTTCTCTTGTAACTATATTTTTTTTAACAGCAATAATAATTGCTGTTTTTTTAAATAAACCCATAACTCCAGAGGTAGGATACTGTACTATCTCATAGTTTAACTCTGTTACTGAACATGCTAACTCTTTTGCTGCCTTGCTGTAGGCTTCTTCTAATGTATCAGCTTCAATTCTTTTCATCTCCATGTTCACATCTCCCCTTATAATTTATTTTTGTGCTGCGATTTTAGCAGCTTTTTGTTTTTCAAATGCACTGTTTATAACAAACTGTTGTGCAATGGTAAAGACATTATTCACTAACCAGTATAAAACCAATCCTGCAGGAAAGGTAATAAAGAATATTGTCATAACAGCAGGTAACCACTGGAATATTTTTTGTTGCATTGGGTCGGTCATTGTATTTGGTGTAATTCTTTGTTGATACCACATAGAAGCACCCATCAATAGAGGTAACACAAAATATGGGTCCATTACAGAAAGGTTTGTAATCCACAATGCCCACTCTGCTCCCTGAAGCTCAACAGCATTTAAAAGCACTCTATAGATAGCAAAAAATATAGGAATCTGCAGTATCATAGGGAGACAACCACCCATTGGGTTAGCTCCATTCTTTTTATACATCTCCATCATTTTTGCATTCATTTTTTGTGGGTCTTTACCATACTTCTCTTTTAACTCTTTCATCTGAGGAGCAAGGTCTTTCAACTTTTGCATAGACATCATACCTTTGTATGAGAGAGGGAAGAGAATAAGTTTAATGAGCAATGTTACCAAAACAATTGCCCAACCCCAGTTACCTACCAAACCATGAAACCACTCCATAACCTTAAATAGTGGTTTTGAGATAAACGTAAAGAATCCATACTCAATAACATCTGTCAATTCAGGGTTAATCGCTTTTAGAGTAGATGAAACTTTTGGTCCTAAATAACCATGAAGTGAGAACTCTTGTTCTCCTTGTACAAAAAGGAGTGCATCATCTCTATCTTCTCCTATAATGATATTAGAGACTCTTAAAGGTTTTTCAAAATTATAGAGCGTAGAGGTAAAATATCTATCAAAAGCAGAAGCAAATTTTGCATTTTGAATTGTAAGAGTCTCATCAACATCTCCATCTTCCAAAATCTCTACAACACCATTCCCTTTTTTAATCAAGGAACCTTGAACAACCATATATCGAGTATGGTCTGCATTTGGTCTCTGCCCTGTAGTAATAAAGTAATCTACAGGCTTAGAGAGTTTTATATGAATATCGTAGTGACCATCTTTATAAAAAGTTAACTCTTTTATAACGGTTACCGAAGATAGTTTTTGAGTTAATGTTACTCTGTTGGATTGACCACTATTTAAATCAATAGTAGATGTAGAAGTTGTATATGGTGTTTTCAATGCCTCTTTATTCAAAGAGACATCTGCGAAACGAATCTCCAAAGGTTTAACCCATAAAGGATTTAAAAGCTCTAACTTCTTCCCCTCATACTCATACTTTGTCTCCAGCATTTTTACTTGTGCAATACGCCCAAGTTCATCAATAGTGTAAACAAATGTGTCTGATTTTACCGTTGTCAACGATTTTACAGTCGTCACAGGTGCTAAATTTTGAGAAGGTTGAATAGGTGCTGATGTTGCTGAACTTGAGTTCATTACATTTGGAGTCTGTTGTTCTTGTTTTGTTATAGTTGTTCCATTTTGATCGATACTCTTTGCCGTTTTAGGCATAAACATATCAAATAATACAAATACTGCAAATGAGAGTACCAATGCAAGAAGAAGCCGTTGTTGAAGGTTGTCGTTTTGTTCCACGAGAGATTGCCTTTTTATAAATTCCTATATATTTAATTTATACTTTATATGTTAAATTATATTAATATTTTAAGAATTTTATTTAAAATTGATGACAAATTATATCAAAAAGTGTTTAAGAGTATCATTTGTTAAAGGCTTTTAAACGCTTTAATACCTTAAAAAATTCCTCTGTGGTTTTATTATACTCACTATTGAGTAAATTTGGTTTAGCAACCACTATATAACGACCTGTTTTTAAATTTGGGAGATGGTTAAGAAAGTGAGCTCGAAGTAAACGCTTTGCTCTATTTCTGTGGACTGCATTACCAACTTTTTTGCTGGCAACAATCCCTAATTTATACTCTTTATCATGATATTGATAAAAAAGTACAAATTTTGAAGTATGTACAGTTTTAGAATTGTTATAAATTCTATTAAATTCTTTCGTAGTTTTTACACTATCAAAATGCTTTAAACTGCTAATCTTTTTCTACCTTTTGCTCTTCTTGCAGAAATCACTTTACGTCCGTTTTTAGTCTTCATTCTAGTTCTAAATCCGTGCGTTCTTTTTCTTGGTGTGTTATGTGGTTGAAACGTTCTTTTCATAACTGATAACCATCCTTATTAGTATTTTACCCAGCATTTAATATCTGTGCATTAATTTGAAACGAGATTTTACCCTAATTCTACTTAAAAGTGTAGATTAAATTCAATTTTTTCTTATTTTTTTTAATTTTTTGTCAATTTTTTTCTATTAATTCCACTGTAAACAAGAAACAACTCTATTATGACACTCTGGGTAGGTTGTACATGAAGCTTTTGTTGAGCCAGTACGCGTACAAACATTACATCCATCTGACCAAATTCCACAATCAGAAGGGACATCTCTTTTTATCGTTTTAGTTATCTTACGCTCATCGGCAACCAAAGTTTTATCATTTACACTGGCTGACTCTACTACTTCTATAGCACCAATTTTAACTGGCTCTTTTACTACTTCTACCTTTGTTGGTACACTTACTTC
The DNA here is from genome assembly GCA_003978395.1 of Sulfurovum sp. GTDB lineage: Bacteria > Campylobacterota > Campylobacteria > Campylobacterales > Sulfurovaceae > UBA1140. Next base: position 4,513 of record QNZV01000110.1, on the reverse strand, counting down.
CTGCTTCATTGGTGGAGGAGCTAATTTCTCTTCAACTATCTCTACGCTCTTATCACTACAATTTATAAGCGTTATTCCTATTAATAAAATATATAAATATTTCATTGGGTATTCCTTTTTTTAATTTAAACAATACTATATCATATTTTTTTTGTTAAAATTCTATTATGATTTTTTTTACCAACAAAACACTACTGGAAATTAGCACTAAAATAGAGGAAGAATTAATAGAAAATACTCAAATAACTTTTATTATAGAAAACCCCGATTTAGAACTAAATAGCCGAGGATATAAAACATGGGTTAATTTAGCAGAGCTTCATTTTTGTAAAATACTTACCCCCAAAATTATTAATACTAAACTTATTGAACTAACATTTAAAAAACTGAATAGAGAAAACTCCTTTCACTCTGCACCAATTATCAACCAACAAGAGAAGTATGGAACAGAATCAATATTTTTTAATATTAACAAGAATGAAGAGCCTACATTTCTATATGCTTATAAAAAAGCTCTTGAATCTGTAAAAGTTCAAGATAGAAAAAATATCTTAAATTTAGGTATTAACAAAGGGGATGAGTTTGAGCTTATAGAACAACTTATAGATAAAAAGCTATTTGACTCCATTCAATTTAAGGGTATTGACCATTCACAAACAGCACTTGAATATGCAAAAAAACGTTTTCCTAAAAGTAATGTAAAATTTTACAGACAAGATATTAACAAAATTAAAGAGTTAAATTTAAAAAAATCTGATTTGATTATCTCAATAGGAACACTACAGAGTCCAAGTATCAACTATAAACCTTTTTTGATGTCCTTGGTTCAAGAGCATCTAACACCTAATGGAGCATTTATATTGGGTTTTCCAAATAGTAGATGGATAGATTCTGAACTAATTTATGGAGCAAAAGCACCCAACTACCCCTATTCTGAAATGTCCCTGCTCTATAATGATGTGATATTTGCAAAAAAATATCTGCAACAGAAAAAATTTAGAGTTACCATTACAGGTAGAGAGTATATTTTTTTGACAGCAACACGAATAGGAATATAAATTCGTAATTTATGTTAATTTTAGAATATAATGTATATAATTTTTCGTTAGTGAATTAAAAAAAGGTATTACATATGAAAGCAACAACCCCTACCCTACTCCTTGGCACATTAGCACTACTTATGCTCAGTGCTTGTACTCCAGAAAAACAACAAACACCTGTTAAAGTTAAAGATAATTCAAACCGATTTAGAACCATAACTACAACAAATGATAGAGTTGGTAGTCAAACGGTTGTTTGTCATAACTGTAGAGCAGAATTCAAACTCTCACAAAAAATTCAAAAAATGTCTATGAAGGGTGATACCGTTGTTAATTGTCCTGTTTGTCATCACAACTATTTAGAAAAAGCAAAAGAGTAGAGATTTTTTTCTCAAAAAAAGCAATTCCGAAAATGTGAATATCTATATCTTCGGAACTGATGTCACTATCTGTAACTCTCCAAATCTTTTGATTTTCTACACCATTTTAAAAAAAGTCTATCGGGATTGAGCCGTTTGTCTATCTCTTTGCCATCCACAATATTGTCTGCCAACATTTTACCCATCATGGGAGCAAAAACAAAACCACGACCACCTAAACCATTGCAAACATAAAGATTTTCCATCTTTTGAGGCTCTTCTTTTAGCTGTTGACCTCGTGGAAGTTTTGGATATTTTTCAAGCATCTCTGATACAGAAATAACTGAACCAAGCAGTGGAAAATAATCTTTAGATCCTGAACGCATACCACAAAATGTCTCTTTCAATTTAAAATCTGATGTATCAACCATAGTAGAGGCTACAGAAAATAGAGAGTTTAAAGGCTTTCCATTACAAGTAATACAAACATCAACCTCTTTTTCATGTGTAGCACCAATTTTTATAATACCATCTATATTGGCAGAGACTGAAATCTGCTTATGCATAGAGACATCCAAGTCTAAATTGGTCTCATAATCCCCACGACTTCCCCATGTTCCTTTGACACCCATATATCGCATATCAAAAAATTTATTCTCATAGCCTGTTGCCAAAACAAGTTTTTTAGCTCTATAATTTCCAATAATCCATAAATTATCTTCATATACCAAGCTTTCCACTTCATACTGTTTGTACTCAATACCTTCTAAAAAAGCCTTACATAGTTTAGGAGCATCACAAACGCCTGCTTCATTAAATAAAAAGCTATCAAAAGATTTTTTAATACCAATACTCTCTAAACTCTCTTCATCTATCCACTCTCGTTGAGAACTGTTAAACTCTTCATATTGTAAAAATTTTTGAGCATCATCTTCATCTTTGGGAATACGAATAACCCCTGTCTGTTTAAAATATTTTGGAAAGTGTTCTATATAAAATTTTTTTGCAAATTCAAAGGCTTCATTGGTCAAAGATTGAAGAACTGAACCCTTCCCAATTTTGGGAGATACAAAAGCACCAGCAGCCGAAGAACCTCCCATAGCAGCAACCCCTGCACGGTCAAGAACTAAAACATCTAAACCTCTCTGTTTTAAAAAGTATGCAGAGGAACACCCTGCAATACCTGCACCCACAACAATAACATCATAAATTTTCATATTTTTATACCTATTTATTATAAACTATCTATTCTTTTAATTTATTATACAATAATTAAAATAGGATTTATAGGTACATGTAAAATTAACTTCTACAAGAAAACAAGCATTTCGCCCTTAATTCCCTCTTTTTCTACAATTACAGTATGTTTAACCTCTTTAGTAAAAAGACCATCAATCATAGAAGGGACAGTAACATTTGTGTTGTTTTTAATCCACTCTAACGCCTCGGTATCTTCTGTAATATCAGCTTGACCCAATGCTCTTGCCACAGTGGGAGAGAACTTTGTCCACTCTGCTGTTGAGTAGATAATGGTTTTTAAATCTTTTGGTGTATCTTTTTCATAAGATTTCATACAGGTAGCTGTGTGTGGGTCCATAATATAGCCCTGTGAAGCATATTTGGCTATATACGCTTCACACTCATCATCTTGACTATATGTTGCAGAGAAATCAGCTTGAATCGCCTCTTTTTCAGCCTCGGTCATACTAAATTTATTATTGTTCGCCAAATCATCCATAAGCTCTTTGGTACGCTCTGCTCCAAATTTATGGAAAAGGATTCTCTCTATGTTTGAACTTTTTAAAATATCCATCGCAGGAGATTCTGTTTTAATCAACTCACGAGTAGTTAAGTCATACTCTCCACTCTCTATCCAATCCGTCAAAATATTATTAACATTTGAAGAGATAAGAATTCTCTCGACAGGAAGTCCTGCCTCTTTGGCATAGAAACCACCAAGAGCATTACCAAAATTTCCAGAAGGCACAACAAGATATACTTTTTCGCCCAGAGTAATCTCATTTTTACGAACCAACTCCAAATAGGAATGAATATGATAAATCGTTTGAAAAATAATACGCCCAAAGTTTACAGAGTTTGCAGCTGAAAGCTTAATATTTCGACTCTCTAACTCTGCTTTAAAATCTTCTGAAGCCAAAAGCTCTTTGAGCATGTTTTGAGTATCATCAAAGTTACCATGAACCCCAATAACTTTTAAGTTTTCTGCCTCTTCTGTAACCATTTGAAGACGTTGAACATCAGATGTCCCACCATTAGGATACAAACATGCTACTTTAATATTATCTTGATTTTTAAACGTCTCTAAGGTAGCAGGACCTGTATCGCCCGAAGTGGCTGCCATAATCAAATAGTTTTCATTACGTTTTTGAGCCTCTTTTGCCAACAGATAACCAAAAGGTTGTAACGCCATATCTTTAAACGCACGAGTAGGACCATGATAAAGTTCAGATACAAAACAATCCTCTTCAATTTTAGACAAAGGCACAGGGTTAGCAGGGTCATCAAAAGCATCATAACGACTAAGTGCCTCTGTAAGTGTTGCCTCATCAATATCTATATCAAAACCTTGAAGCACATCTAAAGCCAATGTTTTATAATGAGAACCTACATGTTTTGTTAAAAATTCTGTATCAAAAGTAGGTAAAAACTCAGGCACATAAATACCACCAAAACTAGCACTGGGACTTAAAATAGCCTCCGAAAAACTTACTCTATTCGCTTTAACGCCATCGTTACCACGAGTCTCTATAAATTGCATATAATATTCCTAAAAAAAATTTAAAAATTATAGCAAAAAAAGAGTGAATTATTTTTAATTTTAGCTATCTCATCTAGGAGAAGTCATAAAGTAGGTATTTAAGAAAGTAAATAATAATTCCCCACCAAGCGATGGGGAAAAGAAATCAAGCAGTCAAAAGACTACCCAACCATCGCCTCTAACTCTTCTTTAGAAACTTTATTGAAGTTCAAGTACTTATAAATCTCATCTGTCATTTCAGGTTTGATTTTGTCAGCAACAATCTCTGCATATTCAGCAGCAGTTGGTAACTTACCTTTAAGAGCAACAACAGCTGCAAGCTCTGCTGAACCAAG
>QNZV01000108.1 GCA_003978395.1 Sulfurovum sp. | reverse complement strand
GGGTTATCAACCAAATTATCAATCTCCACATCAAGATTATAACCCATAATCTTACCATCAACAACCTCTACAAAACCAACCATTCTACGAACTTTAGAACGTTCATCCAACTCATCACAGTAATCTACTGCTTGTTCTTGAAACTCTGGTTCTATCATCATACGTGTTACTTTAGATTTTGCTAAACTTTCCATTGTAATAGAGAAATGTTCATCTTTAATATTCAAAGCAATAGCTGTAGCATTTATTCCATTGGCTTTTAAAATTTTATTAAAAAAACGTCTTCTATTCCCTGTTTGTGCATTGTAGCCAATTATAGTACACAACTGCGTATCGGGTTTTATCTCTTCTGGTTTCATTTAAAACTCCATCTTTTTTGCATTTGCATGAAGCCCCATCGCCTCTTCTTCTTCTATTTTACAACGGAAGCACTCTTTTACTCCACCTGTATAGGTAAAATAATTTCCACACTCATTACAACGTTGTATATCAAATTTTGCCAAGGTTCTCTGTGTCGGTTCAAAGAACTCTTTTAACTCAAATCCTGATTGAAGTTGAATAGCATTGGGTTCACAAACATCATGACAGAGATGACATTTTACACACATCATAGCATCAAAATTGATAAGTGAAAACTTCAAATCAGAACTCAATGCACCTGTTGGACAGATACGGTAACAGATTTGACAGTTGGTACAAGATTCATCCACAAACTTTTGAGAGGTAAATGAGACATCCTCTTCTGCTAATACTTCATAAACTTTGGGTCTCTCTTCTCGTTTCAAAAGAGAAAAGAGTAATTTTCGTCTATTGGGAATTTTTTTATCTTTAATTCGTGCAATCGTATCACTATCAAGGGCGAACTCTTTTAAATCATCCTCTAAAACAGCTTCATCAAACTCTTTTTTACTCTTGACAACACCTTTTAATGAAAAGAATGAGCGTCTATCTTGAATATCAACCTCTTTTTCACTCTTCTCCTCTTTATTATCAAAGAGCTTAACTAAAATTTCTTTATCCGAAAAAGCAGAAAGAACAAAATTTGCCTCTTCAATATTCGCTTCAAGTTGACGACGTAGTTTATTATCCTCTCCTCCACAAAAATTACAAGATTGAGTATCTAAAACAATTTTCTCTTTTGAAGCAAGTGAAAATGAGATTAACTCCTCAACACTGAGCATACTCAAACATGGAATATCAACACTACATGAAAACATATGTTGCTTCTTCTCCATAGATTCAAAAAAGAAGTTAAGTACAGAAAATTCGCTTAGTGAAAAAGATTCTGTCGGACAAACCCCAACACATCCACCACACTCTATACAAGCAGAGGGAGTAAATGCAGGAATATTATCAACAAATTCTATAGTAGATACAGGGCAAATATCTACACACTTTGTACATTCCGAAAATTTACTCGTTGCCCGTACACAAGAGCTTACATCAAAGTTTAAACCCATGGTTACGCTATTGCCTCAAGCTGTTCACAAACATACTCATAATCACTCAATATAAACTCTAAAGTCAACTCTGAAGCATCATGATAGAGTGCTGTTCTAGACTCTTTTTTCATATTAATCAAGAAAAGTGGTGCCCAATTTAAAAGATGGTCTCTTAAAAATCCTTGTTGTACCAGTAATAGTTCTTCTACTCCACCTTTGTCATTAGCTTCATATGCTTTTTTCAGTGCTTCACAAAGCATGTACATAAACTCTAGTTCTACACCAATATGGTCGGGGCTAATTACTCTAGCTTTATTCAGTTCTACTTTAAAATCCAACGCATCATAAAGATTCATCAAAGGATTCTCTCCCCCACTCTCTATCATCTGGTCATCACGCGTATAAAAAGTCTCGTAAGGGACAAGATGCATTAAAAAGAGATTAGCAAAATCAACATCTAAATAACGCTCTTTTAAAATAGTATTCGAGAACTCTTTACGCTTTCCCCACTCTTTAAAGTTAGGAAATAAGTTCAAAATATCAGCATTATTTTCTATAGATTTCACAAATTCTACATCTACCTCGGTCATCATTAATCGTGAAATTAACGCATAAAGTGCAATACGATTATCTATCTCTTCTTTTGTTATATTCATTTATACTCACTATGTTTTATTCATCGGCTAAAGCCAACACTACAACTATAAATATCTATAGACGTAATAGCTAATAATAACAATTTATTGGTAAATATAACGGTAAATTAATATAAATGATAGGTAAAAGAGTAGAAGAATGAAGAAAAATACCCATAAAATATATGGATATAATTGGGAGTAAAGCCAATTTTTCCTTAACTCATTGGCATTGAACTAAAGTCTCTGATTCTAAAAGTAAAATCAAATAAAAGAAGTAGGATAAATTAATATACCCTACCCTACTCCTTGAAAAGAAATTACTGAAGCAAAGATGGAGCAGAAACAAAAGTATATCCTTCGCCCTCTAATCCTTCTACAATTTCTTGTAAATATCTACTACCTAAATAAGGGTGGTAATAGAAACTCGCAATTCCATCCCTAACAACTTTTAGTTTTTTAGAAAAACGAATGGTATCAGCAGGTAAAAGTCCTCGATACCCTTCATTTGGAACATCTTCTATATTATGAATGTTCTCAGGAATAATGGTATATCCATATAAATCTTTTTGAATAATATATGGATAAAATTGTCCTATAAAATTATTTCTAATAGCAATATCATTGTTATCCTCATTAGGGAAATATAGAACTCTTGCATATTGCACAGGATATAACTCTTTAATCCCTCTATACTGGTTTGGTCCTGCCATATAGTGTGGTGCTTCCCAAGCAAAAGCTGTTATCCCTATATCATTAAAGATACTTATACCTTCTGTAATTCTAGCTTTTGCCCATACAGCTGAATCATTCTCTACAGGATAAAGATACGAATATGATAAATCAGCATGTTCAATAACACGCATAAATTCAAAGTCATCTCCACTCAATCCATTATAAGGATTAGAAATTTCAGATACATTATCTTCTAAGCTTTTATGATATTGGTGTGTTGTACCATGTTGCACAATAGTAACTGCTCCAGCATCATAAAGCTCTTTTAATCGTGTTCCTATTACTGAGTTTGAAAGTAACTGTGTTGTCGCTACTCCATCATTTTCAACTCCAAGAGGATCTTCATAGCGTGCAATAGTTGCCACAGAGAATGGAATATTTTTACTGCCCATATAATTGGCAATAGCATTCAAATCATTTATTTCTGTTCTCGCATCTACATCTTCTAATCGCATAATTGCTTTATGTGTCTCTTGATGAGGAATCTCTAACATATCATGTAACACATCAGAAAAAGCTAAATATCTATCCTCTTCTGACATATAAGTAAAAGGAATATCCCCTACAAACCAAAAATTATTTGCTTTTGTAATATATGGAGAAGTTGGAGTATTTCCATTATTAATTGTAGAACTTGCTGTAGCAAATACGTTAACACTATTTTGATTTAAAATATTAATTCTATTTAACTCTAAAGAACATGCATAACGATGATCTCCCTCAAAAATACATCCTTCACTAGCAGAACCTGGTGTAGCGAAAGGGATTACTCCTTTATAGAGTTCTGTATTTTTATACTGAATACGGTTGTATTTTAACTGTGCAACATCTGAAAATGAAATTCCATACTTATTAGCAAATGTTGTATTTAACAAATTATTACTTTGCCAATATGATTCTAAACTTGAAAGATTATAGTTCATCCAAACAATTGTTCTGTTTTTTAATGCAATATCTTTATAGAACTGCTCATAAGCAACTCTTCCATTTGAACCAACAGGATATTGATTAATCGCGTCAAAACTTGTACCAATATAAAATACTGTTCTCTTATTGAGCATATCACTTGATTTATATTCATTTACTGGTTTTGAAGTAACATCTAAATTAAAATGTCCTAATAAGTTCTCTAAGAACATTGCATTTTCTTTTCCAGTATTTCCAAAGTTTCCTACAGTATCATAAAGAATCAATACACTATTGGAACTTTCAACTCGACTATATAGATGGATGTCATCAAATTTTCCACTACCACGTACCAAGAAAGAGTTTATTGAAAGCAATTCATTATCTCCGTCAAACTCTTTTAAATCTTTTTCTATATTACGGGTAATATTTCTCCATGTTCCATCTTTAGAATTTACACCCAATCCATGATGGATATATTCTGAACCAGCTGAACGACCATAACTATCATTTGAAGCTGTATAATATAAATAACGTATACCATTTTTTGTATTTAACTGAAGAAACATAACATACTCTTCATTAAAATTCATTTTAAATTCTAAAAACTTATTTTTATTATTATTTAATAAAGATAGAGAATATCCATTATCCATTCCTGAACCATTTAAGGTCATAATGTTACTATGTGTCTCTCCATCCCAAACAGCTATATCATTGGCACCTGCAGGAACATTATCATAAACACTCCATTGATTTCCTTGATCTCCACTCTCATAAACAACCTTATCCTTTTTAGAAAACATCTCTACACCATAAATAGAACCACTTCCACGAATTAGAAAAGAATTTACAGAAATCAAACTATTATCATTTTCAAACTCTTTTAAATCTGCTTCTATATCTCTAGTAAAGGTTCTCCATGTTCCATCTTTTGCAGATACTCCTAAACCATGATGAATATATATTGAGCCTGCACTACGTCCATAATCTTGATTATGTGCTGTATAGTATAAATACCTATCTCCCTTTTGAGTTTTCAATTTCACATAAATTACAAACTCTTCATTGTATTTTAGACTCCAACTTAAAATATTATCCTCACTGTTATTCCATGATTGAGCATCATTGAAAGAACCAAGCATATAACCGTTCTCCATTGTAGAACCTGCAAGTTGAGCAACATTTTTATGAATATCTATATCTTCAACTACACTAACAGTAGCACCATTTGGGGTATTGTCATAAATACTCCATCCATCTCCATATGTTATGGCAAATGCCATTTCTGAAGAAAAAAGTATAAAAAACACAGCTAATGTGATTTTTTTATAAGTCATTAAAAATTCCTTTGATTAATTTTTAACATTTTACCAAAAATAAACATAATAGATGATAAAATATTATTTATTATTTAATTTTTAGGAAAAAATAAAAATGGAAACCGTTGATTATATCTCACTCTATTGGCTAATTATAAAAATGATGACTTTTTTTACAGTTATTATTCTGTTTATTAGTGGTCTTGATGATTTTTTTATAGATGTCTATTATTGGATAAGAAGAGGCTCTAATTCTATCATTGGAAAAGAAAAATATCCCAACTTAACCACAAAAGAGCTCATGGCTCATCCAGAAAAACCATTAGCACTTATGGTACCTGCTTGGGATGAAGCTGTAGTAATTGAAAAGATGTTAAAAAATACACTCAAAACATTTCAATATGACAATTTACATATTTTTGTAGGAACCTACCCCAATGACCCTGCAACTCAAGAAAAAGTTGATAATGTAACAGCTATTCATAGCAATGTACATAAAGTTGTTAATAAAACTCCTGGGGGAACGACAAAAGCTGATTGTTTAAATAATGTTATTGATTATATTTTTGAATATGAAAAAAGCACAGGTATTGAATTTACAACTATAACTTATCATGATTCTGAAGATATTGTACACCCGATGGAGCTAAAGTTAGCAAACTATGTAATAGGGACGGAGGGTAAAGATTTAATGCAAATTCCAGTAATGCCATTAACTACAAATCCTATGAACTTTAATGGTACACACTATCAAGATGAATTTATTGAAACAGGATTTAAAGATATGTTGGTTAGAGAGAGCATTAGTGGATATGTTCCTAGCTCTGGAGTTGCTACCTCTTTTAGTAAAAAAGCTGTTGCTACTCTTTCACGGCTAAATGATGGTGTCGTATTTAATACTAAAAGTCTCACAGAAGATTACGATATTGGCTATCGACTACTAAGTGAAGGATTAAAGCTTGCGTTTGTTACTTTCCCTGTTACAGTTAAGAAAAAAGTAAAAACATGGCGTGGAAAAATGGAAGAGAGAGAAGTAGAAGAGTACATTGTATCTAAAGGTTATTTTCCTACCAAATTTCAACAAGCAGTACGTCAAAAATCACGATGGATAGTAGGTATTGTCTTTCAAGGAAATAGAGATATTGGTTGGCCAAAAGGTTTAGGTTTAAAATATATTTTATACCGTGATAGAAAGGCTATTTTTACCCATCCTGCTAATCTATTTGCTTATATTATTCTATTCAACCTTGTCTATTTATCCTTAACTTATGCATTTAATGATACTGCTTGGCATTTTCCAGAATTTATTCCCGAAGAGAGTTGGATTTGGACACTTATCTACTTTAATGCTATGTTCTTAGTCAGTAGATTTTTTCATAGATTCTACTTTGTTAATAAATTTTATGGTTTCTCTTCAGCGATATTGAGTATCCCTAGACTTATTTGGGGAAATATCGTTAATATGTTTGCACTTTTTCGTGCTTTTTCACAATATAAAAATGCTGGAAAAAAAGAAAAAGAGGTTAAGTGGGATAAAACAGATCATGAATTTCCTGATGATATTGAAATAGCAAAGGTTGCATAATATGATAAAAATATTATTTAGTATCCTACTCATTTTTAGCTCTATGCTATCTGCAAATCCTATTAATAATGCCTATTCTTGGATTAGCCAAGAGTATAAAGACTTTAGAACTTATCCAAGGGTTAACAAAGCTCAAAACTTATTAAAAGAGAGCAAAAGAAAAGAAGCCAAAAAACTACTAGAAAAAGCTTTAGAAATTGATGAAAATAATGAGAATGCCATTAACCTTCTACTTAAAATTTGTATTCAAGAAAAAGATAATTTATGTATTCAAAAATACTCCAAAAAAGCAAAAGGTGTAGGATTAGGGTATTTTTATAAAGAGAAAGCTGAACAAGAAAAAGATAAAAATAATTATATAGAAGCAATCAACTTTTCTAAAAAAGCCTTAAATCATCAATTAAAAGATGATGATGCTTATTTTGTAAAGCAAATTTTATTTGAATCATACCTAAAGTTAGAAAAATATACTCAGGCAGATAAGCTCATCAATAGAAGTGATACAACACTATATAAAATCTTTCAATGGTCAAAGGTTAGTGATAACATAGGAGAGACAAACTATGCCTATAGTTTAGCAAAAGAGTTACCTAATAAATTAGAATATATAAAATGGAAAATTGCTCTTCTACTAAAGGATAAAGAGTATGAAGAAGCTTCTAAACAGATAGAGATTCTCAATAAAATTGAACCAAGTGAAGAGAATAGAAAACAACTCTTATATCTTTATACATTAACAGGTCAAAATGAGAATATCGTAAAAAACTATCAAAAAAAATTAACTAAAGGATGTAATCAATATGCATTAGAGTTCCTTTTAAACTACTATAAAGATAATATTTCTAAAAAAAGAACTTTACTTGAAAAAAATTATCCATATAAATGTTTAACTAAAAAGAAGAAGATTCAATTCTCTTTACTTTTAATAGAATCTATAAAAAAAACAAAGCCGAAAAAAGCAAAAAGAATTGCAAGAAAAATAAGTAAAAAAATCACAAACCAAGAAGAGTTAATTACCTTATATCAAAGCTCTGGTCAAACCTCTAAACTTATTCAATTGTATAAAGATAAAATAACAAAGGGTTGTGACAAATATGCGATTTATTTTCTTTTAGATTACTATAAAAACAACAAAAAAAGACAAAGAGAAGTTTTAGAAAAAGCCTATCCTTATAATTGCTTACCTATAAAAAAACAAGCCAGTTTATCTTTGGAGTTAATTACTCTTTTAGAGAAAAAAGATTTAACAAAAACAAAATTAATTCTAAGTAATTTAAATAAAGATATGATAGAAATAAAAAATGCTCTATATCTCTCAAATTTAGAAAGTACCTTAGGACATTATAATAAATCCATAGAGTATGCTACTGCTTATTTAGAAAAATATCCAGAGAATAGAGAAGCAATGAAAAATATTGGCTACTCCTATTTTAAATTAGATAAGAAAAACTCAGCTGTACATTATCTTATGCAAGCATCAAAACTAAATCCCAATGACCATGAATTGCTAAAAAATATTGGCTATCTATGTATAGATTTAGAACAGTATGATACAGCTAGCTATTATTGGAATCTATATCTCAATAAACAGAATGATAGTAATATTCAGTTTGAACTGGCTTCTATATATTATCACAAATTAAATAAACCTAAAGAAGCAACTAAAGTACTTAAAAAATATGAACAATCAACAAAAAAATATACCAGAGAGTATTATTTACTAAAGGCAAAACTCTCTCATAAAACCCAAGAGTGTAAAGAGACTTTGAACTATTATACAAAAGCTTTAAAAATACAAAAAAGCAAACAGATACGCTATGAACAAATACATCTTCTGCAACAGTGTAAAAAGGAAAAAAAAGCACTTGAACTTATGCAAAAATTTGTCAATGATTATCCAAATACACTACAGTATCAAAAAGAGTTAGCCTACATGTATGATAAAAATAAAAACTATACTAAGTCAGTAATAAATTTTAAAGAGATAAAAGATAAAGAACCCAAAAATATAGACAACTATACAGCCTTAGCCTATACTCATAAAAAACTTGGTCAACAAGAAAAAGCTATTGATGTATTTAAAGAAGCAATTGATCGAAGTAAAAATATGCATCAAGAACAACGACAAAATATTAAGCGTGAAATTACAAATGCCTCTAAAGTATTTCATTTCTATTCTGTACAATCAGCAAGATTAAATTCATACAAACAAGGAAATAACTTCTCTCCTGTAAATAGTGCTTCTTATAATGGATTTGGAAGCATGCAACTCTCTTATCAACCAACATTTTTACCCAAAAATACCACAATTTATGCAAACATTATTCATAGTCATAAAAAAGTAAAAAAGAGTATTCAACCAAGTGTAGGAATACGATACAAACCATTAAAAGATAAAGAGATTTATCTATCAGCAGAACAACTTATCAAAGGGGGTAAAGAATCACGAAGTGATACCCTTTTACGTGCATCTTTGGGTATTACAGGAAATCCAAACTCAACGACTCATGAAAATCTTTATTTAGAAAGTGCTTATTTTACCAAATCTGATTCCACTATTCTTTATGGAAATTATGAATTAGGAAAAGTATATAAAATAAACCCAAAAATGAATATAACCCCCTATATAACTACAGGAGCAACTTACAATAATGATAACGCTTTAAAAACATCAGTAACAAAAATGGATGTAGGAGTAGGTGTTTCTATGGATTTACTATCAGATGAAACAGAATATGAAATAGGGAAATATAAAAATAGATTAAAACTTGAAGCGAGACAAAAATATGCAGGAAATAGTAAAGATAAGCAAGCATTACGTTTACAGTGGGAATTCTTTTATTAAAAAATATAAATATAGTGGGATGTTTATAATCTTACTACTATTTATAATTATATATATCCATAGTCATAACAGAGAGAACTCTAATGATAAAAAAATGATTACTTCAATTTTTTATCAACCACTATTAAAAGATACTATGAACTGGGAAGAGAACTTTAAGAAATTACAGCAAGCACATATAGAGACAATTATTTTACAATGGAGTAAATTTGGAGTTGTAGACTTTATGAAAAAAGATATATGGTTAAATAACATATTGTCTTATGCTCAAAAATATAAAATAAATGTTGTAGTTGGACTATATGGAGATGATAAATATTTTAAGACTTTAGAGAATAAAAATACAAATTTACAAATCTATCTAACTAATTTATATATACAAAATATCCGACAAGCTAAAAAGATTTATACTGTAGCTCAGAAATATGACTCTTTTCATGGTTATTATATTTATGATGAGATTGATGATAATAATTTTATAGAAAAAAAAAGACAAAAACATTTAAAAGAGTATTTACAAAGGATGGCAGATTCTATAAAAGAACTCTCTCCTCATCCACTATATATATCAGGATATTTTTCTCAACACATGTCACCTAGTAATTATGCCCATATGTTTTCTGAAATTACACAAAGGAAATATACCTTGCTTCTACAAAGTGGCATTGGTGCAAAGTTGGTTGATACGAATACCAGTAGTCTCTATATAAAAACATTTTCAAAAGAGTTTAACGGCAACTTTATACCTATTGTAGAAGGCTTTACATTTAAAAATTCTAAAATTCAAGCTATTGATTTCTTAGATCTACAAAAACAGATTAAGCTATTAAAAAAATCTGCAAATACCTCAAAATTAAGTCTATTCTCTTTGAGGTACTTTTTAGATAAAAATTTATTCTCTGCCTATCTTTCAGAGTATTGTAAACTTAAGGAATAAAAAATTCAACAATCCGTTGACAAGCATTTCCATCGCCATAAGGATTATGAGCTTTAGACATTTTACTATATGCTTCACTATTATCCAAAAGTTCTTGTGCTTCTTTTATAATAAGCTCAGAATCTACACCTACAAGTTTCACTGTTCCAGCTTCAAGTGCTTCAGGTCTCTCTGTTGTATCTCTCATAACCAATACAGGTTTTCCTAATGATGGTGCTTCTTCTTGAACCCCTCCACTATCTGTAATAATAAAGTATGATTTATCCATTAAATAGATAAATGATTCATACTGCATTGGACGAATCAAATAGATATTTTTAACATTTGAGAGCAATTCATTCACAGGTTTTTGAACATTAGGGTTTAAATGAACAGGATAAATAATACTTACATTAGGATTCTTCAGAGCAATCTCTTTTAATCCTTTACAAATATTAATAAACCCTTGACCATGGTTCTCTCTTCGATGCCCTGTAACTAAAATAAATTTTGAATTTTCCAAAGAGAAATTGCTATCATCTATCTCCTCTTCAATCCCTTGAATGATTTTATTTTTTAAATTTGTAGAATTTTTAATTTTATCTAATGCTAAATAGAGTGCATCAATAACTGTATTTCCCGTAACGATAATATTACGAGAATCTTTATTCTCTTTTAATAGATTTTTTTCACTTGTTGGAGTTGGAGCAAAATGATAATTTGCTAAAACACCTGTTACTTGTCTATTTGCCTCTTCTGGCCAAGGCGAATAGATGTCCCCTGTTCTTAACCCAGCCTCTACATGAGCCACTTTAGTTTGATTATAAAAAGAGGCTAAAGCTGTAGAGGAGGTTGTTGTTGTATCTCCATGAACAAAGACAATATCAGGATTAAAATCACTAAGAACATCTCGCATACCTAAAAGAACTGAAGAGGTAATATCATATAAATCTTGCCCCCCCTTCATAATATTTAAATCATAATCAGGTGTAATATCAAATAAATCTAAAACTTGATCAAGCATCTCACGATGTTGAGCTGTTACACACACTTTCAAATCAAAATATTCTGACTCTTTCTCAAAATATTTTACCAAAGGAGCCATTTTTATAGCCTCTGGTCTTGTACCAAAAACGATTAATATTTTTTTCTTCATCTATTACCTTCTATACTTATTTTATTTTATTTTATTTTGTTGTTATATTACACTATTTGAAATATAACAGAGATTAAATTATTTAAAACTTTTTCAAAGAGTATATAAAAAACAACTATGTTCATAAAAAGATAGTTCAACTGAAAAAAGGAGATAAGAGGTTTGATATATCAATATTTCCAAATGGGAGAGTGTATGATTTGAATAATTATGATTTTATGTAGGTTCGGTATCACCGAACATTAAAAAATGGCATATAAAAATATTATATTTTTTGTGATTGAATGTTTGTTCGGTAATACCGAACCTACGGAAAAATGCATATCACTCCTGTGTGGGAGTGTATATAAGAGTTGCAAATTTAATTCAACTATCAACTCTATTATGCATTCCTACTCAGTAGCCCCCTTCAAAATCTTACTCATTCTATCTTGTGCATCTTGGAGTACTTTTATATCTTCTTTGTTATCAAGTGCCATAGAACTCATCCAGTTATATACAGATGGGAAAGCTATATCCATACTATTTACATCTTTTTTCTTCTCTAAATATAGTGAACATGGGGCAAAAGCACCTGCTTCTGGGTGTGTTTTGGCTATTGTGTAAATTACAGGTAGTTTACAAATAGAATAGACTTCATATATATCATAACCGTTATAGTTTACATCATCAAAATCATCTCCTAAATTATTTTGACCTGCGATTATAAAGCCATTGGTTGCTAAATCGCCCTCAAATCCCATTTTGAAATCTTCTAGCTCATCTTCCCACTCATCTTTGTCCATCTCCATTGTGAAGGTGGTTACTAGTTTTCCTTTTGGTTTTTGTAGAGTATAGGATAGTTTTTCAAACTTTCCATTTGGCATAGCTTTTTGTAGTGTATCAATTACTAGCTTTTTAAGGTCTGTTAATATCTTCTCTTTGCCTTTGATACCCATAATCTTTTCCATCGCTTTAGCAGATAGCATAGATACAGATATTTTTGTTGAGCCTTTTTTGCTATATATACTCATACTCATAGGTGCAAATAGTCCTACATTTGGATATTTTTTGGCTAACTCTAATACTACATCTTTTTTGTAAAATGTAAATAGATTGTATGTTTGGAAATCTGACTCTTGGAACTGTT
>QNZV01000148.1 GCA_003978395.1 Sulfurovum sp. | reverse complement strand
TGTTTGTCTATCTCCAATGATAAGCTCTCTCTGTCCACGACCTACTGGTACAAGTGCATCAATTGCTTTTATTCCTGTTTGAAGAGGCTCATGAACTGACTTTCTAGCCATAATTCCTGGAGCTTTGTCTTCTAAAAGTCTTGACTCTGTAGACTCGATTGGACCTTTACCATCAATTGGCTCTCCAAGTGGGTTAACAACACGACCAAGCATCGCTTCACCTACTGGCATTTTAAGAAGTTCTCCTGTTCTTTTAACGCTCATACCTTCAACGATACCAGCCATTGAACCAAGAACAACGATACCTACACTCGCCTCTTCAAGGTTAAGAACCATTCCCAAAACACCTGTTTCGAACTCTACAACCTCTCCTGCCATAACGTTGTTAAGACCATAAACAGATGTAATTCCATCTGCAACACCTACTACCTTACCAACTTCGTTGATATCTACATCTACTTCAAAATTCTCAATTCTCTCTTTGATTATCGAGCTAATTTCGTCTGCTTGTAACTTGTTTGCCACTGCAACTCCTTCCGTTTTTATTTATAGTGATTTCGTAATGAAATCAATTAACTGTTCTTTAACTCTCTGCTTAGAGAAGTTTACCTCAATACCCAAATCTTCAACTGAAACTTTAATTCCATCAAGGTCAGACTCTTTTTGAGTCAACTTAATTGTTGAACCTGTGTATGTTTTTAATGAAGCTTCAAGATTAGCAATTTCTGAATCTGGTAACGTACTTGAACTCAATACAATACCTTCATAATTATTACTCTCTTTTTGAATAGCTTGATGTAACTTTTTAGAAATTACAGGCAATAAATCTAAACGACCATTTTCCCCAATAATTTTAATAAAGTTTTGTAATTTCAAATCACACTCTTTACCTAAACCATCAAGTATAAATGAAGTTTTTTGCTCTGCTTTAATTAAAGGAGAAGTTAAGCTCTCTAAAATTTTAGCATCATCAAAAAGTTTAGCTATATTAGAGAGTACATTTGAAAATTCTGCTCTCTGCTCTGAAGATGTAACATCAACAAGTGCATTAACATATCTATTTGCTATTAACTCTTCCATTATGCAACCTTTTTAGAGATAAGAGAAACTACTTTAGTCTCATCAACATTAATATCAGAATTATCAAAACCACCATTTAGAACAGCATCAATAGTTGCTTTTGTAGCTTTTTTAACTTCTACTTCTTGCTTCTCTTCTAACTGTTTCTCTAAAAGAAGTAAAGAGTTTTCATTTTTTTCTGCAATAGCAGAAGATAATAATTTCGCTTCTTTTCCTGCATCAGCAATAATCTCTTCAGCTTTTTTCTCAGCTTTAATCAGATTTTCTTCTGCTAAAAGACGTTCATTTTTAGAAGCTTTTAACTTCTCTTCAATCTCTACTAGTTGATTAGAAATCTTTTCTGATCTTCCAACAAAAAAAGCTTTGATAGGATTAGCAACAAGATAGTACACAAGTCCAGCAAAAATAGTAAAGTTTAAGACTCTGTATTTAAAATCAGACTCCAACATGGTTACTGTATGATGATGCTCTCCACCTGTTGCAAATACCAATGATGGTACAGCAATAACAGCCGAAATTAGAGCTATATTTTTAATATTCATTCATACTCCTAATTATAAGTTACCGAGTTTAGTTTGTAAACTCTGTTTAAAAGCAGGTAACTCAGAAGAAAGTGAGTTCTTTAACGCCTCTTGGTCCAAAGACAATTCAGATAAAAATATCTGATGAGCTGTATCAAGTTCTTTCACTTTACTCTCTATTTTACTCTCTGCTAAAGCTTTTGCTTCAGTAGTAGCTTTCTCTCTGATTGCGTTAGCTTCTGTTTTAGCATCAGCTAAGAGTGCATCAGCTTTTGCATTAAGTCCATCGCTATTATCTGCCATCTCTTCAGCATTTTGTAAATCTTTTGCGATAGTCGCATCTCTGTCATCCATAAACTTAAGTAATGGTTCAAACAGCATCTGATTTAACAAAAAACGTAGAGAGAAGAAAATAACAAGAACGAACAACATCAAACCGGGATTCAAGTCAAGCATTCAAACTCCTCCAAAAAATTTTGGCGTATTATAACTTGGAACGTGTAATAATTTGATTAATATATAGTTATATCATGGGCATCAGAGTAATTTTAAAAAAGGATTGAGTAAATTAGTAGCAAAGACAAACCCAAGAGTTATAGTTTGTCTATTTTTGCAACATTTGTAAAAAACTCTCGATTTCATTCTTATCTTTAAAATTTATCTCTATAGAGTTATTTTTTAATTTAAAAGTAAAAGGAAGTCTATCGGCTAGAGTTTTTTTATAAGAATTTATAAAATAGGACTCCATAACTTTTGAATTTAAATTAACAGATTTACGAATCTGTTTTTTATTTTTAGCTAATAGTTCTGTTTCACGAACTGACAATTTTCCACCAATAATACTATCAAGCAAAACTTTCTGCTCTTCTTCTTCAAAGCCTACTAAAATCTTTGCATGTCCCTGAGAAATAGTTCCATCAGTTAATCGTTTTTGTACATACGTTGAAAGCGCTAATAGACGTAAAGTATTCGTAATTTGTGAACGACTTTTATGAACAACTCGAGAGAGTTCATCATGAGTAATATTATATACCTTAAGAAGTTCATCATAAGAGTGTGCCAACTCCATTGCATTTAAATTTTCTCGTTGAATATTTTCAATTAATGCCAATTCACGAAGTTTAGGTTCATCAATAGAGACATTTGCAACAACAGCTTTAATGGTATCTAAACCTGCTA
Source organism: Sulfurovum sp. (assembly GCA_003978395.1). Lineage (GTDB taxonomy): Bacteria > Campylobacterota > Campylobacteria > Campylobacterales > Sulfurovaceae > UBA1140. The sequence continues at coordinate 9,940 of QNZV01000148.1, read as the reverse complement.
ATTTATGTGCCCGTAAACGTCGTTCACCTGCAACAAGAAGATAACCTTCCTCTTTTTCAATCACAACAATAGGTTGTAATAACCCATGATGGCTAATAGATTCACTAAGCTCTAATAGTGCCTCTTGTTCAAAATGTTTACGTGGCTGATAAGGATTAGGTGTAATTTCATCAATCCCAATATATCTTATCTGGTCTGGTGGACTAATTTTAGTTGCACCAATCTCATTATCATATGCTTGACTTACCTCTTCTAAAATAGCACCAAGACCTCTACCTAATGCCATCTTTTATCCTTTCAAAATACACTTTGCTAAATTATTATACGCCATTGCACCTTTGGATTTATGTGCATACTCCGTCACAGGTTTTCCATAACTTGGACTCTCTGCTACTTTAATATTTCTAGGTACAATAATAAACTCTTTTTTCTTATCTAAAAAAAGATTCTTTTTAAAATGGTTAGATAAATCTTCCAATACTTGCTTTGATAAATTATTTTGACTTGAAAACATCGTTGGTAAAAAACCCTTGATAGTCAATTTTGGATTAATAGATTTTTTAAGTAAATTAATCGTATTCAAAAGCTGTGCTAATCCCTCTAGTGCAAAATATTCACACTGAATTGGAATAATTACAGAATCTGCTGCACCCAAAGCATTAATGGTTATAGGACCCAATGCAGGAGGCGAATCAATAATAATAAAATCATAATGCTTTTTAATTGGTTCAATCGCTTTTTTTAATAATAATTCACGATTTTTTTTAGTAGAACCATAAAACTCTTTCTCTATTCCCACTAGCCCAATATTGGCAGGAATTAAATCAAAATTTTTCATATCGGATGCTAAAATAACTTCAGACATGGTTTTTATACCAATCAAAACATGATAGATATTATACTCATAATCATTACGGTTAAAACCTAAACTTGTTGTTGCATTTGTCTGTGGATCTGCATCAATCAAGAGTACTCTTTTACCATTTTTTGCCAAGGCAGCAGATAGATTAACAGCTGTTGTTGTTTTACCTACGCCACCTTTTTGATTTGCTATTGTAATTACTTCGCTCATCTTATACTATATACTCTCTTATTATCTATTATTAAGGAACCATCTTCCGACAGAATCGCATTTTCAAGTGATTTATATTCGCTATTTATATGTGTAAAAAACTCCTTACTTCTGGCGAATTCTATCCTATATTGACTAAGAATTTGCTTCCAAGAGGGATATTTTTCCAACTCACAAAGATACTTTTTCAATAAAAATAGTGGTTCAATGTCGATATTTAGTGCTTTAAAGTTGTTTTGATTTTCTTGTAAATTTACTCCCATACCACAAATAAAAATATTATCTACTTTTTTTGTTATTGTACCACCAACTTTACTCTGATTATGGTACAAATCATTAGGCCACTTTACCCAAATTTCATCAGTATATTTTAATAAAACTTGCTTCATGATAAAAGAAAAGTAGATAGAAGCAGAATTCAAAGGTAAATCCTTAGGTAAATCATCTAGTGATACAGCCAAAGAAAAAAATAGATTTCCATCTCCTCCTACCCAAGAGTTATCTCGACTTCCTACCCCATCTGTCTGCTCTTTTGTCAAAATAGCAATAGGTATAGAACAGCTTTTATCTCTTAGTTTCTCCAAGAGATACGTTTGTGTAGAGGGAAGTCTATTGAAAGAGAGAATTTCCAACTTTTAACCCTTTTCCTAAACAGTAAGCCTTTGCCATAACAGCTTTTTTAGAAGGTACTTGAATTGTTCCAATCTCCAATGAACCATTTAAACATGTAACAACTACGGATTTTTCTTTAATTTCAAGAATTAATCCTAGTTCATTATGAGTTTTAGTCTCTAGCAACGATATATTGGATATTTTAATTCCACCCTCTATAAAAATCCCTGGCCAACCATAAAAAGCTCTGTACTTTTCATACAGTTTAGAAGCATCAGAGAAATCAACCAAACCATCTGATTTTTTAATCTTTTTACAATAGGTGGCATTGGCTCGAACTTGTTCCATCGGTTCAAGAGTATCAAAACCATGAACTATATCTATTGTCAAGGTACAAGCATCATTACTCAATTGATTCATCAATTCAGGAAGCAACATTGTTTCAGGAATTTTAAAATATCTATAGCCTAAAATAGGACCAGAATCTAACCCCTCTTCCATAAGCATTGCTGTAACTCCTGTAAATCTATCCCCATTTAAAAGTGACTGCTGAACAGGACTTGCTCCACGGTATTGAGGCAAAAGTGAAGCATGTAAATTAATACAGGGAGCAATATCTAAAATAGATTTTGGAAGCAGTTGACCAAAAGCAGCAACGACTATAAAATCTGGCTTTGCATGAACTATTGCTTCATAAACTCCTTCATCCAAGAGTTTTTCAGGCTGTAGTATAGAAAGGTTATGCTCTAATGCTAAACGTTTCACATCAGGTGCTTTAAGCTCCCCTTTTCGCCCTGCTTTTCTATCTGGTTGGGTTAAAACCAGAGGAATCTCTATTTTTTCATCATCTATAAGTGTTTGTAAAATCTCTTTTGCATAATGGGGAGTACCCATGTAGACTATTTTTACCATTTTTTCTCCCTATTTTTAACAGTAGTTTAATTAATATATTTGACGATGTAGTTTAGGACTACACCCTATGAAAAAAGTGTTCCACCTTTTTGAATACCATCAAGTAAAAAACTTCGTGCATCATCCAAATCAAAACCTGTGGCTAGAAACATCTTTTTATTGTTATTGAGTAAAAAATGAGCAGCCTTTAATTTGGTTACAATTCCACCTGTAGCAAACTCATTATTTGCTGTAGTTGGGGCATTCAACTCCTCTTCTGTGATAAAAGAGACTTCTTTTCTCACTTTAGCATCATCACATGTTCGTGGGTCTTTATCGTATAGAGCATCAATATCAGATAGAATCACTAAAAGTTCTGCATTAAAATTTTCTGCTACATAGGCTGAAAGTTGGTCATTATCCCCAAAAACAAGCTCTTCAGTAGCAATAACATCATTTTCGTTAATAATTGGAACGACAGAGTGGGCTAATAGTTTATCAATAGTAAACTGTGCAAGATGTGTCCGTTTTTTAGAATCCAAATCAGCAGCACTTAAAAGTACCTGTGAACATAAAATCTCATATTTTGCAAATTTTTCTTGATACATTTTAAGTAAAAGAGGTTGCCCTATCGCTGCTAGAACCTGTTTATTTCCCACACTCCATCTATCTAGTGGTAAAACTGTATAACCTGCAGAAACAGCTCCTGAGCTAACTAAAATAACCTCTGTACCTTGTTTCATCAAAGAGACAATAAGATTTATTAAATCAAAAATACGCTCTTTAGAGACAGCTCCATCTTCAGTCAAAACATGCGAACCAACCTTAATAACAATACGTTTCTTAGCCATTAATCCTCTTTTTGCTCTTCAGTTACAGAGAGAACAAAACTCTTAAGTGCAAAACGTAAAGGGTCTGTATTTAGTTGAGAAACAGATGAGATAGGCAATACAAAAAGTGGTGCATTTTTTGGTAGTTCTACTCCAAAATCCTCTTCAAAACCATAAGAGAAATAATTACTATTTACTTTATATTTGCTAAGTGTACTGTTAACCTCTAACCCTATTTCTTCTATAAATTGTTGCGTTAATATATTGACATCATCTTCTGGCAAAGAGTCACATTTGGTAATAGCCACGGCAAAATGTCTTCCTGCTAACTCACTTGAATATCGTTGTAACTCTAACAACAGTGTCTCATATTGATATTGCATCTCTCTATAGTTGGCTATGTCTACTAAAATCAACAATGTTTTTGTTCTTTCGATATGTCGTAAAAATTCAAGACCAAGCCCACGACCATCTGATGCACCTTCAATAATTCCAGGAATATCTGCCATCATAAATGAGTCATATTCTCCTACATTTACTACTCCCAAGTTAGGAACAAGTGTTGTAAACTCATACGCTGCCACTTTAGGACGAGAGTTTGAGAGTGATGAGATAAGTGTAGATTTTCCAACGCTTGGGTATCCTACTAAACCAACATCAGCAATCAATTTCATCTCTAAACGAATCTCTTTGGTTACACCTGGAAGCCCTGGTTGTGCATAGGTTGGTCGTTGATTAGATGAACTCTTAAAGTGCATGTTTCCAAGTCCACCTTTTCCACCCTCTAAAAACATGACGCGTTCGCCCTCTTCTAATAAGTCAAAAATGACTTCATCGGTTAAAGCATCAATAATTTGTGTACCTGGAGGAACAATAATATCTGTACTTTGCCCTTTACGACCGTAACATTTACGCCCCTCTCCAGGACGACCATTTTCTGCTTTAATATGATTTCTACCACGAAGAGCAGAAAGAGTATCGGTATTGTTATCTACAACAAAGTAGATATTACCACCTTTTCCACCATCACCACCATCAGGACCACCTTTTGCTACAAATTTTTCTGTCCAAAATGAGACACAACCTGCCCCACCTTTACCAGAACTAACCATCAAATCAACACTATCTACGAACATATACTTCCTTCTAAGAGCAAACAAAAAGTTACCCTTTTAATAATTGTCGAATTATATCCAAAAGTTAGTATAGCTTTGATGTTAACGTAAATTTAAAAGCTCAATACGCTTATCTATATCATCCAATATATTGACAATCTGATTTTGAAGTGTATAAAAAATCTCAATATGTGCTGAAGGAATATCATCTGTAGCTCTAATTTCAGACAACAAACTTTGCAAACGTAACCTCTGTCCATTTAAATCACGCAGATTTAAATTTTCAATATTGGTATCAATCTGATTGATAGTTTCATACCAACTATTTAATTTACGTCGTGTATAGAGATGATAAGAAGGAATCATTACCTCAATATAAAAACCAAATAGAGTCACTACAGGCAGAATATATTTTAAAATCATATTTTGCAGTTTTGTCAATGTTTGAGCTGTCCAAAACGAGTAGTTCTCTTCATAATAGTTTGACTTTTTTCTAAAATAGTATTTAGAAGCTTTATGTTGTTTTATTGTTAACATCGAGACATTTGGAAATGTATTTTCATTATAAAAAAGTCCCATATGCTGATGAATTCTTTGTGCAATTTTTAACATCAATCGAACCATCTCATCTGAACTTTTATAGGTTACCAAGGTAGCTGTTGTAGCTAAAAGAGTATGAGATTTTTTTGGAAGCTCTCGTCTCATATCGAAACCATAAGCATAGAGTTTAACAATATGAACATATTTATTTTTTTTAATAAAAAATTGCCGATACGACTCAGACTCTTTAAAATTCATTAGATGAATATTGGGAATCAACATTAATTCATTAAGTAGTGTAGAGTTAGGTGCTGAAATATAAAACATAGCATCTATTTCATTATTTTCCAGTGCCTTAATTGCCTCTTTGTCAGAGAGAAAATAGAGTTTACTGTTAAAATTATTAATACCCACCAAGTTCAATAACTCTCTAGCAATGGGTCTAATACCTGAACCTTTAGTCGATATGGCTATTCTTTTACCTTTTAAACTTTTTAAATCACTGATTTTTTTATTATTGTAAAAAATCCAAATTGGTTCATACGCAACATTGGCTAAAGCTAAGATTTTCTCTTTTTCCGTTCCAGCTTTAATAAAAGCAAAGTCAACTTCATCATTTAAGAGTTTCTCTTGAGATTCTACCGAACCCTTTGTGACAACAAGTTCAAGTTCAATCCCCTCCTCTTTTAACTTCTCTTTATACTTTAACGCATCTTTATAGTAAGCAGAAGTTTTATCGCCAACAGCAATTTTAATAGATTTTGGATGATTATCACGATCTAACAATATATATAAAATAGGTAAAAGAAGAAGAATAATAAAAATGAGAGAGAGTTTTAATGCATTCATAAAAACATTATATCAAACTTTTCAAGAAAAATAATAAAAAAGACGATGAGCTAAAAAAGCTCATCGAAGAGGGAAAAGTATAAATTATGCAGGTACTACAGAGACTCTTTTTTTGCCTCTACTAACATTGTCAAATTTAACAACACCTTCAATAAGTGCAAAAATAGTATGGTCTTTACCCATACCTACACCTGTACCTGGATGAACTTTTGTTCCTCTTTGTCTAATAATGATATTACCAGGAATAACTGCTTCACTACCATATTTTTTAACGCCTAAACGACGACCAGCTGAATCACGGTTATTTTGAGTTGACCCTTGACCTTTTTTGTGTGCCATATTATGCTCCTTATGCTATGCTTGTAATTCTAACTCTAGTAAAGTCTCTTCTGAAACCTCTTTTAAGTTTTGAATCTTTTCTTCTTCTTTTTTTATAGATAATAACTTTTTTATCACGACCTTCGTTAATTACCTCACCTTTAACAACAGCACCCTCTACAAAAGGCGTACCTACTGTTAATTCTCCATTGTCTAGTGCAAGAACTTCTTTGAATTCTACTGCAGCTTTTGGTTCAAGACTCATTTTGTCAAAACAGATGATATCACCCTCTTGAACTTTGAATTGTTGACCACTTGCTTTAATGATTGCGTACATTGCAAACCCTTCATTAATTGTTGTTAAGGAGACCACTAAGGATTCCTTCTTTTAAAAAGTTTGAGATTATACCCAAAACAGTTTTAATTCTATTTTAAAGATTAGAATATATTAATTTTAATTTAATTCAGAGGAATTTATCTCTACTATTAACGATAAATATGTTACTATTTTTGACTATAAAATTACTTGAGGAGTTATTTTGAAAAAATTATCATTTATCTTTCTACCTATTATGTTTTTTCTCTATGTTGCAGGAGAAACTTACTTAAAATTAAATCACTCTAGCCTTTGTGCTTCAACAGGATGTAAACTTGCTGATAGTCTTTTACTGTTTGATAGTATATATCTTAACTACATAGGCATGTTAGCAGGTTTGGGTATTCTTATCACAGGTATACTTGTTTATAAAAAGATTGTTAATACTAACTTATTTTATATAGTTGTTGGTTCTGCTCTTCTTTTTGAAACGATTATGCTTGGTTATCAATATTTTGCATCACCAGAGATGTGTAAGTTTTGTATGGGTGTCTATGCATTCTTAGTTGCTATTATGATTACTGCTTCATTCAGACACTTTCTTGTAGCGTCTATGGGTGTGGTTTCTGTTCTTATGGCACTAAGCTTTTTAGCAATACCTCAATCTAAACCATATATCTTAAAAGATGGTAACTACCTACTACAATCACCCTCATGTCCTCACTGTAAAAAAGTAAAAGAGTACATGAAAGAGAACTATATTGAATTTACAAAAATAGATATAGAAAATATAGAAGCCCAACACTTTGCTACCTTCTTGAACTTTAAAACTATTCCTATTTTAGTTACAAAAAATGGTAGCAACATTAAAATTATTAATGGAGATAAAGATATTATCCAATATTATAAATCTTCCAATCATGGTGGTGGTGCTATTGTAATAGAAGATAGTGTAAGTATCAAGTCAACATTTGAAGCAGTAGATGAAGAGGGTTGTGGATTTGCTAACATAAACACAATTACCCAAACAGAGAGTGACTGTAGCACTCCTAAAAAATAAGAGTTGCTTTAGGCAACTCTTTTCAATCATCAAACCAAAGAGAGTTAAGTTTACTCTCTTTTAAACCTATATAACGAAAACAGTATTACCCCAACTGTATCTGCCACAAAATCAAAAAAATCACAAGTTCGACTTGGTAGCCAATATTGAGTTATCTCCTCTAACCCTGCAAAAGTGAGAACAATCATTGCCCCAACTTGCAGATTAAATCCAAAGATTTTTTTGCTTTTAAAATTTAATCCATAGTTAAGAAGTAGTGCCATAATACCATAGAGTAAACCGTGCATTATTTTATCACCATTATGAATATGACCAATCATTCTAAAGGCAAAGTTATAGTCTGCTGTATCAGCTAAATAAATAATAAAAACTATAAAAATAAAAAAGCTTAAGGGTAAAATAGTACGTAATTTATTACTTTGCATATTGAGAAACCCCATATTTTAAAATTTTGGAACAATAACCAAAATGGTAATTTGAAAACTTTGAACACTCTCTCAACACTTTAGGGTAAATAGTTATATTTGTATCCTGTATAGCAGGTAAAGCATCTATAGACAATCTCGAAATAGCACTTTTATCCAAGGCAGAAGGATTATCCTTAAACTTTTCAATATTGTTTGAAGCTACCATATTTTCAACATTTAGTGAAATAATTAATATAAATGTTAGCAGACCCAAAAGAGCCACCATATCAAGTAATTTTCTAAACTCTAATTTTCGTACCAAAAAGAGTAAACTTAACGCTAAAACAATAAGTAAAAAGTAATCAAACCACTCCACATAATAACGCATAACTGTTGCCCCTTTAATACTTTGATAAAGATACATTTTTTTCAAAGAGACAAGCCCCATAAAAATTGTTTGTATCAATAATCCACTAAGTAAAATCAAGGCTGTTTTTTCACCTTTGTAGCGTCTCATAATAAAAAGAAAAATGAGCAATACAATCCCCATAACCATCATAAGTTGAAAAAATCCTTCTCTTGCAAACTCTGCCAAAGTTGTATGTGTAGGTAAGCTAGGTTCTCCAAACAAAAATGGTAACTGTATAGCTACAAACATAAGAAAAAGTAAATTTATCATACCCAAAAAAATACCAACAATTAACATATCTAAAGCATTGGTTTCCTTTATCTCTCTTCTATCTTTCTTATTTGAAAATGTATAAATATATAATAATAGATAAATAGCAAAATAGAAAGGAAGAGTCAAAAAATATTTTGAGTTAAAATGAAAGTGAAAATCAACCAAATTCGTTAAAAAGTTACTAAAATTTGTATCTGCTGAAAACAAAAGAGCCACAAAAACCCCTAAAAAAGGTAAAGTAATAAGTAAGGCTACTCCAATACGAAAGTAAATCTGTCGGTTATCATTTTTAATAAATAGATTAGAAAAAAATCTTTGTAAATATCTCAATCCACTCCATTTGAGTTTAGACCTCATCAGTATTGTTTGATAAAAGGAATGTACCTTATGCATAGAGGTTAAATATAGTGTAAAGATTAACAGGTAAAAGATAATCGGTACAATATACTGAACAAATCTATTAGAGTAGTAGAACATATCCCATATCATAACCAGTAGTAGAGGTAAAAACCATTTGGTGTAAGGATTTACCAACTCTTTTTTCCATATCATATAAACCAATGGTACTAAAAGTAAAAAGTATAACACAATATGCCAAGCACCTACAAACTTATCCATTTTCAAAAAGTTATCTATAAACAGTAGAGTAAAACTTATACCAATCAACATCCATGCAAAAAATTTATTTTCTAAAATGGGATTTAAATGTATATTCTCTTTCGGGTTTTTAGATTTCCAATCATCTAATTGTTCTTTCATCTTATCCTCCTATGAATAAAGTGTAAAATATTTTATCTTTGCTTTTATGCTAACTCTAATATCTTCATAAAAGCTCCAAACTCTTTAAATATTTAACATAGTATATTATAAATAGAATATATTGTCAATATTTAATATAGTAAATTAAAAATTTATCTTTTATTTTCTTTATCGTTAAATTAAATAATAAATAGATAACAATCCAAATCAGACTCCTCTTTACCAAACCTAAGCTATAATCAACAAAAAAAACTAACTGGAACAATATGGTAATCATAGGAATAGGAAACGTACTACAAAAAGATGATGGACTAGGAGTTTACGCTGCTTCTTATCTCCATGAAAACTATACCTTTTCACCAAAGGTAGAGATTATCAATGGTGGCGTTGAGGGGATACATCTATTTAATGTTTTAGAAGAGAACAGCCATGTTATTGTGCTTGATTGTCTGCAACTCAATGATGAACCAGCTTCCATCTATGCCATAC
>QNZV01000152.1 GCA_003978395.1 Sulfurovum sp. | reverse complement strand
TATTTGAACTTTGTCCCTATAGGATTTGAAACGTAATTTTCTATCTTTATCATACTGATGAGGAAAATTTGAACTTTGTCCCTATGGGATTTGAAACTTGGCTCTCTATTTGAGTTACTAGAAGATGCTGGTATTTGAACTTTGTCCCTATGGATTTGAAATTCCTCCCCATTGGAAACGGCGTAGGTCGGGATGAGGGCAACCCGACCTACAGACTAATGCTAATGAAATAAGGAATTAAGTCTGAATACTGTTATTTTCTTGAAGAGAATAAGATATTATATATAAGTCTTAATTAACTTAAAAAAACAAATAAACACTTTTTAAGCTATAAAAAAATAGAATGCTGAAAAGTATTTGGGAAAAAATATGAAAAATAGCTTTTACTACAGTCAAAATATAATTGAAGAAGAGATAGAACCATCAACTTTTAGTAAAAAGATATGTATATTATTAATAATTATTGGAATTATCTTGTTTTCTATAGTTGGATATATTAAATTTAAAGGAGGGTATGATTTTTCTAATCTGAGAAACTATTCTGTAATATTTAATCCTATTCCAATTCAAAAGGCTATAGGGAGTGAAAATGAACTCCCTATAGAAAATAATATTACTGAAGATAAGATTCTAATAGAAAAATCTAATGAAAAAAAAGAGATAGATATACTCTTCAATGCTTTGTCTACTGAACTTGATAATTAATGTTTTTTTACTTGACGGCTTTACCTAAATCCCACATTGGCATGAAAATACCCAACGCCATTAAAAGAACCAATCCAGCAATAAAAAAGAGCATAATAGGCTCAATATAGGCAGCAAGGTTGTCAATAAGGTCTTGAAAACGTGCATCGTAATAATCGGTTACTTTTCCAAGCATGGCATCAAGTTGACCACCTTGCTCTCCTGCTCGAATCATCTGTAGAAGCATATTCTCAAAAAGTTCAGTCTGCTCAAACGCATCAGATAGAGAGATACCTCGGGAAATATTGGCATTGACGGTTAAAAGCTTCTCTTTGATATAAGAGTTTGTAACCATACCCACTGCTGTATCTAATGCTTCAGATACAGGAATACCTGATTTGACCAACTCTCCAAAGACTAATGTATATTGATGCATAGATGAGAAAAATATAACTTTGTGAATCAGATAAAACTTGGGATGCACTAAAATTTTGTCTACTTTATATTTGAAATCTTTATCATTTTTATAATAATGAAGTAGGCTATAGACCATAAGAATTAATCCACCTAAAATATACAATCCATAGTTATTTAATATATGTTCTAAAAAAAGTAAAACTTGTGTAGGTACAGGAAGAGGAGAATCAAACCTTTCAAACATCTCTTTGAACTTTGGAACAACCACCATAATCAAAATGGTAAAGGCTACACCCATTGCGGCAAATGTTATCAGTGGTGTACGAATGGCTTTTTTGAATTTTTTAATATTGTCACGAATATTCTCCAAAATATCTGCTAATTTATGATATGAACCTGCGATATTTCCTGTCTTCTCTCCTAAATTAGTCATGGCTATTGCCACATGTCCAAACTCCTCTTTATAGGGTTCGATAGAGTCTGCAATAGATTTTCCTGAGTTAATATCATTCCCCATTGTTTGATAAATATTTTTTAATTTTGGGTTTTCTGTATTAACAGCTACTTCTGTAATGGCATCATGAATAGAGATTCCTGCATCGGTCATAACGGCTATCTGTCGTATAGCAGAAATTTTATTGTTTAACTGAATTTTTGGTTCAAATGATTTTTTGATATTTTTGAACATATCATCGAATTGTGCACCTGTTGGAGCAGATACTTCAACTGCTTTTTGAACACCTTGATTAGGGTTATTCTGCTTTGCTATTCTCATAGCTTGAATTTTATTATTCGCTTTTACTAATTCTATACGTTTTTTACCTTTAGAGAGTATGGTTACATTGAAATATTTCATTATGAACGTGCCACTCTAATAATCTCTTTGGCTGTTGTTTTACCTGCCAATGCTTTTTGAATACCATCTTGGAACATCGAAAAGAATCCCTCTTTATTGGCTTGAATCTGTAACTCCTCTTTCGAAGCTCCATTTGCAATCATTGTGGACATTAACTCTGATATAACCAATACTTCAGAAATCATCTCTCGACCAACATACCCTGAATCATTACAGATAGCACACCCTTTTCCTTCATAAAATGTTGCATTTTCTGGAACAAAATCTTTAATGTCTTCATACAATTTTGGAGAAAGCTCTGTTTTCTCTTTACAGTTTTGACAGATTTTTCGTACCAATCTTTGCCCCTGAATTGCTACTAATGCACCAGAGATAAGATAAGACTCAATACCCATATCTAAAATACGTCCAATAGCAGCAAGAGCTGAATTGGTATGCAGAGTAGATAGAACCAAGTGACCTGTTAAGGCTGCTTGAATAGCAATACGAAGTGTCTCTTGGTCTCGAATCTCTCCAATCATAATCTTATCGGGGTCTTGTCGTAGAATAGAACGTAAAGCAGCAGGAAAATCAAGGTCTGAATTTTTATTAATCTGAACTTGTTGAATACCTTCCATTTGGTACTCTACAGGGTCTTCAACTGTAATGGTTTTATCTGTTACTGATTTAATCTCGTTTAATGCTCCATAAAGGGTGGTTGTTTTACCTGACCCTGTTGGACCTGTTACCAAGACAATTCCATAAGGAGCATGAATACCTTTGATAAACTTTTCATAGGATATTTTATTCATACCTGCATCTTCTAATTTTACCATAGACTTTGTTTTGTCAAGAATCCTCATAACAATTGACTCTCCAAAGAGTGTTGGGAGGGTTGAAACCCTAAAGTCAAAGATATTTCCATGTACGATTTTTGTAAATCGTCCATCTTGTGGTTTTCTTTTTTCTGCAATATCAAGACTTGATAAAAGTTTCATCCGTGAAGAGAGTGGAGAAAATATGGCTTGTTCCATTCTAAAGTACTCTTGTAGTAAACCATCAATTCTATAACGTACCAAACAGTAGTGTTCTGTAGCTTCAATATGAATATCACTTGTCCCTTTTGTTATTGCCGACTCTAAAATTAAATCAATCAGTTGCACAACAGCAGGCAAAGCTTTTTCATCAACTTTTTCATTTCCCCCTTGTTCTAAATCTTGTTTAATATCTTGGGTAAACTCGTCTACTTTCTCTTCGGTATGTAGTTGATTTAAAATCTCCTCTATCATCTCAACACGCGAGAGAACAGTAAGCATGATTTTTCCATGAAAAAAGCGTTCAATCGCTCCTTTCGCTTCAAAATCATTTGGATTAGAAAAAGCAACCGTTACTTTTTCATCTTCGATATAAAGAGGCAAAACTTTATATTTTAGTAGCTGTTTTAGAGGTAAGCGTTTTATCAATTTCATGTCTATTTGTACACCTCTAATATCCATATACTCCATGTTTGCATCTTTGGCTTGACGTTTTAAAAGTTCTGTTGTGTCAATCCCTGAAATAGACTCTAAATCTTTCATCTTGATATTCTGTAGACGTAACTCTTTATTTAAAATAATCTCCATCTCTTCGGTATTAATCAATCGAACTTTAATAAGATTGCCAATGCTTAGTTTACTCTCACCATACTTGTTAATAAAAAGTTGTAATTTGTTCTCATCTAAAGCATTCTCTTTTATTAATAAATCTATAATTTTTTGCATATTTTCTCCTATCTGTATTGGTATCGTTTAGTAAACTTATTATCTTTATATATATCAATAACCATATATTGACGACTCTTTTTACTGTTTTTTATATAGAGATGATAGCTTAAGCTCTCATCTGTAAATTTATAAATGTTATCTTCTAAAATATATTTTTTTTCTAAAAAAAGATTAAATATTTTTGATATAATAAAATTGGTTCTAGGCAAATGTAACTTGCTTAATGGTTTTTTATCTATTAAGGCTTGTAGTAGAAGCTGTTTTTGTAAAAGTATTGTTCCAAAATAACTTGCATTGGCTCGTGCATCTTCTGATTTTGTTAATGTTGTCATGGGTATGGCTATTCTAGAAATCTTATTGGTCTCCAAACAAGAGAGTCCATAAAATGTTGAGTAGTTTTCAGAGTTTCTATTTCTCTTTTTATAATAGTATTTATGTGCATAGTCACAAGCTTTATTGTACTCTTGCTTCTCATAGAGTTTATAAAGTGTTGATAAGTTTGATGAGAAGAGAAAAGCAGTTGTCATCAATAGAGATAAAAGTAGTTTCATTATAATTTTCCAGTTTTTATTTTTTCTATCATTGTAAGTACTTTATGTGATTTACTCTTTTTATAATACATCGCCAAAATTTTAACAGCTTCCCTTTTTTTACCCATTTTTACTTTTGTTTTGGCAAAAATTATCCAACTCTCATCCAAATTAGAATCGAGTTTATTTGCTTCTAATGCCCATTTTTCAGACTCTTTGTAGTTTTTTTCCCTATAAAATACTTTGGCTAACAGAAGAGCTTCTCTAGGAGTTCTATTTTTCAAAAATTTCTTTTTCATCGTCTCTATATAATTTTTAGAACTTGAATGCATATTGATACTTTTCAACTTTGTAGTATCACGTTCTTCATGATTGCTTCTTTTACTTTTAGAAAGTTCTGCTGATGTTAAATAGGTCGAAGGCTTTGCCTTTACTCTGTTAGAATGTTTTTTTGCTTTATGGACAACATATTTTTTAGTAGATGCTCTCTCTTTTTCCATATCTATAATAGGAATAATAGGTTTTAAAAAAGCTATCTCGTCTGGAATATTCTCTTTTTCACTACTCTCTTCTATTGAAATACTCTTATCTTTAGATTCAATTCTAGAAATATTACTCTCCTCTATTGAAATATTCTTATCTCTCGATTCAACGATAGATATATTACTCTTTTTTGGTATAACTTTTTTAGAAAAAAAATTATGGATAGAGTCTAAATTTAAAAAAATATAATAACCACTTATTGCAACAGCATATAGTGAAGATGTGTATATCATAACAGAGATTATTTTTCTAGTCCTATATTTACTCCATTGATGTTCCAATCTACGTATCTCATTCATTTATATATCCTAGTCTTAGTGCAGCCATCTCTAAAATTTTTTTAGAGAATTTTTTATTTGATAATTTATGAGGTTCTAATTCATCATAATATTCATAAATATCAAAAATTGTATATAGGTATTTATTGGTCTCTCTAAAATTTCCTAAAGTATGAGAATATATATATTTAAAATCTTTCTTTCTTAACATATTAGAGACCTCTGTAAACCCTTTTTTAATCATCTTTTTTGTAATATAAAGCTCTAAATCACTCTCACTAGCGTTATTCATCTCTATCACTTCCCAAATACGTGTCTTGAAATGCTCTTTTGCAATAATCTCTTCATTATCTGTTTTGTGTAGAGTAATAACAAATTTAATTACCCGTGTATCAGAGAGAAGACGTATCTTTTCCATGAGAGATTCACTGTATAGTTGACACTCATCTAAAAGAAAAATTATCTCTCTTTTCCCTTTTATCTTTTGGCAATAACGCAATAGTGCATCAAATTTTACTCTCATATTTTGTGGAATAGTTTGTGAAGAGATAGACTCTATAATTCGTTTTAAAAACTCCTTCTCACTTAATATAGGTGCTTCAAAATAGTGAATTTCTCGACTCTCTTTTAAATTATGATAGAGCTTATTCAGAAGCATACTTTTACCTGTGCCAGGTCTTCCAAATACCAAAAGCATCTTAAGGGGTTTTTCTAAACTACTCTCTAATACTTTATAGTTATGGTTTGCATACTCTAAATCTACATAAGCATCTTTTTCAACACCGTCAATAAAAATATTTTTTAAAGCTCTATACTTACTACTCATAATTTAACTTTTTATAGCCCAAATCTTCTAATGAAAGTTCTGTATTATTCTTAATAATATGTGGTGTAATAATCAAAACCAACTCATCCACATTTTCGATTTTTACCTCATGTTTAAAGAGATGCTCTAGTAGAGGTAAATCTCCTAGTAAAGGTACTTTAGAAATTTTTGTTCCTGTTTTAGAAGAGATTAACCCACCCAAAACAACATGTTCTCCATCTTGAAGTGTAACCACTGAAGATATTTGTTTTCGAGACAAATCAGGTGGAATATTTCTAGAGCCATCTCCATCACGACTAACAGTATTTAATGTGTCTGATATTGATGGATTAATTTTTAGTGTAATAGAACCATCTTCTGCTATTTCAGGGGTAATATCCAGTAAAATACCTGCAAAAACTGAATCAATAGTCTCTCCTGATTGTTGAGTCCCACCACCTCCTACACCTTGCATTATAGAAGTTGAACTTATCTTATAAAAAAGTTCATTCCCTACAGATATAAGAGCAGGTTGATTATTCAGTGTTAAAATTTTTGGATTAGAGATGGATTTAACATCTCCTTGCGTTTTCAAAAATTTAATAATATTATTAATCTGAACAGAACCCCTAGTAATAATAGCTCCTGAACGTTTAGGGTCACTATCTGATGCAGAGGTAATATCACTTATTGATAAATCCCCTCCAATACCTGCAGAACTAATTGAAGAGACATTATTTTGCAACATACTAGCACTAGCAATTGCCATATTTTGAAAACTATAGAGCTGATTCCAGTCAACACCTGTACTGTAACTATCATCAAAAGTTACACTTAAAATTTGAACATCAATAAGTACTTGACTCTTTAGCTGTCTTGTTAACTCCTTGATATAAACAGAGACTCTCTCTATCTGTTGTGCTGTACCTGTAACCGTAATCATACCTGCTTCAGGATTCAGAATTGGTGTAGGAGCTTTATAGGTATCTTCTGGTCTATTTAATAGAGAGTGTATCTCTTTTTCTATTTTAGACCAAAATGTGAAATCATCAGAGCTTTCAATAGAAACGCCTGTTTTTGAACCTGTACTATCACTTCCACTAGAAGAGCCTCCTCCTGATGAAGCTTTTCCAGAGTTTGCAATAGTTACATGAGCGTTACTTTTCCCTTTTCTATCTCCTGAGATGTAGTGTAGCTTAAATGTTTTTGTATTTAAGTAGGATATTTTTAATCTTGAGTTCTCTAAAACATAAGAGATGTCATTCTCAACCAAAATAGTATCAAGAAATTCATACAAAGAAGCATTATTTAATTTTACATAATAGAGTTTATCTGATAACCTTTTTTTTGCCTCTGTATCTTTTACTATTAGTGTCAATCCACACTCATCTGCTAAATTTTCAATAACATCTGCAATCGTTAAAGCAGAATTCAATGTTGCTGTAAAAAGCTGAGATTCACAAGAGTTTGCTTTTGTTGGTAATGTTGTCAATATTGAAAAAAGAACTCCTGTCATCAATAAATTTTTTAAATTATTTTTTAAATTAACCATTATCTGTATCCTTAGTGTAGCTTTATATGTTTTTTCTTTTTTAAAGAGAGTGTTCTCTTTTTCTCTGAACTTTTTAATGTTACAGTCTCTTTACCAATATAAATAATCTTATATTGATCTATTTTTGAACCTTTTTTATACCACTTTTTATTAATGAATGCTGCGTGATTTAATATGGCACTCAATGTGTAATTGGTTTCAACAATTACCTTTTTAATAACCGTAACTATCTTCTCTTCTTTTGTTAAATTCTCTTCTTTGACTTCTTTGACTTCTTCTACTTTTATTATAAAAGGACTAACAGTATCTTCTAGCTTCTCAATAGAAATTCCAGCTCTCTCTTTTTTTATTTTTGAAATCATCTCTGTAATCTCAGCAGGAGAGAGAGAAGAAGAGTAAACTAGAGAAGATAAAAAAATAGATGTTATAAATATATTTTTCATTAGTGATTAATCCCCCATACTGAAATATTAACATCAGCTATAATATTTGTATGGTCTTTATTCAAATAGATAGAAGAACCATAAATATCTGTAACCAAAACATTTTTTTCGAGTTTGTTAAAAAACTTAATTATATTTTTATAAGAGCCATTACACCCTACTGCAATTTGTAAAATATGTCCAAAACTACCTTTGTTGTTGACATAATTATTTTCAATATAGTCAATCTTAACATTTTGGACTTTAGCCTGTTTTGTAATAGAGTTTAAAAATCTTGACCAACTCTCTTTGTTGAACATCAATGGAGATAACTCTTCTAATGAAGCGGATATAAATGTAATTTCATCATGAGATGTAGTAATAGATTTTTTTAAACCAACTATCTCTTTATCATATTTTTTTATATATGCGTCTCTATCTCCTGCTATGGTAATACCTTGTAGATATTGTTTGCTACTCATTATACTTTTTTGAAGTTTCTCTTTTTTGCGAACAGATTGCGTATATTGCTCTTGGGCATAAGGTAAAAAAAAGCTATAGGACATATATCCAATAACAACAAATACCATTCCTATGAGCATCCACTTTTCATTTTCACTTTTAGCGTCAAAAAATCCATCTAAATTATTTAGTAAATTAACCCATGCTTTCATCTATACGTAACCTTTAAAATTCCACGATAAAGATTATCTTTATCATCTATCTCAATACGTTTTATATTGATATTCTCAATTTTCATCGAATACTCTTTGGATATATATTTAATATACTTTGTAATTGCTTTCTCATCTGCACTTAAAAGATGCAGTGTAAACTCATCTTGATTTGATAATATTTTCTCTACATGAAGTGAATATTTTTTTAAATCTTTTGCAAAAGTATGTAAAAAATCAGACTTAAAGTTGTAGTTGACCTTCTTTTCATGAATAGATATTAATGTTTTTGCCTTGGATTCAAAAATAAGTTTAAGCTCTTTTAATTTTTTCTTTTCTATTTTTATAACGGCTTGTTTCTCACTAAGTATTTTTTTGTATCTTTTAGCTTCAGCAGTTAATTTATTATTATCTACATTCAATTTTAGATTATATGCTTGATTTGTATATGCTGGAACCAAATATCCCAATGGTATACCAATAGCTAAAAATGAAGCACCTATAAGAGATAAAATAAATTGTCCACTTGAACGTTTTGTAAAAATAGGTGGTCTAGGATAGCTACTAATATTAATGATATTTTTAGAACCTTCAAGATAATCCAATCCTGCTTTAACCATCAAATATTGAAGTTGGTCTACGTACCATTCATCATTTTTGATGTCAAAATTAAAATCTAAATTAAATGTTGGAATCCCCAAGTAGTTATATCCATAATCTCCCAAACCTATAATAGGACTTTTGACAGAACCTAAAAATAGTTTAGTAATATTAGGAATATTGTAGGCACGTTTGGTATAGATAATAATATCATTTATCTGTAAAAAAACTTCCCCAAAAAGCTTCATAAGGTTTTGCTGGTATATAGAATTGGTTGTTTTTAACCCTTCTGATTCTAATACCTCAAAAAACTCCTCTTTATCAATTTTTTCTCCGATTAAGGCACAATACTTGTCGTAAATTTGCTCTAATGAAAACTCAATAGATTTAGAGTAGATAAACTCTCCATCTTTATATACTGTTACAAAAGCATCTTTCATTGTAAAGTAGATATAGCAATGAGCCTCTTTGTTTTCAAGAACATTGTTCTTGTAAAGAGTACCATATAATAGAGGTGCAGGAATCAATAAATCAATGTACTTTGTCTCTTCTATAATAGATGATAGATGAGAATCTATAATTTGAGATTCTGAAATAAAAACATTATAAATAGTAGAGTGTTCATCATCATTTGCTTTTTGATGATGAATAGTATACTCTTTTTCTTCATCTAAACCTAACTCTTCATAGGCTTTCATGTAAATAGTATCTTCAATCTCTTCTAAATCTATATCATACCCAACATCTAAAGAGGCAATAATTAAATCTTTATTTGTTGCATAAGCAATTGTAAACTGCTTATCGTTGTATGTTAATTTATCAAGCTTTTTAAACTCTTGATTCTTATATTCATAATAGCTATTAATATAAGGATTTATGGTAATAATGTTTTTATATTTTTTAATTCTAGGGTCAATACTTTGTGTTGACATAATTTTTAATATACCATTCCTTTATAAGATAATAAAAATTATATTGACAACAGAATTAATTATTGCTTACTATTTTGAATTAAATTGATAGTTTTCTTAAAAAGATATATTAATATAACATTATATGTTAATATTAATATATAGAGAATTTTATAGTGTTTTATTATTGTTTTTTATTAAAAAAACTATTATTTAAAAAATATAACCCATATCTTCTAGCCCTCCACGAGATTTACTCCATCCTTTTTTGACGGCAACATGTAAATCTAAGTAAATTCTTTTCCCAGAAAAGAGTTCAAGCTGTTGACGGGCTGTTTTTCCAACGCGTTTTATCCCCTCTCCTCTGTTTCCAACAATGATACCTTTTTGAGTCTCTTTCTCTACTATAATCGTAGCGTATACTCTATCCATTCCCTCTTCTTCATCTATTTTTTCAATAGTGACATCCGATTCATATGGAATCTCATCGGATAGATTTTCAAAGATAGATTCACGAATCAACTCTTTATAAATATCACGAACAAATTCAGTGGTTGTTATATCTGTATCAAAAAAGGCTGGAGACTCTGGTAGATATTTAACTACTTCGTCAAGTAATGGTTTTTTTCCAACTTTTTTATTGACAGAAAAAGGAATAATTGCTTCAAATTTATCTTGATACTTTTGATACTCTCCAAGCTTCTCTAAAATTTTTCCTTGAGGTACGTGGTCCATCTTTGTCAAAAGAACAATGTGTTTTGCTCGTTTACTCTCTTTTAATGCCAAAAATTTTTCATACTCATCAACTCTATCTGTAATAGGAGCTAAAAATAGAATTAAATCACTATCTCCCATCGCTTTTAGTGCCTCTTCAAGCATAAATTCATTAATCAAACGCTCTTTTTTATGAATCCCAGGGGTATCTACAAATATGAGTTGGTCATCATTATGCATAACAATTATATTCATTCGTTTTCTTGTAGCCTGTGCTTTTTTAGAGACCATAGCGAGTTTTTCACCTACCAAGAAGTTCAGAAGTGTACTCTTTCCTGAGTTTGGTCGTCCTACAACAGCTATAAATCCTGATTTTGTTTTCTTTTCCATATTCGTATATCTTTACTTTGTAATTTTTTTCGTAGTATAGCATATTCAAATGAAAAGAGTATTTGTCTAATTTGTTATTTTTACTCTTAAACTTTAGATAAATGCCAACCACAATGATAGGGACAACTATAAAGTTTCAGTTTAATGCCTTTTTGTTTATGACTATATAGTATCTGTCGTTGAGCATCTTTTTTTGAACTATATAGATATTTGAACTCATTAGAACTATCCATGCAAAAACAACTATCTACAAGCTCTATATCACTTCTATTAATTTCATGTTTAAGTAATATATCTTTTATCTTCTCTACATGACTCTCAAGTTCGTGAACAGACTCTATGCCATAATAGTTTAGAATTTCTCTATTGCTTAAATCATCCAAATGAGTATAGACATGTTTTATAGTTGTAAAAATACTATGTTTATAAACAATATTTTTACGAATAGATTTTAGGGATTTTTTTAGATTCATCGTTTTAAGTTCTTGGACTAGGAGAGTTCCTCTTCCATCTCCAAAACTTCTAAATACCGTTCGCTCATCTCTTCGTACTCGGCTTCTACTTTTTTAAGCTCATCGGTTACATTAATAAGCCCTTTTTTCTCATAACATTCAGCATTATAGAGACAGGCATTTATCTCATCTATTTTAGCTTCTAACGCTTCGATGAGGTCGGGTAGACGCTCTAAGTCTCGTTGGTCTTTGTAGCTTAATTTTGTTTTTTTCTTCTCTTTTATGGGTTTTGGCTCAACATGGAGGTTGACCTCTACGGTTTTTTGCATTTCGTAGAGTTCATCTATGTTTTTTTCTATCTCTAGGTACTCACTATAGTTTTGAAAAGACTCTTCAACCTCTCCTTTACCTTTAAATACAATAAGTTTGGTTGCAATTTTGTCTACAAAGTAACGGTCATGACTGACAAAAAGCAGTGCTCCTGGGAAGTTTATGAGTTTCTCTTCTAAGATATTAATGGTTTGAATATCAAGGTCGTTGGTAGGTTCATCGAGTATTAAACAGTCTACTTTTTTAGTAAGGAGTAGGGCAATGGCAACACGATTTTTCTCTCCACCACTGAGTACCCCTATTTTTTTGAGCATGTACTCTTCTGGAAATAAAAATGATTTTAAGTAGGCAAAAACATGCATGTTTTTACCTTGTACATCGACTATATCCCCACCATCTGGGCAAAATGTCTCTAGTATTCTTTTATTGTCATCAAGCATCTCACGGTGCTGGTCAAAATAGCCTATAGCGAAATCTCCTTGGTCTATTCTCCCTTTAGAGGGTTTAAGTCTTCCTAAAAGCAGTTTAAGCAGGGTTGATTTCCCTGAACCATTGTGACCTACAATGGCAATTCTATCTCGTTGTAAGATACGTGTGGTAAAGCCATTGATTAAATCTTTTCCTGCAATGGAGTAGTAGAGGTTTTCAATGTCAAAAAGCATCTTTTTTTTAGAGATTCCTTTTTCACCATCACGGTTAAAGCTCTTTTTCTCTCGTTCTAAATCTATCTGCATTTTTCTAATGAGTGTGGGGTCTTTTTTTGCCTTCTCTCGTAGTTCAAATACCCTTGCTTTTCGTCCTTGGTTTCGTGTAAGTCGTGCTTTTACTCCACGACGTAGCCACTCCTCTTCTTT
>QNZV01000076.1 GCA_003978395.1 Sulfurovum sp. | reverse complement strand
AGTAAAAAAGTATTAGAGACATTATTTGAGTTAGATAAAAATTTAAAGATTCTTAATCTAAAAATAGACCTTGATGAGTTAATCAATAACCATCGTTATAAAATCTTGAACTTTGCATTGGACTATGTGAGTGAAACCATTGTCAAAGCCATTCCAAAAGGAAAAAGAAAAATTTACTTTAGCCCTTTTGGAGACCTTAATATATTGCCACTTCATGCCATTGAGATAAGTAACGATAACTACTTAATAGATAATTATGAAATAGTCTATATCCCCTCTTTGGCAATTTGGGCTGATTTATCTAAAAGAGTTCCAAACTTTACGGAATCGGAGGCTTCAGCCAAAAACCTATATGTTTCACAAGACAAGGGCAATCAAACAATCTGTTATGATGAAGTAATTGCTTGTCAAGAAATTTTACAAGGAGAACATCAAGAGTCTCCTGATACTTTAAAGTTTAAAAAAGCCATAGATAAACAAAGCTTTAATATCCTACATCTTTCAGTTCATGGAGTAGCAGATTTAAAAAACCCTTTAAATTCAGGACTTATTTTTAATCAAACTCAACTCTCTATTTTAGAGATTCAAGCCTTGAAATTTCAAGCCAACTTGGTAGTGTTGTCTGCATGTGAAAGTAATCTTGCACGAACCGAAGGAGCAGATGAAATGTTAGCCTTTGAGAGAGCTTTTATGATAGCAGGAGCAGAGAATATCATTAGTACCTTTGATTCAGTAGATGCAAAACAGATAACACTTTTTATAAAATCTTTTTATAGAGAAATTCAAAATGGAGTAACGCTCTCTAAGGCATTTCAGAAGAGTGCCATTGATACCATAGACAATGATAGCAATGAATGGATGTTGTTTAGGTTTATGGGGGTATAATTACCCTTCATCAACAGGAATGTCGTTTGTCATAAGGAGTCCTTTCTATTGGTTTAGTAGCTAACTACAGAACTAAATAGATGAGAGAAAAGATGTTTGTGACAGTTTTTTGAAAAGAATTGATAAAAAAGTGTAAAATAATAAAAAAGGAGATACTTTGTCTATCTATATCGCTTCACGAAAACTAAAAATTGATGCTTCAATAGAGGTTATATTTTTAAATAATAAAACTATTCAAGAGGTCAAAACTACCGATATTTTTATTTCACAAGGAACGGTTCGTGATGATTTAATGTTAAAGATTCTGATAGATAACGGGGTTCTTCCTTTTGTTGTAACCTATACAGAGGCTTCTAAACTAAGTGTTCTACTAAGAAATCTATCTCTATTTATTCATAAAAGAGTAGAGATAATAACGCCACAAATAATAGAACAAAGCAAATTATTACAAAAAGATATTAGTACATTCAATACTCTTTCACAAACTATTTTAGAAGAACAAAAAGCATTACAAACATTGGCATTGCTCTCTTACTATCAACAGATAGAACTCTTTAACTTCTCTAAACAGATACAAAAATCAAAAGATACTTCTAGTCAAAAAAAGTTACGAAATATCTATATTGATAAGAAAAAAAGCTTTCATGGCATTAGTAAACTATATGTTATCCTTCAAGATGGGAGTGGATTAAGGGTTTTAAGACTAGAGGGAGAAAAACAAGAAAACGAAGAAGAATTTGTCAGAAACAAAATTAATGAAAACTTTGAAAGCTTGATGAGAGGAGAGAAAATATCTTTTAAAAACCGAAAGTTCTCTTTTGAATACAGAGAGATAACCCAACAATATAAAAAAGATTTTTTACTTTTTGGCATAGAAGATATAGAAAATTTTCAAAGCTATGAAGTTTATAATGAAGCATCAAAAAAAGAGTTTAATCTTATGGCTCTCTATGAAGTAGACAAAGAGGTAAAAAATTTGGATGAGCAAGGTATTTTGGCTTTAAAGTCACTAAAAAATCTTTTGAATAACGAAGATGAAATTCTAAACCTTGATACTTTTCTACTCTCAACCCAATCATTTTCTAAAGCCATCACTACTATTGAACATAAGTATCAAGAGCATTTTAAAAAAACTATTATTAGTGATATGTTGTCAAAAATTTATGATAACATATTTGAAGCCAACTATAAAAAAAGCAATCTTCGTTATGCTCTTGTATTGTTAAAAAATCAAACGCTAGAAACAATAAATCCAAAGATACAAGCTCATATCTTTTATGATATTCAAAAAGGTGTTAATGTTAACGCTTTAATATTAGAGGAGCATATTGGTTCTGTAAAAAAAAATGATTTTAATCAAGAAAGAGTAACAGAAGAGGTAGAGATTGACTCAAAAGAGAGTGAAATAGAGAATTTCCTTGAAAACAGTGATACTCGTAGATTTATCAAACTTTTTTTAAACACCACTCTTGCAATGGATTCAGAAAGAGATATTGAAATGGAAAAAACAGTGAGATTTGTTGCTTTTTTTCTATATTTGGCGTTTGAAAAAGAGCTGAAAACAACCATAAAAAATAGTAAAGAGAAGTTTACAATTGACCACTGCTTCATGATGTTGGTAGAGTACCAAATTGAAAACAATAAAAATAACTTTTTTGAATATTTAGATTATTTTATAAATGAAGAGATTTATCCAAAAAGTATTGAAGCTTATTTAGAACAAATCATCACTTATGAATGTACAAATAATTCAAAAGAGGTAACAGTTACAATTAATAATCAGCAAGTTAAAGAGAGAAAAGTAAATTTACGACAGCAAAACAGTAGATTTTCTAAAAAACTTATGATAGTTGGTCTATTTTACAAATCTATTACCCAAGAAGAGCGATTAGAAGAGATTATTTCTACGTTGTTTAAAAAAATTCGTACTCAAAGTATCTCTATTTCAAAACATTGCCAAAATAAAATCTCATTTAAATTTTTGGCTCTCTTCTTTCAAGGACGAGGGAAGAGTAATTGTCATCTCAATTTAAAAGCTTTTTTTGATGAAGCAAAATATTTTTTGGAGGAGTCATAACATGCAAGAAGAAGCAATCCAGCACTTTTATAATAATGAAGAGAAATTAAACTTTCTGATTAAATATCTAAAACTAAATATTAAAGATATAGCCAACCTCTTTGGTGTTAAGCCCAACTATATATCAAAACTTCGCGAACATACATATGATGCTTTAAAACCAATGCACTTATACGCTTTTTCAGGAGCGTATGATATTCCTTATAAAATTTTTGAAGATAGAACTATTAAAACTTCTACTCAAATTATAGAGATAATAGAAGAACAAAACAAAGAGAAAAAAGAGTTACTCTTTAAGAAAGATGAACAACTACTGAAGAGTATTCAAGGAGAATGGTACGCATATTTCTATCCTAGTAATCAATTCTCAGATATTTATCGCATTCAAACAACCATAAATGCTGATGGAACAGTTATTGACAAAAATAAGAATTGGGGAAAACTACTTATTGGAACAAACCAATCTCTTATTGTGAAAGAAGCCTTTAATAGTAAAAATTTGGTTACTATCATTTTTGATAACCATCAAGTAGCTTATGATATGTTTCACTTTTCATTGGTCTCAAAACGAAACCATGTCAACAGAGAGATGTTCAATTACGGATTTTTCTCACGCCATGAAATAGAGCTTGATAGAGTGAAAACCATTTTAGGAAACAAAGAGCATGTACAACTCAAAATGCAATGTGAATTTGTAGAAAGAATCGCTGAACATGTAGAGGCTATTGGATAAAAACGTTTTTAATGTTAAAATAACAACAAAAAATATACATATTTCAGAATAAAGAGAGAAATGAAAAATTTATTTAGACAATACCTCCCATATCTTATGGGTTATAAACGGCAATTTATCTTTGCTGTTATTGGAATGTTTGCTGTTGCTATTGGTACAGCAGGGACAGCACAGATAATTAAACCTGTACTAGACGATGTTTTTGTGGCAAAAGATGCCACGATGCTTGGGGTTATTCCTTTTCTGCTCATTGCTGTTTTTACACTCAAAGGTGTGGGGCAGTATATTCAGACCTATTATATGTCTTATATTGGGCTTGATGTGGTGCGTAAACTGCGTAATAACTTGGTTAGTCACTTAACCTATCAAGATATGCAATTTTTTCAAACTATGCACACAGGCGAGATTCTCTCTCGTGTAACTAATGACATTACTCGTATTCAAAATGTGGTTACCAGTATGATTCCAAACTTTCTTCGAGAGTCGCTAACCATTGTTGCACTAACAGGGTATGTGATTTATGAATCGCCTAAATTGGCTTTTTATTTTTTGATTATTATGCCCTTAGCTCTCTATCCACTCACTCTTTTAGCCAAAAAAATGAAAAAATACTCCAAACTTTCCCAAGAGAGTACTTCGGATATGACAAGCCGTTTAGGAGAGATATTTTCAAATATTGAAGTGATAAAAGCGAACTCTAGTCAAAAATTGGAAGCCTCTAAATTTGAGAAAGAGAACCACAATGTTTTTAAATATCTGCTCAAACAGGTTAAAGTAAATGCTTTGACTTCGCCTATTATGGAGATATTAGGCTCTGTTGCGATTGGATTGGTTGTTTATATTGGAGGAACTGAAGTGATAGAAGGTCATATGACAGTTGGGGCATTTTTTGCTTTTGCTACAGCTCTATTTATGCTCTATACTCCGATTAAAAAAATATCCAAACTCTACAACCAAGCCCAAGATGCGATTGTGGCTAATGAGCGTATGTTTGAACTTTTAAATCAAAAACCAACCATTGTATCAGGAGAGATAGAGCTAAAAGAGCCAATTAAACACATCTCTATTTTACATACTTCTTTAAGTTATGGGGATAAAATAGCACTCAAAAATGTATCTGCTGGTGTTGACCGAGGGGAAAGCATTGCATTAGTAGGAGATAGTGGAGCAGGAAAAAGCTCACTTGTTAGCCTTTTAGTACGTTTTTATGAGCCAAGTGAAGGCGAGATACTTATTAATGAAAAGTATAATATCAAAGATTTAACCCTAAGCTCTTTGCACCAAAGAATCGCCTATGTAACACAGCGTATCTATATCTTTAATGACACCATTGCTCAAAATATCGCTTACGGTCAAGAGTTTGATGAGCAAAGAGTTATAGAAGCACTTAAAAAGGCGTATGCATTCGAGTTTATAGAGCAATTAGAAGATGGAATTCATACCATGCTAAGTGAAAATGGAAACAATCTATCAGGAGGGCAACGCCAAAGAATCGCATTGGCACGAGCTATATATAAAGAACCCGATGTTCTCATCTTGGATGAAGCTACCTCTGCACTAGACAACAAGAGCGAAGCTCTTATTCAAAAAGCTCTTGAAGAGCTAAAACCAAATATCATTACCATTACAGTAGCACATCGTTTAAGTACTATAGAAAACTCTGATGCCATTTTAGTATTTAAAAAGGGAGAGATAATCTGCCGTGGTCAACATGAAGATTTAATAAACGAGTGCAAGGAGTATCAAAAATTGGCAAAGGTTTTGGTGTAGATAATTATGCTATTATTCCATAAATTATTGATATTAATATATTCATCAGGACAACTATGAAAAAACTACTCTTTCTTACCATCTTCTCTACGCTTATTTTTGCACAAAAAAACATTATTGTCAGTATTTTACCTCAAAAAATATTTGTTGATAAAATTGGTGGAGAGAAAGTAAACACAACAATTATGGTAGAAGCAGGTGCTTCTCCTCATAACTATAGTCCAAAAGCATCACAAATGAAAGCAGTTAGCAAAGCTGATATATACTTTAGTATTGGGGTAGAGTTTGAAAAGATTTGGCTAGAAAAATTTAGCAATCAAAATAAAGATTTAAAAATAGTTGATGTATCTAAAAATATTCAAAAAGATATGAGTAGAGAGCATGAAGAGTTAGACCCACACATTTGGGTTGACCCATTAAATGTTAAAATTATTGCTCAAAATATCTATAATGGCTTAATCGCCGAAGATAAAAACAGTAGTGCTTATTATAAGAAAAATTTGGAACTATTTTTAGAAGAGTTGGATACGTTAGACTCTGATATTAATACAATATTGGAAAAAACTCCTAAAAATTCTAGTTTTATGGTATTTCATCCATCTTGGGGTTATTTTGCCAAACGTTATCATCTAAGACAACTTCCTGTCGAGATAGAAGGGAAAGAGCCAAAGATGAAAGCATTGGTTAAACTTATGAAACAAGCACAAAAAGAGAAGGTTCATGCGATTTTTACACAACCTGAGTTTTCAGACAAATCGGCTAAGATTATTGCTAGAAACTTAAATATAAAAGTTATTAAAACATCTCCTTTAGCTAAAAATTGGTCTAAAAATTTAAAAAACTTAGCCAAAGCCATTGCAAATAGAGAGTAAATTATGTCTATTATAGAAATAAAGAACCTCTCATTTTGTTATCATAAACAAAAAATTTTAGAGAATGTGAATCTCAATGTAGAAGAGAAAGATTTTTTAGCCATTATAGGACCAAACGGTGGAGGAAAATCTACACTTTTGAAACTTATATTGGGTATTAATCCAATCAAAGATGGTTCTATTAAAACATTTGGAGAAGTACCAAAAAAAAATCTCTCTAAAATAGGCTATGTACCACAGAATACCAATGTAAATACCGATTTTCCAATTAAAGTCTTAGAGGTTGTACTTATGGGACATATTGGCGAGAAATCACCTCTTTTTGGTTATGGGAAAGAGGAAAAACTGTGTGCTTTAGGTGCTTTGGCACAAGTAGGCATGGAGAAGTTTGCAAACAGTAAAATAGGCGAACTTTCAGGGGGGCAACGTCAACGGGTAATGATTGCTCGTGCTTTGTGTGCTCATCCTAAAATTTTAATTTTGGACGAACCTACAGCAAGTATTGATATAGAGGGACAAAAACTTATCTACGAACTACTCAAAACATTAAACTCTTATATTACCATTATTGTAGTAAGTCATGATATTTCAGTTATTATGAAATACGCAAATAAAGTTGTGCATGTAAATAAAAGATTAAATTATCATGATACATTCAATTTAAATAAAAACTTAACACACGAATGCAATCACTTTTGTGAAGTAGAGATGTTCAATGTATTTAAAGAGGTAAAATAGTGGAAAATATACTCGAAGCACTCTCGTTTCCTTTTATCCAAAATGCTCTTATTGCAGGTCTTTTAGTCTCTATGGCTTCAGGAATTATTGGTTCATTAATTGTTGTCAATAGAATGGTATTTCTAGCAGGAGGGATTGCACATACTGCATATGGAGGTATTGGAGTTGCTGTATTTTTGGGTCTACCTATCTTTTTAGGAGCGTCCATATTTGCTGTTCTTGCTGCATTAATTATCTCTCTCATTACCCTAAAACATCGTGAAAGAATGGATACTTTTATTGGGCTTATGTGGGCTGTAGGTATGGCTGTGGGAGTTGTACTTATTGATTTAACACCAGGTTATAATGCAGATTTTATGAGTTATCTCTTTGGTTCTATTTTGGCAGTTAGTCAAAATGACATCTATTTTATGGCAGGGCTTTTGGCAACTATTGTTTTTATCATAACCTTTTGGTATAGAGATATTTTAGCGGTCTCATACGATAGTGAATATGCCAATTTACGAGGTATCAATGTTCGTTTTTTCTATACACTTATATTAATCTTATCGGCACTTACGGTGGTGGTTGCCATTAAAGTTGTGGGGCTTATTTTGGTTATTGCACTGCTCACTATTCCTGTCTATATTGCTGAAAAATTGTCCAATACACTCTATACAATGATGATACTTTCTGGACTATTCTCCTCTATCTTTACGCTTATTGGACTGTGGTTTTCTTATGAATACGATATTGCATCAGGAGCTTCTATTATTCTCATCTCTGCTCTTTCTCTTTTCTTATTTTTAGCTTTTAATAAAATTAAATAATTAAATTTTAAGTTTAAATAAACTTTAAACTTAAGATTAAAAACGCTATAATCATAGAAACAATATCGTACAACAGGATTCTATTTATGAAAAAAATTATTTTACTATTCTTATCCATAATATTTTCAAGCTCACTTTTTGCAAATGAACAGCTCTACTCTTTTATTGGAATACAGACTTCTGCTAGTAAATTTGATAACTCATATACACCAACTATTGCTATAAAATATGGAAAACAATCTAAAGATATTAGAACATCAATCGCATACAGTTACGCAAATAAATCTTCAAACAGATTTCAATCACTTATTATGCAGGTTGATTCAGGTATTTTAAGTCAAACATTTAAAGATATAGCATTCAAGCCTTATCTAGGTCTCTCTTTGGGAGTTATACAACAAAAAAACAAAAAACTTCTTGGCTATGATGACAAAGGTTTTGTCTATGGGATTAATACTGGTTTCTCTTATGTTATCAATAACGATATGGACTTTGATTTAGGCTATAGATTTTTAAAGACTTCTAAAATGAAAGAGCTTGAACAGATTAATGACCTAAGCTTATCCTTGCACTATTTTTATTAATTTTAATTTGTTTATAGTTTCAGTATAATGCCACCATTAATTTACTGGAGCAAAAATGTCATTTTTTTCTTATGAAACAGCTAAAAAAGTTTTATTTCAATTCAACCCCGAAACAGCCCATTTTATAGGAGGCATGGCGTTAAAAGCTCTGCCGTATGCACCTATTCTTTTAAAAGCAACCAAGAACTACTATTTTGTAGAAGAGCCGTTATTAACTCAATATCTTTTTGGACGAAAGTTTTCAAATCCAGTAGGACTAGCTGCAGGATTTGATAAAAATGGAGAGTACATCACAGCCATGCCAACACTTGGTTTTGGGTACACAGAGATAGGTACAATTACCCCAAAACCTCAAGCTGGTAATCCACAACCACGACTCTTTAGACTCAAAGAGGAGCGTTCCATTCAAAATGCTATGGGGTTTAACAATCGTGGTGCAGAGTTTATGGTTAAACGTCTCAATAAACTCTACTTTTTTGACTATCCTATTGGAATTAACATTGGTAAAAATAAACTTACATCAGAAGAGGATGCCTTAAAAGATTATGAAACACTTCTTAATACTTTTAAAGATTATGGAGATTATATCGTCATAAATATCTCATCTCCTAATACTCCTGGTCTACGCGACCTTCAAAATGAAAAATTTATTACAGACCTTTTTACAATGGCAAAAGGGATAACTACTAAAGCTATCTTCTTGAAAATTGCTCCAGATATGGAAGCCCAAGATGCTATTGACCTATGTACCACAGCTGTCAATGCAGGTGCATCAGGAATTATTGCAACCAATACCACCATAGACTACTCTCTAACCAAAAATGCAAAAGATTTTGGTGGAATCTCAGGTGCTTTGGTTCGTGAAAAATCATTTAAACTTTTTCAAGCCATTGGTAAAGAACTTTATGGTAAAACCATACTCATCTCTGTAGGTGGGATTGAAACAGCTGACGATGCCTATAGACGAATTAAAGCAGGAGCTACTCTTATTCAAGTCTACTCTATGCTCATTTATAATGGTCCAAAGATGATTAAAGAGATTAATCAAGGTTTAATAGAGCTTTTAAAAGCAGATGGATATGCAAATATATCTGAAGCTATTGGAGCAGATTATAAATAACACTCAAATAAACAAAGAGGGACTATGAAAAAAATATTACTATTTATATTATTAATTACAGGAATTTTAATGGCAAATTCGCTACCAAAGTACTACACTAAAACACTTGACAACGGTTTACAAATCGTTGTCATTCCAATGAAAAATAACTCTAATGTTATTACAACCGATATTTTTTATAAAGTAGGAAGTCGTAATGAGGTTATGGGCAAGAGTGGTATTGCTCATATGTTAGAGCATTTAAACTTTAAATCAACAAAAAATCTTGAAGCTGGAGAGTTTGATAAGATTGTTAAATCAAAAGGTGGAGTAAACAATGCATCAACCTCTTTTGACTACACACACTATTATATTAAATCTTCTTCTAAAAATTTAGAGACTTCGGTGGGACTCTTTGCTGAGCTAATGGAGAACCTAAATCTAAAAGATGAAGAGTTTCAAGTCGAACGTGATGTGGTTGCAGAAGAGCGTCGAGTTCGTACTGATAATCCCCCTATTGGGTATCTGTACTTTAGACTCTTTAACACTCATTATGTATCACACCCTTATCACTGGACTCCTATTGGGTTTATGAATGATATTCAGACATGGACAATTGATGACATAAAAGAGTTTCACTCAAAATATTACCAACCAAACAATGCTATTTTAATCGTTACAGGAGATATTGACGAGAAACAGGTCTTTAAAATTGCTAAAGAGAAATTTGGAAATATCAAAAACAAGCATAAAGTACCTGTAATAGACCCTATTGAACCCAAACGTGATGGGAGCATAAGAAAAGAGATTACCAACAAAGAGAACAATACAGTAGATACCATCGCTATTGCTTACCCTATTCCAAACTACGAGCATGAAGACCAAGTGGTTCTATCGGCTATCTCTGAAATTTTAAGTGGAGGGAGAAGTAGCCGACTGCATAAAGAGATAATAGATAAAAAGCAGATGGCAAATAGTGTCTATGGGTACAATATGGAGCTTACCGATGAAGGGATTTTCTTGTTTATGGGGATTGCAAACCCTAATATAAAGATTGAAGATTTAGAGAAAGAGATTCATATAGAGATAGAGAAGTTGAAATCAGGCGATGTAACCAAAGAGGAGCTAGAGAAAGTTAAAATAAATACAAAAGCAGATTTTATCTACTCACTAGAAGACTCAGCAGGAGTTAACTCGCTTTTTGGAAGCTATTTGGTACGAGGAAATTTAGAGCCTTTACTTAAATATGAAGAGAATTTAGCTAAAATTACGCCTGAATTAGTCACTAAAATAGCTAATAAATATTTTAATGATGACTTAGCAACAACAGTAATACTAAGAAAAGCCAACGAAAAAAGTAAACAGGAAGAGATACATGAGTAATTTAATTTCAGGTGCTACTACAGCACTGATTACCCCTTTTAAAAATGGAACGCTAGATGAAGCAACTTTTGCGAAATTGATTGAACGTCAAATCAAATATGGCATTGATGCCATTTGTCCTGTAGGAACAACAGGAGAGAGTGCAACACTAACTCACGATGAGCATAAACGTTGTATTGAAATAGCCGTTGAAGTTTGTAGAGGTACAAATACCAAAGTACTTGCAGGTGCAGGGTCTAATGCAACACACGAAGCGATAGAGATTGCACAACATGCTGAAAAAATTGGTGTTGATGCCATTTTTTCGGTAAGCCCTTATTATAATAAACCAAGCCAAGAGGGTCTCTACCAACACTATAAAGCTATTGCAAAATCCGTAGAGCTTCCCTTTATGCTCTATAATGTTCCAGGTAGAACAGGTGTTGATATTTTAGCAGATACAGTCTGTAGACTTTTTGATGATGTTCCTAATATATTTGGAATCAAAGAGGCCACTGGCTCAATAGAACGTACGGTTGAACTGCTCTCAAAAAGACCAGACCTTTATGTTTTCTCGGGAGATGATGCTATTGACTACCCTATTTTGGCAAATGGAGGGAAAGGAATCACTTCGGTAACATCAAACTTGTTACCAGACATGAAATCTGAACTTGCACATCTTGCATTAAAAGGAGATTTTCTGGCATCTAAAGCGATAAATGATAAACTGTACAACATCAATAAAGTAATGTTTTGTGAAAGTAATCCAATTCCTATTAAAGCTGCGATGTATATTGCAGGTCTCATTGATACATTGGAATATAGATTACCTTTGGTTCAGCCAAGCGTTGAAAATATGAACAAAATTGAAGAAATTATGAAAAATTATACTATAGTAGGAGCGTAAATGTCGAATAATAGAGGTAAAACCGTAGTTATCACAGGTGCTACAAAAGGAATTGGTAAAGCTGTAGCAGAGAAGTTTGCTAGTCAAGGGGTAAATGTTGCATTTACCTACAACTCAAACCAAGAGATTGCTAATGAGATTGCTTCTAACCTAGAGGCTACTTATGGTATCAAGGCTCGTGCATATCCTCTGAATATTTTAGAGCTTGATGAGTTTAAACCGCTATTTTTAGCTATTGATGAAGATTTTGATAGAATAGATTTCTTTGTATCTAATGCCATGATTTATGGTCGCCCTGTTGTGGGAGGATATGGTAAATTTATGCGTTTACGCCCTAAAAAAGGTCTGACCAATATTTACACTGCAACCGTTGGTGCATTTGTAAGTGGTTCACAAGAGGCTGCAAAAAGAATGGAGAAAGTAGGTGGTGGCTCTATTGTAACACTAAGTTCTACAGGAAACCTCATCTATATAGATAACTACGCAGGTCATGGTACAAACAAAGCAGCTGTTGAAGCAATGAGCCGTTACGCTGCTGTTGAACTTGGTGAGATGGGAATTCGTGTCAATGCTGTAAGTGGTGGACCAATTGATACCGATGCACTAAAAGCCTTTACAAACTATGAAGAGGTTAAAGCAGAAACCATTAAGCGTTCAGCTGTAAGCCGAATGGGAAGCCCTGAAGATTTAGCAGGTGCTGTCTATTTCTTGTGTACAGATGAAGCTTCATGGGTTACAGGTCAAACACTTGTAGTTGATGGTGGAACAACTTTCCGTTAAACCCCCGTCTCTTGTTCCCACTGTCTCGGTGGGAATATATACCCAAATATGCATAATAAAAAAATTATAATTTAAGTATGCATTCCCACGCAGAGCATGGGAACGAGTTAACAAGGAATAAAACCTCATGCAAAACAACAAAATCGTAAATATCCCAAATATCTTAGCCCTTATTCGTCTGCTTTTAGCTCCTGTTATGTTCTTTTTATTAGTGAACCAAGATGCCGAGATATTTGAGGGGATACACCCATCA
>QNZV01000163.1 GCA_003978395.1 Sulfurovum sp. | reverse complement strand
TTTTAAAAAAATAAACTTATTATATGTTCCGGATTAGCTCAGCGGTAGAGTAGGTGACTGTTAATCACTTGGTCGCAGGTTCGAATCCTGCATCCGGAGCCACTTTCAAAAATCATTCTTTTTCTTATCTGTAAAGAGATTAAAAAAATAACCCCTTTAAATAATCTTTAGTCTATATGTATTACAGAGTAGACATCACTATCTATTCCATTACGTCCATTTAAAAAATCTAGTTCTAGTATAAAACAGGCTTCAACACAATTTGCTCCAACTTTTTTTATAAGTGATGTAGCTGCTTTTGCTGTCCCACCTGTGGCTATAAGGTCATCTATAAGTAGTACTCTTGCATTCTCTTTTGGAAACGCATCAATATGCACTTCAACTTCATCAAATCCATACTCCAATGAATACTTTTCAGCAACTGTAGTGTAGGGAAGTTTTCCTTTTTTACGAACAGGTACAAAACCAATGTTTAATCGGTCAGCCAGAATAGCTCCAAAAATAAATCCTCTTGCATCAATACCTGCAATATAATCTAATTTGTACTCTTTATATCGTTCTTCCAAGTGATTTATTAGTGTCTTAAATGCTTTTGGATTATTTAATAGGGTAGTAATATCTTTGAATATAATACCTTTTTTTGGAAAATCTGGAATATTTCGAATACTTGTCTCTATGATTTCTCTATCTTCTTCTTTTAATATTATCATTTTAGCTCTTTTTGTTTTTTACCTATTATAACATAACTAAAATAAACCAATTTTAAGAGCATTTGGGTAAAATTCTTTTTTAAAATAGAGGTCATAAATTATGGTAAAAAAAAGAGTACTGGTTAAGTTTTCAGGCGAGGCATTAGCAGGCGAAAATGGCTATGGTATTGATACTCAAATCTTACATTTCATTTCCGAAGAGATTAAATTGTTAATTGAAAATGATATTGAAGTAGCTGTTGTTATTGGTGGTGGAAATATTATACGTGGCGTTTCTGCTGCAGCTGATGGCGTTATCAAGAGAACTTCTGGTGACTATATGGGAATGTTAGCAACTTGTATTAATGGTATTGCTCTGCAAGAAGCATTTGAACATGCAGGGCTGGATGCACGGCTACTCTCTGCTATTGATATGCAAGAGATTGGTGAATCGTTTATTGTTCGTCGTGCTAAAAGACACCTTGAAAAAGGACGTGTAGTTGTTTTTGCAGGTGGTACGGGTAACCCATATTTTACTACCGATACAGCAGGAACACTGAGAGCTTCTGAAGTTGAAGCAGAGTGTATTATCAAAGCAACCAAAGTAGATGGTGTTTACGATAAAGACCCAAATAAATTTGATGATGCAGTAAAACTACCAACTTTAACCTATGATGAAGCATTGTCTGATGATATTAAAGTGATGGATGATACATCAATTGCATTGGCAAAAGATAATAATCTCCCAATTATTGTCTGTAATATGTTTGAAAAAGGCAATCTTTTGGCAATTGTACAGGGAAATAGAGATTTATGTTCTGTAGTTTCAGACTAAATAATGATTTTAAAAGGATAAAATAGATGAAAATTGAAAAATTAACGGCAATAGCATTAGAAAAAGTTGACTTTGATAGATATTTACTAGCTGCATCAGTAGGAAAACGAGCTTCAGAGATTGCCAATGGTGCAACACCTATGGTTGCGATGGACCCTAAAATTGAAAAATTTACAGATATTGCTTTAGTAGAAATTGCAGAAGGCAAAATTATCATTAGTACAGAGGTGTAAATACTTTGGAGGCTTTATTAAAAAAAGCACAGGGCATTATAACTATAGAGGAGGCTGAGAAGCTTCTTTTTGAGTATCATCCAACTTACTCTTCACTCTTCACTACAGCTTTAACACTAGCAAAAAAAGCACACATTACACAGACACGTAAAAGTGGTGAGCCTTATATTATTCATCCTATCTTAGTAGCATCAATTACAGCATTAATCTCTAGTGATGAGACAATGATTATTTCGGCACTTTTGCATGATGTTGTTGAAGATACTGAATATACTATTGAAGAGATTAATCAAATTTTTGGAGAAGATGTTGCTTTTTTGGTTCAGGGTTTAACTAAGATTGAAGTAATTAGAGATGAAAAGTTACTCTCTTCCTCTTCTAATGAAAAATTAATAACGTCAGCATTAACATTTAGAGAAATGTTGCTCTCTTCAATTAAAGATGTACGTATTTTGGTGGTCAAGCTTTGTGATAGACTTCATAATATGACTACATTAAACGCTTTATCCGAGACTAAACAGTTACGTATTGCAGAAGAGACCATGGTGGTATATGCTCCTATTGCTCATCGTCTGGGTATTTCACAGTTAAAAAATCGTTTAGAAGATTTAAGTTTTTACTATATTTACCCTGATGCTTACAATATGATTGACTCTTATATTCAAGATAATAGTCAGAATCTTCAATTAAAACTTAACTCTTTTATTGTAAATATTAATGATTTAATGAAGAAAAATGGTTTTAAAGAGGATTCGTTTGAAGTTTTTGGTCGAGTAAAACACTACTACTCAATGTATCAGAAAATGCAAAGAAAAGGGATTGGAATTGATGAAATTTTGGATTTAATTGCTATTCGTATTTTGGTTAATGATGATATTGATTGTTACAAAGTTCTTGGCTCGTTACACTTAAATTACAAACCAATTATTTCACGCTTTAAAGATTATATTACTTTGCCCAAAGAGAATGGTTATAGTACAATTCATACAACACTGTTTGATGATGATGGTATTGTTGAAGCTCAAATTAGAACTTTTGATATGCATAAAACAGCTGAGTATGGAATTGCTGCTCATTGGCGATATAAAGATGGACGTACAGAGGCTAAGAGAGTTAATTTGGAGTGGTTAGAGGGATTACAGTATCAAAATGATTCTGTTGAAGAGTTTTACTCTTTAGCTAAAGGAGACCTATTTTCAGATGATATTTCTCTCTTTTCTCCTGCTGGAGACCACTATACTCTGCCACGTGACTCTGTAGTATTGGACTTTGCATATGCTGTTCACTCTGAAATTGGGAATAAAGCTGTCTCCTCTTTGGTTAATAAAGTAAAATCATCACTTTTAACAACATTAAAAAATGGGGATATTGTTCGTATCTCAACGGATAAAAATGCAAAAGTTCATTGCTCTTGGCTAGATGCTGTTAAAACTTCACGTGCAAAAGATGGTATCAAGAGTGCCTGTCGTAATAAATTAAAAGAGTGTAACCATCTATCTGCCATTAATATATTGACCTTTTTAACAAAAGTAGATAGAGAAATGATTGTAGATATGTTTGATAGCTGTACACTAAAAGATAATGCTTATAAGATGACTTCTAATAGAGAGATTTATAAAGATGTATTAAACAAATTTCTTGAAAAATTACCAGAAATTTCAGAGGATTTTACCTATCCTACTGAGAGTATTGATGAAAATTTTAGGTTTATCTCCAATAAAGAGGTAGAAAAAGTAGAGTTTGACTACTGTTGCCACCCTAAAATGGGAGATGAAATTGTTGCTTTTGTAGAAGATGATAAAGTAGTAATTCATCATAAGTTTTGTCAAGAGGCATATAAACTAATGAAAGCCAATACTCCAATGGTTTTTGTAACATGGGTTAATGAAAAAACATCACGTTACCGTCTGATTATATCTTTACAAAATCGTCAAGGAATATTGGCTGAACTTTTACATAAATTAGCGAATTTAGATTTGAATGTTGTAAGTATAGAACTGGGTATTAAAAGCTCTGAAAGTGCAGAATTTTGTAAGCTTGAGGTTGAGACTAAAGAGCAAAACTCTAAGAGACTTCAAGAAAAATTAAGTAAAAAATTAAAACTCATTGAGATGATTTCATTGAATGATGCATATAGAAAATAAAAAATAGAGGGAAAGAATGTCGAAAGAAAAAATAAAGATAGCACTAGATGAGATTAGTAGGGGAACTGCTGAAATTATTGATATGGAGCGTATTGAAAAACTGGTAACAAAATTTTATGAGACAGGGGAGACTTATACTGTAAAAGCAGGATTTGACCCAACGGGAGCTGACCTTCATATAGGGCATACGGTTTTGATGCAGAAGTTAAAAGTATTTCAAGGTCATGGTGCTAGAGTCCAACTTTTGGTAGGAGATTTCACAGCAACTATTGGAGACCCAACAGGTAAGAGTGAAACTAGAAAAGTGCTTGACCGTGATACCATTATGGCAAATGCACAAACATATCAAGACCAAGCATTTATCATTTTAGATAGAGAAAAAACGGATATTGTGTTCAACTCAACATGGCTTGAAGCATTGGGTGCAACGGGTATGGTATCATTAACAACCACATTTAATGTGGCACGTATGTTAGAGCGTGATGATTTTGAAAAACGTTATAAATCGGGGCAAAGTATCTCTATTTCAG
Organism: Sulfurovum sp.; assembly: GCA_003978395.1. GTDB lineage: Bacteria > Campylobacterota > Campylobacteria > Campylobacterales > Sulfurovaceae > UBA1140. Next base: position 8,626 of record QNZV01000163.1, on the reverse strand, counting down.
AGTTTATCTATCCTCTACTTCAAGGTTATGATTCTGTTGAGTTAAAATCAGATATTGAGATAGGTGGAACAGACCAAAAGTTTAATCTTCTTATGGGACGACATCTTCAACGAACTTACAATGTAGGAAAAGAACAAGCCGTGCTTATGATGCCTATATTAGAGGGACTTGATGGGGTTCAAAAGATGAGTAAATCATTGAATAACTACATTGGTATTACTGAAAAACCAAAAGATATTTATGGGAAAATACTCTCTATCTCTGATGAGCTTATGTGGCGTTATTATGAACTTTTGAGTGATAAAACACTAGAAGAGATAGCTCAAATGAGGGAAAATGTAGCAGATAGAACCTTGCATCCAAAAATTGTAAAAGAAAATTTGGCTTTAGAGCTAACTACTAGATTTTATAATGAAGAGTCTGCTACTATGGCTAAGAGTGAATTTGATAACGTTTTTAAATCAAATAAACTACCTACTGATATACCTGAATTTGAATTTGAATCAGACATTTGGATTTGTAAAGTACTTCAAGATGCTGGTCTTGAACCATCAAGTTCACAGGCACGGCGTGATATTAAACAAGGTGCTGTACGTATAGACCAAGAGAAAATCTCAGATGAAAAGATGAATTTAAGCTCTGGCGAGTATATTCTACAAGTAGGAAAACGAAAATTTGCAAAAGTAAAGGTAAAGTAGTGTCATTTAAATCTTTTAAAATTGGAAAACATACCATAGAAAAACCCATTATCCAAGGTGGAATGGGTGTTGGTATTTCATGGGACCAGTTGGCAGGAACAGTGAGTCTTAATGGAGGGCTAGGTGTTATTTCAGCTGTTGGTACAGGTGTATATAAAAAGAGAGAATTTTCTAAGAAAACAGTCAAAAATAGACCTCATACAGAGTTGAATTTTTATTCAAGAGATGCGTTAATCAATATTTTTGAAAATGCAAGAAAAATATGTGGAGAGAGACCATTGGCATGTAATGTTCTCTATGCACAGAGTGGTTACAATCAAACAGTTGTTGATGCTTGTGAAGCAGGTGCTGATATGATTATTACAGGAGCAGGGCTTCCTTTGACCATGCCAGAAGCAGCAAAAGATTATCCTGATGTTGCCTTAATCCCTATTGTTTCTACAGCTAAAGCACTTAGAATCTTATGTAGACGTTGGAAAAAGACACATAACCGATTGCCTGATGCTGTTATTGTAGAAGGACCTCTTTCTGGTGGACACCAAGGTTTCAAATATGATGATTGTTTTAAACCTGAAAATCAACTAGAAGTAATCTTACCTCCTGTAGTAGAAGAGGCAAAAAACTGGGGTTCTATGCCCATTATTGCTGCAGGGGGTGTTTGGGACCATGGTGATATTCAAAAAATGTTAGATTTGGGTGCTGATGCTGTACAAATGGGTACACGATTTATTGGTACTATTGAATGTGATGCAAGTCAAGTGATGAAAGAGATAATTATTGAAGCAGGGGAAGAGGATATTAAATTATTCAAATCTCCTGTTGGTTATCCTGCTCGTGGTGTTAAATCTCAACTTCACGCGAATATTGAAGCTGGAACAGCACCTAAAGTTGCCTGTATCTCAAATTGTGTTGCACCATGTAATCGTGGAGTTGAGGCTAAAATAGTTGGTTATTGTATCGCAGATAGACTTAGTGATGCGTATGATGGAATTAAAGAGAGTGGACTCTTCTTTACAGGTGCTAATGGTTATAAACTAAAAGAGATTATAACGGTTAAAGAGCTTATTGACAAGTTAATGAATGGAGAAAACAATTCTTAAACAACTATTTTTAATACTATTTTTTATAAATTTATCCTTTACCAATTCTCTTTTTGCAAACAACTTTGTAAAGAGTAGAATTAGTTTAGGAGAATTAAAACTCTATTTTGAGTCAAATATCGAAAAAGTTACTTATTTTAAATTACCTCAACCCGATGGTTCAACTAAATATGTCTATGATATTCATGGTGGGATACTTTTAGAAGATAGGGGAGTCTCTCATCATACGTTTAGAACGATTGAATCCTTTAGGTTGGGACAAAACTCGCCTACTGTTTTACGTTTGGTTATTCGCTCTAAGCAAAAGGATTTAGATAAACATCAATTTAAAGGGAATGTCTTGGCGATACCTTTGATTTATGGTAAGCGTTCGACATTCTTTAATGAGAAGCCTGTAGAAACTCTAAAAAAAAGTCCCGTAGAAATGACTATTATAAAGAGAGAAGATGCAACAACTCCTGTTGAGATGATACCTATTCCCAAAGATAGAACTGTTAATCATTTAATCAATAGTCGTAATATTATAGTGATTGATGCAGGTCATGGTGGAAAAGATACAGGTGCTAGTTGTTGTGGAGATAAAAAAGAGAAAAAAGTTGTTCTCTCTATAGCATTAAAATTGAAAAAGAGGTTAGAAAATAAAGGCTACACTGTCTATATGACTCGTGATGATGACAGTTTTGTAAAATTACCTAAACGAACAAAGTTTGCGAATCAAAAGAGAGCAGATATTTTTGTCTCTATTCATGCAAATGCAGCTCCCAATAAAAAGCTTCAAAATGTTTTTAAAGGTATTGAGGTTTACTATCTCTCTCCTGCAAAAACAGAGCGTGCTAAAAAAGCAGCTGCAAAAGAGAATGCTGTTATGTTTGAAGGTAAAGATTTTTATACTAAAAATGCTTATCTTTCATTGATTAGTGATACTAAAATTATTGAATCACATAAGCTAGGATTGGACGTAAGCTATAAAATGCTCTCTAATGTACGTAGCTCATTTGGGCATGTAGAAAATGGAGGTGTAAAACCTGCCAATTTTTGGGTACTTGTAGGAGCTCAAATGCCTGCTATTCTTGTGGAAACAGGTTACATAACTCACCCAGAAGAGGGAGATAATCTGATGAATAATCGTTATAAGAGTCTATTAGCCAAAGGAATATCGGAGGGGATTGATAGGTATTTGAGTCATCAATAGATTATAAAATCTATTGAATAGGTCTCTATTTTGAAAAATCCTCAACATATTTTGATAACTCTTCTTCAGACATTATACCTGCTTGGGCAAATTGAACTTGACCTTTTGAATCAATGGCAACTAGAAATGGGATAGCCCCTTGCCAACCACTTTTTTCCATGACATAGCGTGCTACACGACCCACATCATAGTTTGATAGTGTTATGTAGTTTATGCCATGCTCTTGTTTATAAGTATTTATTGGGGCAACATCATGTTTTTGTACCTCTATTGCAATGACTTGGAGTTTATCTTTGTACTTATCTTGTACTTTGATTAGATTGGGCATTATCTGTTTACAGGCAGGGCATTTTAGACCAAAAAATTCTAAAAAGACAACCTTTCCTTCCATTTTTTCTATCTTTAGCTCATTATCTGTTCCTACAACTTTATAACTTTTTCCATCTGTATCAATCATCTCCATATTTTCAGCATAGAGATTAAATGTAAATGCTAGAAGTGTCATGAAGGTAATAAGTAGGGTTTTTTTCATATTTATCCTTGTAAATCTATTTTGAAAGAGTTACCATAGAGATTTAAAAGGAGGTGTTGTGAATAAGTTGGATATTTTTATATTTTTATTACATATACTCTATCGTAACAAAATAGATTGAAGACAAAGGAGTTGAAATCTGCAATCTATCTCTTTCATGTTTGTATTATAAGGTAATTAGATAAATGGTTGGCAAACCAAAAGTTAATGCTTAGTTAATATTAATCTATTTTAAAGTATTTTAAAGCCTTTTCTAAGTCATCAGGGGTATCAATGCCAAAGCTTTTTGTCTCTACTTTGGTCATTGCAATTTCAAAACCATGATATAAGGCACGAAGTTGTTCAAGTTTTTCTATCTCTTCTAATGGTGCAGGAGAGAGGTTACAAAAGGTCTCTAATGATTTTTTTGTAAATCCATAAATACCAATATGTCCTTTGTAGTCATTAAAGTGGTGGTCACGTGGATAAGGAATCTTGGCTCTTGAAAAGTATAGAGCCATATCATGGTCTGTTGTTGTTAGTTTTACAATATTTGGGTCATCTGCTTCAGGATTATTTATCTGTTTATAGCAAGAGTTCATTATAATGTTCTGATTCTCTACATTTCTTTTTGTCAAATCAAAAACAGCCTGAACCACTTCTATCTCGATAAACGGCTCATCTCCTTGTACATTAATAATGACTTCATTATCGCTAAGATGTAACTTTTGGGATGCTTCAAAGATACGGTCTGTTCCTGAATGATGTTTATTTGAAGTCATAATGGCTTCTATTCCATAAGCATTAGCAATATGAATAACCTCCTGTGAATCAGTGGCTATTGCAACCTTATCAATATTTTGGACAGCTTGTGCTGTACGAATAACCATAGGAGTTCCCATAATATCTGCTAAAACTTTATTGGGAAATCGACTTGAACCTATACGTGCTGGAATAATAATCATCTTTATCTCTTTATAATTTAATAGAGAGATTTTAACATACTTAGTTAAAAGTAGGGGAAGAGTAGATTTTGAAATAATAATTATATATTAATATTATAATTATCGCATCTACTATGGTTATTTATTTTATTTATTAATATAATTTTAAAAATACTTGATTTATTAATATATCTTATGTATAATTGTTTATATTAGGATTTTCAAAGGAATTTTATGAAAAAGATTATATTACTTTCAACAATAGCTTCTGTTGCACTTTTTGCAACCAATGGAGACCTTATGATGGGTCATGGTGTTAAAGCGACAGGGATGGGTGGTGTTGGTATTGCTGTATCTCATGGTGCTGAATCTGTCTATTCAAACCCTGCTATGTTAAAAGATATAAAAAGTAGTGAATTTGCAGGTTCTGTAACAATGTTTATGCCTGATGTAAACTTTAAGTCCAACGCAGGAAGTAATGCTAATCCTAACATGCCTGCTCCAATTTCTTCTTCATCCGATGCAGACCGTTCTTTTTTGCCTGAATTTGCTTATGTACATCGTAATACTGAGCATATTGTATGGGGTATTGGTATTGGTGGAACAGCAGGTATGGGTGTAGATCAAAAGGGAAAACCATCGGGTGCATTTGGTATGCAGACAGCATTACAAGTAGCAAAAATAGGAATTCCTGTTGCCTATACCAATGGAGATTTAACCTTAGCTGTAGAGCCTGTGCTTCAGTACTCTACGTTAGAGATTAACTACCAAACACAAAGGGGTGCATCTAAAAACCCTAAATCTTCAAGTACAGGTTTGGGTGTTAATGTGGGTGTAGCATACGATATGGGTAATTTAACTTTGGGTGCGTTGTATCAATCTAAAATTGAAGCAAACTATAAAGACAATATCTCTAAAGCAATGGGCGATTTTGGAGTACGTTCAGTAACTTCTGGAGACAGTTTAGACCAACCTTCAGAGATAGGTATTGGTGCTGGGTATAAGATGGGAAACAATACTTTTGCAATGGATTTAAAAAAAGTAGGTTGGTCCGATGTCCGTGGTTATAAAGATTTTGGTTGGAAAGATCAAACTACTGTTGCACTAGGGTATCAATATGAAACTCCAACATGGGCATTTAGAGCTGGGTATAATCATGGAAAATCTCCTATTCAAGAGTTAGACGGAACAGCTACAAATCCTGCAAATTATGATAATGCAGCTGTAAACTTCTTTAATTTATCAGGCTTTCCTGCTGTAGTAGAAGACCACTTTACTATGGGTGGAGACTACTCTATGTCTGATAATTTATCTTTAAGTTTTGCACTGGTTTACAGTCCCGAAGTGACAGAGACATTTGATACAACAGCAATGACCTATGGTATGGCGTATCAAGGAGCATTACAGCAAGGATTTACTCAACAGCAAGCAGCAGGTGGAGCAGCTCAAGCAGTATCAGGTGGTTCAACTGCTGAAGTCAAACACTCTCAAAAAGCTCTTACTTTGGGTATGCAATATAAATTTTAGAATGATGTAATCGTTATTGTCATCTTCTATAAATGATAATCATGCCGTAATGACCATTTTGATAGAATATCAAAAATTATAATTAAGGATTAAAATATGTCAGTTAAATGTGCATTTTTATTCGCAGGTCAGGGTTCTCAGGCAGTAGGAATGGGAAAAGATTTCTTTGAAAAATCAGAAGTAGCAAAAGCAATGGTTGCTGATGCAAGTAGTAGAACAGGTATTGATTTTGAGCAACTTCTTTTTGAAGAGAACGATAATTTAGGGCAAACAGAGTTTACTCAACCTGCTATTTTATTGGTGGCAACCATTGCTCATAAGCTTTTTAGAGATGCTACTGATATTAAACCCGTCTTGACAATGGGACACTCACTTGGAGAGTTTTCGGCATTAGTCGCTTCGGGTGCATTGGATGCAATAGATGCTGTTGAGCTTGTAAATTTACGTGGTAAACTTATGGCAGAGGCATGTTCTACTCAAGAGGTAGGAATGATGGTCTCTTTGGGACTCAAAGATGAAGTGGTAGAGAGTATTTGTGCCGAACAAAGAGAAGCAGGGCTTAGTGTTTGGGCTGTAAATTACAATGCCGATGGTCAGATTGTTATTGCAGGGATTAAAAAAGATTTAGAGACTTTAGTTCCTATTTTAAAAGAGGCAAAAGCAAAACGAGCTATTTTATTGGATATGTCTGTAGCTTCTCATTGTCCTTTACTAGAGAGTGCCGTTGCTCCATTATCTGAAAAATTAAACGAGATGATAAAAGATGAATTTATAGCTCCTGTTATCTCTAATGTTACAGCTAAAGCGTATAATACAAAAGCAGAAGCATTGGAGTTATTGGCTAAACAGTTGGTAGAGCCTGTAAAGTATAAACACTCTATGGCAAATATTGATGATGAGGTAGATTGTTATATCGAATTTGGACAGGGTGCTGTTTTAAAAGGGTTAAATAGAAAAGCGACTAAAAAACCACATTTTAACGTAAGTGATATGGCATCTCTTGAATCAACAATTGAGGCGATTAAAGCATTGTAGAAAACTTGAAGAAAAGTATTATTACTTTTCTTTTATAGATAGGTCATTGTTCTCTTTATGTCGTGTGCCTTTTGCATTTTGAACATCCGAAGATGGATTGGTTCGAATATCATTGTTTGCTGTAAGTGTTCCTACACATCCAGTAAATGCTACTGTAACTATGGCTGTTACTAAAATTATTTTAATCATCTATTATCCCTTTGATAAAAAATATTGTCTTATAAGACAAAATTATTATAATAATTCTTTTATTAAAAAATATACACGATCTTTTCTTTAAAATTAATAAGAGTAAAAAACTCTTTTTTAACACACTTTCTTTATCTTTTCTTAAAAAAGTGTTTTTTCTGGTCACACTTTTCATTAATAAAAACTTGATATACTTTCACAAAAATAGTTAGGAATATATGTATGAGTAAAATTGCAATTATGGGTGCAATGCCTGAAGAGATAGAACCACTTTTAGCCAAAGTTGAAAATGTTAATAGAATTGAATATGCAAATAATAGTTATTATGAAGCAACATACAAAGGAAAAGAGCTTGTTATCGCTTATTCTAAAATTGGTAAAGTCTTTTCATCGTTAACTGCTTCTACTCTTTTAGAAAAATTTGGATGTTCGACACTTCTTTTTTCAGGTGTTGCAGGAGCAATCAATCCTGAACTTAAAATTGGAGATTTAATTATTGCAGATAAATTGTGTCAGCACGATTTAGACATCTCTATCTTTGGTCATGCTTTTGGTTATGTTCCTGAAGGAGCTGTATTTGTTGAGAGTGATGCAGGATTGAGAGAGGTTGCAAAAGCTGTAGCTCATAAAAATAAACTTTCTATAATAGAAGGAACAATTGCCACAGGAGACCAATTTGTAGCTTCAAATGAACGAAAAGAGTTTATCTCTACCCATTTCCAAGCCGATGCTTTAGAGATGGAGGGGGCTTCTGTAGCTGTGATTTGTGATGCTTTAAATGTACCATTTTTTGTATTAAGAGCCATTTCTGATACAGCAAATGATGATGCAGGAGTGGATTTTGATGAGTTTATGATTGGCTCAGCTAAAATTTCGGCAAACTTTATTTTGGATATGGTAGAGAGCATTGAGTAGAGAAATGAAACCTCAACTAAATATCTCAAAAAAACTTTTAAGAGTTGCAGGAAAGACAAATGCAACGTTTAGACTTATTGGAGAAGGCGATAAAGTTTTAGTTGGGCTAAGTGGTGGAAAAGATTCATTGGCTTTGATTCATATATTGAAACATATTCAGCGTCATGCCCCGTTTAAGTTTGAGTTTGAAGCATGTACTGTAAATTATGGAATGCCAAATGAAAAATATGACTATTTGGTTGAACATTGTAAAAAATATGATATTAAACATACTGTATATGAGACCAATATATATGAAATATCTAATGATACTATTCGTGAAAATTCATCATTTTGTTCTTATTTTTCACGTATGCGTCGAGGAGCTTTATACACCTTTGCCCAAGAGCATGGTTTTACAAAAGTAGCACTTGGACACCATTTTGATGATACCGTAGAGAGCTTTTTTATGAACATGTTCTATAATGGTTCTATGAGAGCAATGGCACCTATCTATAAAACAAACCGAGGCTTCC
>QNZV01000034.1 GCA_003978395.1 Sulfurovum sp. | reverse complement strand
TGCTTGCAACAGTGCAAAAGGTAAAAGATTTGCGACACAAGAGCCAGCAGTAGTTTATGGTAATGAACCTTTTTCTGAGATACATAGACTGAGTGACAGTTATGACACTACAGAAAAACCTAAAATCATCAATCCTGAAAAAGAAGATGTCTTGGATTTAATTTTCTTTGATAAAAATGCAAAAATATATTCAGATGATGAACGAGTAAAGCATACTATTGAAAATGCTTGTAATTTAAATAGAGATGAGTTGGTACAATTGCGTAAACAGATAGTAACTGACTTTATTAATAGAATGAATGAACACTATTTGTACTTTCAACGTGATAAGAATATACATGCTTTTCTTCCAGATATTGAAAATTTTAAAGAAAATTGTCAACAAAAAAATGAATTTTATACGTTTAGATATTTTATTATAAACCATAGTGAACTATTTTTTGAAAATAGAGTGTTACAAAAAATAGTTAAAGCTCTGTTTTTAAAATGAAACCCCTACTCTACCTCCTAGCCCTAACCATCATTATATTCGCTCCATTTCATGGACAAATCCCTATAGAGCTTTATAATTTAGACAATCCAACAACCATGGACTATAAACTTTTTTGGGATATTCGGCTACCTCGGGTTTTATTGGCTTTTTTTGCTGGTTCTACTTTAGCCCTTGGAGGATTGATTTTTCAATCAATTTTTAAAAATCCTATGTCTACACCCTATACTTTGGGGGTGGCTAGTGGAAGTACACTTGGGGTGGCTTTTGCTGTTGTGTTTGGGTTTAGCTATTGGCTCTCTCTATTTGGATTTATAGGGGCATTATTGACGGTATTTATTCTGTTTACGTTAACCCTTCGATTAAAATCGTATGAGACGAATATGCTTCTTTTGGTGGGTATTGCTTTGTCTTTTTTCTATAATGCTTCACTAATGATTCTATTTTATCTCAGTGATGAATCACAAAGCTTTGAAATTATTCGTTTTACAATGGGGTCGGTTAATGTGGTAGGATTAGAGGATACTTTTATACTTATTCTCTCTAGCCTATCTCTACTCTTGGTCTCTCTTTGGTATAAAAAAGAGTTAAAACTGCTTCTTACCTCTAATGATTACGCCTATTTAAAAGGCATCAATGTGAAAAAAGTAAATACTATTTTACTTGTAAGTGTATCCATTGCTGTGGGGGTTTGTGTCAGTCTTACAGGTCCTATTGGATTTGTAGGTTTAATTATTCCTCATATCCTAAAAAGCATTCATAAACAGTCGGCTGAACAGCTCATTATTCCTATCTTTTTTTATGGAGGAGTATTTTTAGTCGCTTCAGATTTGATTGCTCGTAATTTAGGAAGCTCTTCGGATATTCCTATTGGTATTATTACTGCATTTTTAGGTGCTCCATTTTTTATCTATTTAATAATGAAGAAAAGATAGCCATATTTGGTTGCTCTTAAGATTTTTTTGTCTATAATTGCAAAACTTTTTTTAGAGTCTACAATTTTAACAAGAAAATTAGTATTTCTAAAAACATTCTATTAAATAATGAAAATTATTACAAAGGTATTACTATGGCAAGAAGATGTGAAGTAACAGGAAAAGGTCCATTGGTTGGAAACAATGTATCTCATGCAAACAACAAGACAAAAAGAAGACAACTACCAAACCTAAGATCAGTAAAGATTACTTTAGAAGATGGTACAACCAAAAAGATTAAAGTGGCAGCATCAACGCTTAGAACCATGAAGAAAAAAGCAGCAGAAGCAACAGCTGAAACTACTGAGGCGTAGTCCTTACACCTTTTAGAAACTATTTTGGCAAAACAAAATAGAGTAAAAAGATTTCTCAATTGGCGAGAAAAGCCTACCCCACATATAACTCTGAATGATGAGTTATATGTACTTCTAGCACCTTTTAGACTTCCACTTATTTTAACAATTTTAACCATGATGTTTGGTACATTTGGTTACATTATTATTGATGATATGGAGCTTCTTGATGCTCTTTATCAAACAGGGATTACCTTTACTACTGTTGGATTTGGAGAGATGGCACCCATTTCAGATTTGGGGCGTATGTTTACCATTTGTCTTATTATTTTTGGATTTCTAGTTTTTTCTCTTGCTATTGGTCTGATAGTAGATGTATTAAATAAAGGAGAGTTACAAAAAGTTATAAAGGAGAGAAATATGCTTTATGATATTGCACGACTAAAAAAGCATTTTGTTATCTGTTACCACAATGAGTTTACCATTCAAGTGACCAAACAGTTACGTGAAAGCCATATTCCGTTTGTGGTTATTGACCCTCATGAAAATATTGAAGAGTTGGCAGTAAAATATAAATATCCCTATTATGTACAAGCAGAACCTCATACCGAAGAGGCTATTTTAAAATCACATTTATCCTCTGCCAAGGGGATTATTACACTTGCTGATAATATTGCTGACAACATTGCAACCATTGCATCTATGCGTCTCTATGAAGATGAGATTCATAGGAGACGACCTTTTCTTATTATCTCCAATGCACCAACCATTTCAGATGAACAGAAACTTTTGAAACTCGGAGCAGATAAAGTAGTAACACCTACCAATATTATGGCTCAACGTATCAATGCTATGGCAATACGTCCAGATATGGAGAATCTACTACAAGAATTCCTCTATAAACAGGATACCCCTTTGGACATGGAAGAGGCTCGGATTACCAAGACATCATGGCTCACTCTAAAACGGATAAAAGAAGCAAGTTTTAGAGAAGTTGCTAATGTCACTATTATTGGTATACGAAACAAAGATGGTCATTTTATTCCTATGCCAAAAAGAGATACCATTATTACAGCAGGAGCTAAACTTTTACTCATTGGACCGAGTGAAGGTATCAAAAAAGCCAAAAAAATTATTAGACAAACGATAAAACCAGAGGAGATGAACCATGTTTAATCTATTTTCACTAAAAGGTGGTCTTGACAATGTTCAAGGCTTTTACAGCGATGGCGTTAATGTAGGAATGAAAGATTCAGATACAGATGGAGATGTTGCATTTATACGTTCAGAAGTACCATGTGATATTACAGCACGATTTACAAGCAATAAGTTTCAAGCAGCACCCATAAAACATTACCAACAATATCCAAAAGATTTTAAAACCAACTTTATATTGATGAACTCCAAAAATGCTAATGCTATGACAGGCGAAAAAGGGGTTGAGGATATTGAAAATATTTTTAAAGAGTTGGATAAATTTCATGTTTTAGAGAATCCTATTATGTCCTCTACAGGTGTTATTGGGTATCGCTTAAATCAAGAAAAAATCATTTCTGCTTTTGATAAATTTGATTATAATGCCAAAAATTCACATAAAACAGCTCACTCTATTATGACTACGGATGCCTTTAAAAAAGAGTTATCTTTTAGAGTTGACCTTGATGATGGAGGTTCATTTACCATAGGAGCAATCTGTAAAGGTGCAGGAATGATTAACCCTGCTATGGCAACAATGCTCTGTTTTATTACAACCGATGCAGATATTCCCAAATCTGATATGGAAGAGCTGTTAAGTGAAGCTACAGAGGGTTCATTTAACCGTATCTCTGTTGATGGAGATACATCAACTAACGATACTATTATGCTTTTAGCTAACAAAGTATCAGGAGCATATAATAAAGAGGCTTTTAGAGAAGCACTCAATAAGATAACTTTTGAACTTGCAATGATGATTCTAAAAGATGGAGAGGGTTCAAACAAAGTGGTAGCCTTTGAAGTAAAAGGGGCAAAAGACAATGAAGAAGCACGAACAGCTTCTATTGCGTTATCAAACTCTCTTCTCGTAAAAACAGCCCTCTTTGGAGAAGACCCAAACTGGGGACGAATCGCTTCAACCGTTGGTGCAAGTGGTGTGGAGTGTGATGATAGAACTTTAACCATTCATTATGATAATCTACTTATATACTCTAATGAGCAAAGAGAACTTGATAAAGAGAGAGAAGATAAAGCGTATAAAATCATGAAGAACTCCAGCTTTAAAGTCACTTGTAACCTTGGGTTAGGAGAAGGGGTGTATACCTCGTATGGTTGTGATTTATCTTATGAGTATGTCAAAATAAATGCAGAGTATAGAACTTAAAATTTATTTAAATTTTAAGTTCTTTTAGTATTAAAATATTATTTTAACATTTTAATACCTTTTTTATACTATAATTCAATTATTAAAAAATAATTAAATATTGGATATAGTTTTGAAAATAAATTTAAATAAAGTTTTGACTGTTTCTTACTATAAAACAGCATTAATAAGCATCACTTTAAGCCTACTTATGACACCTCTTCTTTGGGTTATCTCTGATGCAAATATTAACTGGGTACTTTTTGCAAATATTATCTCGTTTACAGGCACATTGATTCTTGTTTACCCTTTTGTCAATTATGTCTATCCCTATATGATAACAAAAATAGCAACCTTTCTATTAACCTCTCTTTTGACAATTCTATCTATTTGGATTCATATTACAGCTATTGCTTTTTCTCTTCCCCACTCCTATATCTATGAAGCAATCTTAAATGCAACTATTGAAAAAATTATTGCTATTGGAACAACCTATGTTGTTGCTGTGAACGCATTGACACTGCATATACTCTATCAAGAGCGTAAAGTAGAAAACTTTTTTTAAAATTTGCTATAATTACAAAAAATCTTCTATATTAAAGAGTTCCCATGATTTCATTCAAAGAGTTATCTTTACCCTCCGAGGTATTGATCAATTTAACCAACTTAGGGTACACACACCCTACCCCCATTCAAGAAAAAGCTATACCCCTTATTATTAAAGGTAAAGACATTATTGCAAGAGCAAAAACAGGTTCAGGAAAAACTTTGAGCTTTGCACTACCACTTATTTTAAAACTTGATGAGAATGAACATTTTCCACAAGCACTTATTATTGCCCCTACTCGTGAACTATCCGAACAGATTGCTGGGGAGTGTCGAAGATTAGCACAATATAAAAAAGATATTAAAGTCATTACACTCTACGGGGGAACATCGCTAACACAGCAAGTTATCTCTTTGGAAAAGGGTGCTGATATTATTGTAGGAACACCTGGTAGACTGCTTGACCATTTCTCCAGAGAGACCATTCACTTAGGAGAAATCAAAACCCTAATTTTAGATGAAGCAGATAGAATGCTTGATATGGGTTTTGCTGATGACATCTTAAAACTCGTCTCCAATCTTCCAAAACAGAGACAGAGTCTCCTCTTTTCGGCAACCTATCCTGATAATATTGATAAATTAACCAAAGTAATTTTAAAAAACCCTATAGAGATAAAAATAGAGAGTGAAAAAGAGAAAATTGATATAAAAGAGCATGTTTACTCGGTTAACGATAAAGATAAATCACTCATTACAACGCTTCAACACTTTCAGCCATCCCTAGCTATTGTTTTTTGTAATACAAAAGTAAAAACAGTTGAGGTATCTACTATGCTCAATGAAAAAGGTTTTGATGTTGCCACACTTAATGGAGATTTAGAACAGTATGAGCGTCAAGAGATGCTACTTCAATTTGCCAATACATCCCTGCCTATTTTGGTAGCTACTGATTTAGCAGCACGAGGCTTGGATATTAAAGATGTAGATATTGTAATTAACTACGATGTGCCTATGAAAAGCGAAGATTATACCCATCGTATAGGAAGAACAGGTAGAGCCAATAAAAGTGGCGTAGCAGTCTCTTTATGTGATGAATATGGTCTAAAAAAACTCTCTGAGATAAAACCTGAACTTAAAAGCAGACCTATTAGTGAGTTACGCCCCAATAAAAACTTTTATCTTCAAGGTTCTCTCCAAACCCTCTGTATTGATGGAGGAAAAAAGAAAAAAATTCGTGCAGGGGATATTTTAGGAACACTCTGTAAAGATATAGGTATAGAGAATAACAAAATAGGGAAAATCAATGTTTATGCTACACATAGCTATGTAGCAATAGATAAGTCTGTTATAAAAAAGGCATTTTCTGGATTGAAAAATGGAAAGATAAAAGGAAAAAAGTTAAGAGTTTGGTGGCTAAATTAATAAAGGGTTGAGAAACAACCCTTTAAAAAAACACTACTCTTCTTCACTAAAAGCACCTACTGATGTTAAGTGAAGGTAACGCTTCTCCAACATCTCTTCTGTGCTTAACGCTTTTAAGGCAGAGACATTTTCCAAGAAATATTTTTTAACCACTTGGGCTGCCAATTTTTTATCTCTATGAGCACCAATTAAGGGTTCATCTAAAATATCATCAACCAAACCATGAGAGAGTAAATCAGTAGGTGTAATCTTTAATGCTTTTGCTGCTTGCTCTACTTTTTTAGGATCATTCCACAAAATAGCTGCACACCCCTCTGGAGAGATAACAGCAAATACAGAGTAACGCATCATAGCCAGTTTATCAGAAACACCAATAGCCAATGCCCCACCAGAGCCACCTTCACCAATAACTACAGAAATCATTGGTACTTTTACATTGGTAAACTCAAAAAGATTTTTAGCAATTGCTTCACTCTGTCCACGCTCTTCTGCTCCAAGACCTGGGTAAGCACCTGGAGTATCTATTAGCATCAAAACAGGAATATTAAATTTCTCTGCAAGCTTCACAGCTCTTAATGCTTTTCTATACCCTTCAGGATTTGGCATACCAAAATTTCTTTTGAGCTTATGTTTTGTACCACGCCCTTTTTGTTCGCCAATAACCATGGTCTTTTGACCATCAATATAACCCATATAACATAAAATTGCAGGGTCATCACGAAATGCTCTATCGCCATGAATTTCATAAGCATCGTCCATCATAAAACGAATATAATCCAAAGCGTAAGGTCTATCTGGATGACGAGCCAATTGCAATTTTTGATAATCACTAAGAGATTTCATTGTCTTGGAAACCTCTTTATCTAAATCTTTTTCAAAACTCTCTAAAGCATATTCATCATTTTTTGCACGAGCCAAGTCTATATCTTGTTGTATCTGTTCTATTTTTTTCTCAAATTCTAGATAAGTTGCCATCGAAAATCCTTATATCTTTTTGAAGATTACAACTCCATTTGTTCCACCAAAACCAAATGAGTTGCTCATTACTACATTAAGCTTACCATCACGTACACCATCGGTTACATAATCTAAGTTACAATTCTCATCAGGGGTAGTGTAGTTAATTGTTGGAGGCAATTTTCCATCACGCATTGCCATCAAACAGACAACAGCTTCAATAGCACCTGCTGCTCCAAGACAGTGACCAATTTGACCCTTGATTGAACTCATTGGTGGACAATTGTCAGCCCCACCAAACAGCTCTTTGACTGCTTCTGTCTCATTTTTATCATTTGCAGGAGTTGATGTACCATGTGCATTGATATAATCTATTTCAGGATTTCCTGCCATTCTCATGGCAGCTTTCATAGCACGAAGAGGACCATCTACCACAGGAGTTGTAATGTGATTTGCATCTCCACTCTCTCCAAATCCTATAACTTCCCCATAAATTTTAGCTCCACGAGCAACAGCCAAATCATAATCTTCTAAAACAAGAGCAGCTGCACCCTCTCCCATTACAAAACCATTTCTATCTGCATCAAATGGTCGAGATGATTCTTTTGGATTATCATTGTTGGTACTAAGAGCTTTCATAGCTGCAAACCCACCAATACCAGCACCACAAATTGCTGACTCTGCTCCAACTACTAACATTCTATCAGCACCATCCAACATAATTGTTTTTGTTGCTTCGGCAATGGCATGTGTTCCTGCTGCACAAGCTGTTACACAAGAGAGATTTGGTCCTTTTATTCCATGTGCAATAGAGATAAATCCACCCAACATATTAACCAAAGAGGAGGGAATAAAAAAAGGAGAGATTCGTCTAGGACCTCTTTTTTCACAAATTACAGAGTTCTTCTCAATATTTGGTAATCCACCAATTCCAGATGCTGATGAGATACCAAAACGCTCCATATCTATATCATCTCCAAAATTAGCATCTTCCATCGCCTCTAAAGTTGCTTTAATTCCAAGATGAATAAATCTATCTGCTTTTTTGACCTCTTTAGCATCCATTACTGTACTTGCATCAAAACCAACAATCTCTCCTGCAATTTTTACAGAAAATTTCTCAACATCAAACAGTTCAATTTTTTTGATACCACATTCTCCATTCAAAATGGCAGAGAATGAACTCTCTTTATCCTGCCCAACACTGTTAATCATTCCTAAGCCAGTAACTACTACTCTTTTCAATTCTATCTCCTATGCTCTTTTTAAGATATATATCAAATCATTTATTTATTAAAATGATTTCATATATAGTTTAATTATCAAGGAGAGACGAAAAGGTCTTCTCCTCTGATTAATTATGCTTGAATATTCTCAATAAATTTAATTGCATCTGAAACATTTGCAATTTTTTCAGCATCTTCATCTGGAATCTCAATATCAAATTTCTCTTCAAGTGCCATTACAAGCTCAACCACATCAAGACTATCTGCTCCTAAATCTTCTACAAATTTAGACTCTTCTTTTACTTCATCTGGACTTACGTTTAGTTGTTCAACAACAACTTCTTTTACATCATCAAATAGTGCCATGACACTCTCCTAATTGTTTAATTTTTATGCTTGTAAGTATAGCAAAAAAAAATAAAGATAGTTATCTCTTGCTCTTCTTTAAGCTTTTTCTTCTCAAATAGTCTCCTATCTTAACACTCTTTACATAAAAAATATTCCAAATTCACAAAAAATGTTTTATTGTAAAAAACACTCAATTTTCTCCATTTTACACAATTAATTGAATTGAATTAATTGTGTAAAATATTTGTGTATATATAATGTAAGTATATTTTTAACATATCAAGGGTTATAAAAACACATAAAAATCATTTTAAATTTTATCAACAAGACACAGTAAAAAGAAAATTCTGATTTTTATTCAAAAATTCCTAAAAAAATTAATTTCTCTCCTATTAGCCATGATACAAGTGTTTCAGAAAAATATTTTTTAAAAAAAATATCATTTTAAGTTTTATCTAATAAATTACAGATATAATTCCGAAATTTTTCCAAAAGGATATATAACACATGAAAAAACATTTTATAACATTTTTAGTTCTTACTTTAACTGTTTTTGCATTTGATGATGCATATTTAAAATCGGTAGAGGAGAGTATTAAGAAATATGATGTTGAAACTGTAGAATATATGAAACCTATAGAAGAGAAACAAATCACGCATCAGAGAACCAAAAAGGTTACTGTTGTAAATAAAAGGATTAAAACTCCTAATGATATTGAGATATTTACAAATAAAAATATCAAGCCTATTAATTACACCAATACCATTTCACTAAATAAATTAGAAGTTTCAGAAAAAAAACAGAAGTTTTTTCACATGATTCTTCCTGCAATTTTAATTTCAAAAGAGAAATTAAGAGTAAAAAGAGAACGTGTTCTCTCTTTACGTCATACACCAGAAGCTCAGTTAAGCAAAAAAGATAGAACTTTTTTAGCAAAACTCTATAAAAAGTATCGAACAGATGATATTAATAAATTGGCAAATCGTTTAAAGACACACCCAGTAAGTATTATCTTGGCTCAAGCAGCCATTGAATCAGGATGGGGAGAATCAAGATTCTTTAAAAAAGCAAATAATATCTTTGGAATGTGGTCTGTCAATAAAAATGAACCACGAATTAAAGCACTAAAAAGTAGAAAAGGTAAAGCAATTTACTTAAAAAAATATGCAAGTTTGAGTGACTCTATTGATGATTATTTTGTTCTTATTGGAAGAGGAGCATATAAAAGCTTTAGAAAAAAGAGAAATATTACAGACAATCCACTTATTTTAGTTCAGTATCTAATCAACTATTGTGAATTGAGAGAGAAATATACAAGAAAACTTAGAAACTTTATCGTACATAATAAACTTAGAAAGTTTGATAAATTTAGAATTGATAAACAATATCTATAAAGAAATACTTTTTATGTTAAAATCCCATCTATGAGAATAGATTTACACAACCACACAACACGATGCAACCATGCCAAAGGTTCTATGGATGCATATATAGAACAAGCCATAAAACTAGAGATAGATATTTATGGCTTTTCAGAACATGCTCCCATGAACTTCGATTCCTATTATCGTCTTGACTTTAATCAGATGAATGCTTATGAAAATGACGTTTTAGACTTAAGAGAAAGATATAAAAATGATATTAAAATTCTTTTAGGATATGAAGTTGATTACCTAAAAGGATATATGGACGAACGCGTTCTCAAATCAGAGGTAGATTACTTAATAGGGTCTGTTCACTTCATAGGAAAATGGGGTTTTGATAATCCTGAATTTAAACATGAGTATCAAAAAAGAGAGATCGACCAAATTTGGCAAGAGTACTTTGATAATATCGAAGCCATGGCTAAAACGGGCTATTTCAATATAGTTGGTCATTTAGATTTAATCAAAATATTTAACTTTATACCCAAGAAAGATATTCGTCTTATTGCCCAAAATGCACTTAAAGCAATTAAAAAATCCAATATGGTCATAGAGCTAAACTCTGCAGGCTTAAGGAAACCAATTAAAGAGATTTACCCCTCTCCACTTTTGCTAGAGATGGCATATGAACTCGATATTCCCATTACCTTCTCTTCAGATGCACATGCCATTGGACAGATAGGCTTTAAGTATAATGAAGTAATTAAACTGGCTAAAAAAGTTGGCTACTCTAAAGCTGTTACTTTTGAACAACGTGAAGCCCAATTGATTAGTTTTTAAACAAGAAAGGTAACACTTTTATAAAATTTTTTGATACAATCGTTGCAACTTAAACTTTTAGGAGACAACAAATGGGTAAATTTGTAGAAGATAACGATGTAGATGGATTCTTTAAATTCTGTACAGAAAATGAAGTAGAATTTGTAGACTTTAGATTTACAGACATTAAAGGTGCATGGCATCATATTTCATATAGAATGAGTGCTGTAACAGAAGGTCAACTAAAAGGTGGTCTTCCTTTTGATGGTTCTTCAATTGAAAACTGGCAACCAATTAATGAATCAGATATGCTTCTTAAGCCAGATGTAGGAAGTTCTTTCTTAGACCCATTTACAGCAGATAGTACAGTTTGTGTTATTTGTGATGTTTATGATATTTATAAAAATGAGCTTTATGCTAAATGTCCTCGTTCAATTGCTAAAAAAGCACTTCAAGCTCTTGCTGATGCAGGTATTGCTGATGAGGCATACTTTGGTCCAGAGAATGAATTCTTTATCTTTGATGATGTAAAAATTGTAGATAATGATAACCACCAATCATTCAAAGTAGAGACAGACGAAGGTCACTGGGCTGATAATGCTGATTATGGTGAAATAGGGAATATGGGTCACCGACCAAGAGTTAAAGGTGGATACTTCCCAGTACAACCAACAGACCCTGCTGTAGATTTAAGAGCAGAGATGATGCAAGTTCTTGAAGATGTAGGTCTTGAAGTAATGCTTGGACACCACGAAGTTGCACAAGGTCAACATGAAATTGGTATTGTTTTCTCTGATATTATTACAGCTGCTGATAACGTTCAAAAGTACAAATATGTTGTGAAAATGGTTGCACATCTTAACGGTAAAACAGCTACGTTTATGCCAAAACCAATCTACAATGATAATGGAAATGGTATGCATGTACACCAATCATTATGGAAAGATGGTAAAAACTTGTTCTATAAAGAGGGAGAATACGCAAACCTTTCTAAAACAGCACTTGATTACCTAAGTGGTATTTTTGAGCATAAAGAGGCTGTTGCATCATTTACAAACCCAAGTACAAACTCATTTAAGAGATTGTTACCAGGTTTTGAAGCTCCAAGAATTCTTACTTACTCTAGCCAAAACCGTTCTGCTGCGTGTAGAATTCCTTATGGTGCAGGTGAAAAAGCAACAAGAATTGAGACTCGTTTCCCAGATTCTGTAGCTTGTCCTTACCTTGCATTTGCTGTTCTTATGATTGCTGGTCTTGATGGAATCAAACAAGGTGGTTATGATAGCCTAGTAGGTCCATTTAACGAAGATCTGTTTGAGCTTACTCGAGAAGAGATTGCTGAAAGAAAAATCCCTGAGCTTCCAAATACATTTAGAGATGCACTAGAAGGTCTTGAAAAAGATTACGAATTCTTGGCACCGATTATGAGTCCAGAGTATGTTAAAGAGTATGTTGATTACATGTTTGATAGACATGTTATTCCTGTAGAAGGAAGACCAACTGCATTTGAGTATATCTCTACTTACTCTTGTTAAGAACAAAATTTTCCTAGTTCCCATGTTTAACATGGGAGCTAATTTAACATTATGAAAAACTTACTCCTTCACTTTGTTCTCTTTTTAACCATACTCTCTCTCTTATTACTATCTTTCTATTTTTTTGGCAAAAAAATTTGGTATCCCTATTATAAAAAATACGCAAATCATAGCACCACAATAGTTAAAGAAATATATATTGACAAAAATATAACCATTCCCTGTCCAGAGTGTCCAACCTGCCCTACTCCACCAAAGCTTACATCTAAACAGAGACTTAATCGACATCTAGCTGATGCTAATTTTGTTATCTACCCAAAAAAGCTGACCCTTATAGGATTAAAACATGAACAACTACTAGAAGTATGGGGAGAGCATAATGGTAAAAAAATTTATATTACAACCTACCCATTCACAGCTTTCTCAGGTCATTTAGGTCCAAAGCTTCGCGAAGGAGATAGACAGATACCTGAAGGTATCTACAAGATAGGATACCTCAATCCAAATAGTAAATTTCACCTCTCAATAAATATCAATTATCCAAATGCTTTTGATAAAAAAATGGCAAAAAAAGAGAAGCGAACCCACTTAGGCTCTGCCATTATGATTCATGGAAATGCTGTTACAATTGGCTGTATTCCTATTGGAGATGATAAAATAGAAGAGCTATACCAGTTAGTTGAAAAAGTAGGTATTAAAAATACAAAAGTGATTTTAGCCCCTATTGATTTTAGACACAGAGAGGTAAAAATTGGCAAAAATAGACA
>QNZV01000069.1 GCA_003978395.1 Sulfurovum sp. | reverse complement strand
ATTCAAAATAAGTATTGATAAAGTGGTAGCAGGAAAAAGTGATAAATCAACACTTGAAGCAATTGCAAAAGAGAATTTACCACTACTTAAAAATATGAACCAAGCTGTAGGTATGTTTGCAAAAGCAAGTGATTCTAAACTAAAACCAGAGGTAGCAGAGACACTTAATCGTGCAGGTAAACAGAGAATGTTAACTCAAAAAATGACAAAAGAGTTATTATTGGTTGCTAATGGTATTAATGTTGATGAAAATAAAGCTAATGCTAAAAAAACTGCTGAACTTTTTGAAACAACTCTAAAAGATTTAACTGATAAATGTAAAAATGATGAAATCAAAAAACAGTTAGGTGTTGTAGCTAAACTATGGGCTGATTATAAAGGTATTATTGAAAAAGCTGATGTAAGTGAAGCTTCATTGAAAAAAGCTGAAGAGTTAAATATGCCTTTGCTCAAAAACATGAACAAAGCTGTTAAAATGTATGAGGCTAATGCTAAATAATTTTTTGGCTAGTGACGAAGTGCTAATTACTTCGTCATCTATAAAAAAATAATAGTAGTTTTAAACCAACTTATACCCCACTCCCCAAATAGGTAAAAAATACTCTTTTTCTCCTAAGGAATCTATCTTTTTCTTGAGTCGGTTCATGGTTACATTGATTGTTTTATCATTAAAGTTTAAACTATTATCTCCCCAAACTTTGTCTCGTAAAAAATCTCTATCCAGAGTGGTATTGGGATTTTTTACAAAAGTATAGAGTAATCTAAACTCTAAATTGGTCAACTCTACAGAAGTTTTATCAATCATAAGTGTGCGATTATTAAGATTTAATGACAAATCTCGATATTTTATTTTATTATTAGAGATAGCACCTGCACGTCTAAGCAGTGCTTCTACACGAAGTACCAGCTCTTTAGGTCTAAAAGGTTTTGTGATATAATCATCGCCACCTCGTTCAAACCCCTCTTCCAAATCAATCTCTTCATCTTTTGCTGTTAAAAAAATAACGGGAATATTGCAACCATTTTTACGTAGCATGGCAATAAATTCACTGCCCTCTATATCAGGAAGATTACGGTCAACAATCATAAGCGATGGTCTCTCTTCTGCTAAGAATTGCTCTACATTTTTAGTTGATAAAAACCCCATGGTTTCATATCCAGATTTTTGTAAATGGTACTCAACAAGCTCCAAAATATCTTCTTCGTCTTCTATAATAACGATTTCTATTGATTCTGTTTTCATAAAAGGAGTGTAACATAGAATTGGTAATATTTTAGCTACACTTCTTTATATAAAGCTATTCCTATAAAATAAAAATATTAGAGTTTCGCTTTTAAATTTTCAACACGAAAATTTGAAGCTTCTATATCTGAAAGTTTAATCTCTTTATTTCTAAGTAGTGACTTAATGGTATTGACCAATGTTTTTGTCTTTACCATACTTTTAACAGAGAGTTGATTTCCAAACAGTAGAATATCATCTCCTGCATTAATAGCTAGTTTTAGGGTATTTCTTAAGCCATATCTTTTATTGATGGCACCCATCTGTAAGTCATCTGTAATGACCACACCATCAAAACCAAAATCATTTCTGAGTAATCCCTTAACTATTTTTTTAGAAAGGGTTGCAGGGTATCGGTTATCCAATCTTTTATTAAAAACATGAGCAACCATAACGCTATCTATAGTATGAGATTTAGCCAACATTCTATATGGAGCTAACTCTTTTCTTTGCCATAAATTGGTTACATCTACAAAACCTTTATGGGTATCTCCAAGAGATGAACCATGACCTGGAAAATGTTTTAATGAGGTAAGTACACCATTTTTATGCATAGAATCCATAAAGATAGAGGCATAGTGAACCACTTGTTTTGGCTCTGTACCAAAAGAACGTCCCAATTGATAGATAACATGGTTTCGTTTATTAATTGCCAAATCTACATCAGGTGCAAGGTTATAATTAATTCCTACACTCTTTAACTCTGCACCCATTTTATTGTAGTGTCGACTCACTTGTCTATCACTCAAGCGAATAACATCTCTAGCTTTTGGAAATTTTCCATAAAAACCATATTTAGTTTTTAATCGTTGAACTCGTCCACCCTCTTGGTCTACAGAGATAAGTAATTTTCCATCTTTTGAACACGCTTGAAGCTGTTGTGTTAATTTAGCTACTTGTCTTTTACTTGAAATATTTTTAGCTTTTTTATGATTAACTGGATTGACATCAAATAAGATAACTCCTGCCAAATTATAATCTCTAATATCTTTACAAATTTGACTATTTTTATAGGCTGTTGTTCCCATAAAACCAACCATAAGCATGGAACCTATCTTTTCATTTAATGTTTTATAAGGTTGAGACATCTCTATATAATTTTGATTTGTTGCACAACTATTTAATGTCAATAATAGTGAGAGTGCTATAGATTTTTTTAGCATTTTTGTTACCTTTGATTATATTTTTTGTCTATTATATCCAATAGGACTATCTTTATCTTTATTATTTCGCTATAATTCGCAAAATTTCTGCAAGAGTATATCAATTCCTCTTATTTTTAGGGCTTTATAAAAACCCTAACCACATAAGCATAACAAGAAACTACCAAAAGATTGTGTAGTTATTTGGTATCAGCTGCAAAAATTGGGGTTATAGAACGCCATTTAATTAAGAAAACTTTACAAGACAATACTTTTTCTATTTTGGATAAGCAGAACACTCTAACCTAAAAATTTTACTATAAAGAAGCAAACTATATGACATTTCAAGATTTTAATTTCAAAGATACCCTTAACCAAGCCATTACTGATGCTGGATTTACAGAGCCAAGCCCTGTTCAAGCTGATGCAATTCCTCTTATTTTAGAAGGTCATGATTTAATTGGTCAAGCACAAACAGGTACAGGTAAAACAGCTGCATTTGGTCTACCTATTATTCAAAAAATGACAGGAAACAAAGGTGTAGAAGCACTCGTAATTGTTCCTACTCGTGAATTGGCAATGCAGGTATCAGATGAACTTTTCCGTTTTGGTAAAACAGCAGGTCTAAAAACTGCTACTGTTTATGGTGGAACTCCTTATAATAGACAAATAGATAGAATTAATCAAGCAAATATTATTGTAGCTACACCTGGTAGACTTCAAGACCTTTTAATGTCTAAAAAAATCAAAATTAATCCATCATTTGTAGTTTTAGATGAAGCAGATGAGATGTTGGATATGGGGTTTTTAGATGAGATTAAAAACATTTTTACTTTCTTGCCTGAAGAGCGACAAACACTTATGTTTTCAGCTACTATGCCAAAACAGATTAAAATTCTTGCAGAGAAAATTCTAAAAACTCCAAAATCAGTAACCATTACTAAAAGTGAACGAACCAATACTGATATTACTCAAATTTTCTATGTGGTTGCAGACTACGAGCGAGATGATGCTCTTTTAAGACTTATTGACTATAAAAATCCCGATAAATGTATTATCTTTTGTCGAATGAAAAAAGAGGTTGATAGGCTTTCATCTTATATGACAGCACAAGGATTTAAAGTAGCAGCCCTTCATGGAGATATGGAGCAAAAACAGAGAGAGCATACCATTCGTTCATTTAAACAAGGTCTCGTAGAGATTTTTATTGCAACAGATGTTGCTGCACGTGGTCTGGATGTGAATGATGTTTCTCATGTATTTAACTACCACATTCCATTTGACTCTGAATCTTATGTACACCGAATTGGTAGAACAGGACGTGCAGGGAACAAAGGAGAAGCAATTACATTGGTCTCTCCAAATGAACTTAGAACGATTAAAAGAATCGAAAAAGACGTAGGAACAGTAATGAGTTCAGAAGTTATTCCAACACGTCAAGAGGTTCAAAGCCGTAAAGATGATGATTTACTCTCTAAAATATCAAATATCAAAGTATCCTCATCAGCTAAAGAGATGGTAAAAACACTACAACATGATATTGATATAGTAACCATTGCTCATCTACTCGCAACCATTGTTCAAGAAGATATTGATGTCAAAGGTAAAGATATTATTGGTCTTGGAAGCGAAGAGGTTAAAGCACTTATCGAGAGAGCCAAAAATTGGAAAGGTGGCAACCGAAATGGTGGTGGACGTGGACGCAGTAGAAACAGAAGTCGTGGTGGAAGCCGTGGGCATGGTGGCGACAGAAGTGGAGGACGTTCAGGAGATAGACGTTCAGGTGGTGGAAACCGTGGCAGTAGAAATGGTGGAGGAAACCGTGGTAGTCGAAATAGAAGTGAAGGTTAAATAATAGAGTAAGGATTTTTATTTATTATACACAATAAATACATAGTTTATTGGGTATAATAGTTCTTTTAATTCATTAAAAATTTCAAAGGAACATAAATGAAAAAACTATTTTTAACGCTGGCTTTAGCCTTTATATCAACCACGAGTATACTAAGTGCTGATGATAAACCTTTGGTATATACTCTAACTACTACAAATAACCAAGAGATTACAGTAAATGACACAAAAGAGGGTCTGGACTTTAAAGAGTTTAAAGGAAAAGCTGTTCTATTAACACTATTTGGACACAGATGTCCTCCATGTATTCGAGAGATACCAACATTTGTAGAATTAACCACTAAACATCCAAATGATCTTGCAATTGTAGCAATAGAAGCACAAAATTACCCAGAAGATGAGGTTAAAGAGTTTCAAGAAGAGCATAAGATGAACTATAATGTAATTGCAGGTATTAATCATAATGATTTTATTACCTATATTTCAGGGCGAGCTGGCTATACAAGTGGTATTCCTCTACCTCTTCTCATTGCTATAGATAAACATGGAGAGGTACAAAATGTACATGCAGGAGAATTAACACTGGATGAACTTGAAAGTTTAGTAAAAGATTTAAATAAATAAAATATTACATAGAAGTACTATGTAGATATTATAAGGGAAAAGATGAAAAAAATAAACACTCTTCAATCATTTATTTTAACAACCACACTGTTTTTAAATAGTGGTTGTTTTTTGAGCTCTTTGGGTAGTCAAAAAATAGAAGTTCAAAAAAAAATAGAAGTTCAAAAAAAAACAAAAACTCATAAAAGAGTAGAGCAAATAACAGAACAACCCAAAACTACTACACCTATCTTTATGCCTAGACCTATTTCTACTGAGTGTACCGATGATATAACCTCTGCTTGTCAAAAAGCTCCTATCTCTCCAAATGAACTTAAAGCACCTAAGATTAGTGAACAAGGAGAAGTTCATAACTTACATACTATTCAAGGAAAGCCTATTACGATAATAGAGGGTAGAAGAGGTTTTATTTTTCCAGAATATGAAAATAAAATTGTTATATTAGAGATGTTTGGAAAGAACTGTTCTCATTGTATTAAAGAGATTCCTATAATGAAAAGAATCTATCAAAAATACAGAAATAAACTGGAAATTATTGCAATACAAGTTGAAGATAAAATGAGTCCACGTGAAGCAAAAAGATTCATACAGAGACATCGTATAAAATACTCAATTATTCCTGGAGATGATGCTACAAATTTACAATATAATGTTCAAAGTACCTATGGATGGACAGGTATTTTACCATATACATTAGTTATCAAAAATGGTCTTACCGAATTTACCTATCCAGGAGAAGTTTCTTATAGAGAAATAAATAAAGATATTCATTCTTTAATAGAATAAATATAAAAAATATCTGATATAATTCTAAAGCTTAATTAAAATAAACGAAGGATTATATAGATGTCAAATTTATTAAAAAATACAAAAACAACAAAAAAAGGCAAACAAGAGAGTTCTCTACGTTGGTGGGTTACACTCTTAATGTCTTTAGGTCTTGCTCTAGGAACATGGAATCCAACAGGACACCACTTTATACACTTTATATCTCAACAAGATATATTATCAGGATTTACACCTTTTGCAATTATTTTTATGCTTGGAGTATGGGTTCTTGCTATAAAATCAATCTTTCAAAGTATTGGTTGGGGTGGAACTTTTTTTATTTTAATTGTTATTGGTGCATTTTTATGGGGGCTTAACTCTTATGGAGTTATTCAATTTGATAATCTAACTCACATGGGTTGGGTCGGAACACTCTCTGTTGCACTTATTATCTGGATTGGTTTAAATGCTTCAATTATTTGGAAAACATTAACAGGTGTCTATGCAACAGATAGTGTAGAGTCATCTGAGGACTAAACAACAACTCAATGAAAAGACGATATAAAGCCCTTATTGCAATTTTAGTACCTGTTGTAATTATGGCTCTTCTTTCCTATATTCATCCTGTTTCTTATGATTACATCATGGGATACATGGTGGCAATTGTATTAATTTTCAAATCCTCTATTCTCTCTTTATGGTTTCTATCTAAATTAAAATTTCTACATTTTTTAAAGACACTTACGCTCTTTCAAGGTCTACTTTTAGGAATTAAACGTTGGTTTATTGATAATCTTCTCTCAAAATGGTTAGATAAACATATTGTACAGCACTTCAAAAAGCCTTTTCAAGAGCTTTTTCAATACTATAATGCAATTAACTTTAAAACAAAAATGAGAAATTTTATCCTATTTGTATTGCCTTTAGGTCTTGGAGTTTGGCTACTCTATGTGACTGATGTCTTAACACATTTAGCTCTCTTTGTTGAGTTAAAAGTAGTAATTATAGGCTTCTTTAAAACTCTTTGGCTCATTATTGCAAAAATATTTATTTGGATGACAAGTTCATGGTTTTCACCTATTTTAGAAGTATTTGCACTCTCCTATATACTTACCTTGATAGAAAGGGTTCTAGGAAAAAACAACTTTATAAGTGTAAGTTTCAACTATATTGGCGACAAGATGAACAATCTTCTAAGCTATATTGGGCTACTAAATGATAAACATATTGAACCTATTTTAAATAAAAACATATCTCAGAGAAGTGAAAGTTTTGGAAAAAAAATATCCACTATGATTAAAAATAAAAAAATCAGAGATGAAAATCTCTATTTTGATAACTTCCAAAATATAATTTTGAAAGGGCATATTAATGCCTACTACTCATTTGAAGGAATGGAAAAGGTAAACAATAAGAAAAAGCTTTATACACTTATCAATGAAAAAACGGATGATAATATTGATATTATTGCTTATGTTTCACGAAATGGCAAAGGAGAGATATTAGATGAGTTTTGTATTAATGATTTTTATCATGATATTTTTCTACTTAAAGGTATTGCAAGTAATCGAACTCATGGCGTAAAAATTCAACATGATAAAGAGATTGATTATACAGACTTTTGGGTACTAAACACCAGTCAATATCCTGTATGGATTAAAAGTCATAGCCAAAATATAGAGACTTATTTTCTTCAAGGTAATGAGATGAAGTTTATAAAAACAAAAAATCATGTTAATTTTCCAACAGAAGATTTATATTTTGAGTATGAAGGTAAAATAGTTCATCCCACCCCCTTAAATTCAGACCAAGTGGACTAATCCACCCTCTATTCGAATAATACCTTCTAACTCTGCTTCATAGACTCTCTCCTCAAACTTCTCTATGGCACTATCGAGTGTCGGAGATTTTTGACAGAAATAAAAAAAATCATCTTTAACCACATTGCTACTTGGCTCAACACCATAACGATTAGCAAATGTCTCTATATTATAAATAGGTTTTGCTAATCCTTGTTCTAGTAAACTGTTTGTTCCCCTACTCTCATCTAATTGTTGAGGTAATACATAAATCTCTTTTCCCATTTTCAAAGCAAACTCTACCGAACGCATCGAACCAGAGTTTTCATCTGCTTCAGTCACAATTAAAATATCTCCTAACGCTACTACAAGTTCGTTTCTAACTACAAAACTCCAAGGTGTTGCCTTGAATGTAGCAGGAAATTGACTCAACATTAAACCATGTCTCTCTATGGCTTCTATCAAATTTTTATTAATAACAGGATAACGAATATCTAAACTGTTAGCAACCACAGCGATACTATTTTCAGGTTTTCCAGCATGATGAGCAATACTATCTACCCCCATAGCACCACCTGAAACAATAGCAACACCTCTACTACTCAATGCTTGTGCCAATGCATAGGTAAACTGTTTGGTGTAGTTTGAGGGTCTTCGTGTCCCCACTATCGACACTTTTGGTCGTTTTAATAACTCTTGATTACCTATGGCATACAACTCTTTAGGATATTTTTTCATAGCATCCAACTCTTTGATATGGTCTAAAATAGAGACAATCATAAAAATCCTTTAATTTATATCACTAGAGGAGTAGACCTCTCCACTCTCAACACAATAAGCTGAAAGAATTCCATAACCTCTTCTTCCCTTGATATAACAACCTGTATCAATATTGACATAATGTTTTTTTATATCTGCACTGTAACCTTGTGGAGTATGCCCAAATACATTAAATATTTTTGCTTGGTCCAAAGGCTCTGTTCTATGCCACAATACAGTCTCTTTAAATATATTTGCATATTTATTTTTATAGCGTATATCCCACACTGAAAATATAGATGAGTGAGAAACTACCACCAAGCGACCTGATGATGGGTGTCTAATATCCAACTCTAAAAAAAGAGGAAGCTCTTTTAACCACTCAATATCATCTTTGAATTGAAAAAGAAACTCTTTTATATAGACATGAGGTACAAGCTTTTCCCCTCTAGTTTCAACTAAACCATACGCTAAAAGTGTCTCTTTACCTCCATTTTTCAACCATTTATTCTCTTGTTCTATCGGTTCATCATTTTCAACAGAATGAACAAAAGAAGTACCATACTCAATCATCATATCTTCATGATTTCCTCTCACGCATTTAAAGTTGTGTTTTCGAACAAACTGTATCACATGAGCACTATGAGAACCTCTATCAATCAAATCCCCCACAAAGATAAATCTTGTTTCCTTGGGTATCTTTGCTACTAAATTTAAAAGAGATCTATACTCTCCATGAACATCACCGACAATACAATGTTTCATATTTTAACTCCAAAAACAATATTTGCTATATTATAACATAAAAAAATAAATATTGTTTTTTTGATTCCCCTTTCAATTCCAAGCTCTATTCGCTATAATTAATATTTAAATAAAATTAATAATTTAAGGGGCTTTACCATGGGTAAACGAGATGATATAATAGAGAAAATGATAGCAGAAACAAAGAGACTAAACTTAAATATTACAGATGAATTTATTTCTAAAGTTACAAAAGGATTAGGACCTGTAATTTACAACAAAGATACAGCCACAGTAGCTTGTGGTCAAGCAGATGAGTTAGAAACAGTAAAAAATAATTTTTTAAAGAAAAAATTGGGTCTCACAAATGATGATGCAGAGTTAGATTCTGCAATCCAAGAAGTTTGTGTGCAACTTGGTACTTCAAATAGAACCAAATATAGAGTTCATTTCTATGCACTTTTAGCAATAAAATTTAATAAAGAGAGCATTTACGACGCATAAATGCATCTTACTCTCTAGTTGGTCGGTGATGAAAGCCGACCTTACAAAAACATCTTCCAATAGGTCAATGCGACTGTAAATGTAATTAAAATTCCTGCAATATTCAAAAATATCCCTCTTTGTATCATCTGTGTTGTTTTTACATGCCCTGTAGACATTGCTATGGCATTTGGAGCTGTTGCTATTGGTAGCATAAAGGCATAACTTGCAGAAATCGCTACAATCAACATAAAGAGCATTGGGTCCAATCCACTCTCTACAGCAAAAGGATAAATAATAGGAATCATAATAGAGGTTAACGCCGTATTACTTGTTAACTCTGTTGCAAATACAACTCCTGTACCAATAAGAAACATTATCATCATAGGAGAGACATAAGAGTTTAAAGAGATTAACATCTTGGCAATCTCTTCTGCTAAACCTGTCTGTTGAAATGCCATTGCAATCGAAAATCCTGCACCAAAAAGAAAGACAATAGCAAACGGAATTTTAGCAAAATCCTCTTTCCACTCCAGTAAATCAACCTTTGGCAAAAATAGAAAGAGTCCAAATGCTAATAGAGTGAGCTTTTCATTAATATGAACATCAAAGAGGTATTTTAAAATAGGGTTCGATGCTAAAATAAGAGCCAAAGAAGAGAGAATCCAAACCAGTTTCTTTTGGTCAAGGGTTAAAGCTCTTTTACTCATATCAATTTCAACCAATACAAAGTCCTCTTTTTTTAGACCATAGAGTAAAATTTCAGCAGCGACTACCATCATAACAATTGCCAAAGGCAACATCATAACCGTCCATGTAGCAAAAGGAATCATCTCTAATCCATTACTCTCTATAAAGTCCATCAAAATCAAATTTGGTGGTGTTCCTACAGGTGTAATAATTCCTCCAATCAATGATGCATATGCCACCCCCAACAAAAGACGAAATTTATAATCTACATTCTCTGTCAAAAAGGCAGCGATAGGGATAATAAGAAGTGCTGTTGTTGTATCTGACAAAATCGAACTAAGCGACCCTGCTGTTAACATTAAAGAGTAGAGTACCCCTCGTGGCGTATTGGGAAATATAGACAATAATTTAGTAGCTAAACGTTTATGCAGTTCTGATTTTTCAGTAGCAATGGCAAGTAAAAAGCCCCCCACAAAAAGAAAAATGGTTGTTTTAGAGTAATTCGAGACAACATCTTTAGATTCAACCAATCCAAAAATAGGAAAAAGAATAATCGGCAAGAGTGAAACCACCCCCATATGCAGACCATTATTTGTCCAAAGTGTCACTAAAAAAGCAATCACACCAATTAATCGAGCCTGTACCTCTGAAAAAGCCATTTCAGCCAAAAAATAAAAGCCTAATCCAATGGCTACAGCGAAAATAATTAAGCGATATGCTTCTATATAAGATTTTAATTTGTTCATAATTTTCCTAACTATATTTAATGAAATATAATAGCAAAAAATTATTTAGATTCAAAAGCTTTTTCATCAATAGAGAAAAGCTTAGTTATTTCCTTTTCGTCACAAACTCCCCCAAAATAGCATCAAAGTCATCATCTACTCGAAGTCTAAATTTCATCTCCTCTTGTTTGTAGAGAGCTTTTAATAAAAATAATACCTCCTCTTTTTTAAGCTCCTCTCGACTCATGATGCCAAAGAGTAGAACATCTCTGTTGGTCATATTCAGCTCTTTTCCTATGATGCTTATGCGATGAATGGACTCTTTTAAATTTATATTTTGAATTTTAATTATGGCATTATCAAAAAGAATCAGTGTATAATCTTGAAATGATTGAACTATAGCACGATGAACACCTGATGGAAAAGTTGCAATGACTTTATCATTATTAATTTTTACCTTTACATCATAATAATATTCAGCGTCTATTTTACTTCCAAAAGAGTAGAAGTGCCATTGTCCATTAAGTGGATAGTTTTTTTCAATAAAGCTTTTTAAAGATACAGCCTCATGCAAAAGGAGTCTATAGGTACGTTCTATGTCCATTTTATCTTTACTACCTTTGGTAATGTGTACGTAACTTCCCATCTCATTTTGCGTTTGGTATATAATAAAATTTTGATGAGGGTAGATTATCTCTTTGTAATAGAGTCGGTTACTCTGCACTATCTTAACCGATAGGTGTTTCGACAAATCTAAAAGTCGATTCAGAAGTTCATTGGTTATAAGTTCTATATCGGTTACCACAAAAAGATAATTTATTTGAAGAAGTTTTTCATCAACTAAGCGTATCTGTTCACGCATAAGCTCTGAAGAATCGGGATTATCTAGCTCAAGAAGAGCAATATTTGAACGTGTAAGTGCATAGAGTATCTCTACTTGTGGAACTTCTTTTGCTTCGATATTCTCTTTGAGTGCTAAAGTATTAAATATAAGCAATTTCAGGCTCTTTGTATTGCGAATAAAATAGTTCCCTCCATTCGAGACTTTTTTAGCAATACGCTCATAGCTTCTGAAACTCTGTAAAGCAAGTTGGGTGTAGAGACTCTCTTGCTCTTTATAGGGTTCAATATCTTGGGCTAGTTCTTCTACCTTTTCTACGAAATTTTCAAGGATATGGGTTCTGTTTTTTTTCGCAAAGCGTGAAAAAGGTTTTGCCATAAGTAGATTTGAACGGTTGAGTTTATGTAGATAGCATTTCTCTTCCTTTTTGCCTAAGAGACTTGAAGTAAGCAGTACTATGTAAGCTTTTGGTTTTCGGCTAAAGTAGTCTTTGCACTGTGCTGTTCCAAAAACCCGAACCTCTTGGCTAAAAACAGTAGCAAAATTTTCAAAGATAAACTGCATATAATCAAACTGATTTTGAACAGTAATATAGAGCATACTCTGAAACTCTATCATCTCTCCTTTGTAGAGCATATTGTTTGCAAGTTGTGAGGAGTCTAGGGTAAGTTCATTTGGACTTGTAAAGTTGAGTTCATAATAGGCTAAGGTTTCATGGTCGAGGTCAAAGTAGTAGATATATCTCATTTGCTCCTCTAGGGTGCTATTTTGTTGTTGTTGAACAATATACTCATCTACTCTTTGTCGAAATCTCTCAATGCTCCATGTGGTAAATGCTTCTAAATTAAAAAGAGTTGAGCCATCAGACATTATAAACTGACTAATCTGAAACTGGTCTAAATTAAACTTATTTGGTTTTTGACTTTTTCCACTAAGCCAATTGTTAATGGTTTTTTGTTTGCTTTTTCGTTCACTCTCTTTGGTGCTAGGCAGAGTAAAATAAACCATGAGCTTTTCTTTATTATTTTTAAATAATTTTTCATAAATATAATTAAATTTTAATGAAAAATCGACCCATTCATTTTTTTTTGCATTATTGTTGAGTTTTTTATCTTTATCCATATTTTAAAAATTCCTTTAAATTCTATTTATTTTCTTATTTTATAGTTAAATTCTCTATTTTTTATTTAAAATTCTGTTTTTTCGGGTTAAATTCTTTTGTATTGGGAAATTTTGGGTTTTAAAATTTAAATTTGTTTTGTTATGATTCAATTTAAATAAAAGTTTTGAAATACACTTTTATGGTTTAATAGATTGTAAAATTTAAATAGTCACAATAGTTGAAGCACTAAAAAAAGAGAAGGAAAGAAGAATGAATTTTAAGATTATGATATTAATTTTATGGTTAGTTATAGTTGGATGTGATAATTCATATACAACTAAAACGGTCAATAATAAAACTGAAAAAGGTTACTTAATAAAAATTACAGGTGATAAATTTTTAGAAAAAGGAAAATTAAAACATAAAGAGAATTTTATTTTTAAAAATGATAAAAATAAAATTTTTAAAGT
>QNZV01000066.1 GCA_003978395.1 Sulfurovum sp. | reverse complement strand
CTAGCCTATGGACAGATAGCTGTTTTTTATGAAGATAATAAGGTTATTGGCTCTGGGGTTATTTGTTGAGTTTGGTAGTTTCTATTTAACTACCAAATTCACCATCTTCTTAGGAACTAAAATCTCTTTAACAACATTTTTACCCTCTAGCCATTTAGGAATACTCTCTTTTGCCATGGCTATAATATCCTCTTTAGACGCTTCTGCATCTACTTCTATTTCGGCTCTTCTCTTTCCATTGACAGCCACTCCTAAGGTAATGGTATCTTGAACAAAGACCTCATCTAAAATCTCTATTTTCCCACCTGTAAGGTTTTTAGACTCAAATAGTTCTTCTGAAATCTCTGCACAAACATGAGGAATAATTGGTTCAAGTAAGTGGGTAATAATATATAATCCCTCTGTCCATACTTGTTCATTTTTTTGTTTGTCTAAAGCATTTAGGGCTTCCATACAACCTGCTATCAAGGTGTTGAATGCAAAGGTTTTTTCATAAACATCAATAGAGCGTTTTAGAGCTTCGTATACTTTTACTCTCGCTATTTTCTCCTCTTTATTTAAAGCATTTTGCTCTATGGTTGGTAAAGTGTCTATTGTAACCTTGGTTCTTCTATCATAAAGCTTTTTAATAAATCTAAATGCACCTTCAACGGCAGAATCATTCCACTCTAGCTCTTTTTGTGGAGGAGCTGCAAAAAGGGTAAATAGTCGTGCTGTATCTGCTCCATATTTTTCTATCAGAGAGTCAGGGTCAACAGTATTTCCTTTTGATTTTGACATTTTAGAACCGTCCATAAGTACCATTCCTTGGGTTAGTAAGTTTTCAAATGGCTCTTTGATGTTCTCTATAAATCCTAAATCTCTTAGTGCTTTGGTAAAAAAACGTGCGTATAAAAGATGTAAAATTGCGTGTTCAATTCCACCTATATATTGGTCAACTCCTAGCCAGTAGTTTACATCCTCTTTGTCTATTCCACAACTTTCCCATTTGTTTGGATGGGTTGCATAACGGAACTGATACCAACTTGACTGTACAAATGTATCAAGTGTATCTGTTTCACGCTTTGCTTTTTCTCCACACTTTGGACAAGCACAATTTGACCATGTTGGATGATTTTCTAGTGGGTTTCCCTCTCCTGTTATCTCTACATCTTCAGGAAGTGCAATGGGTAAGTTCTCTACTTTTTCAGGCACCAATCCACAAGCATCACAATGAACAAAAGGAATGGGAGCACCCCAGTAGCGTTGACGGCTTATTCCCCAATTTCTTAGTTTGTAGTTGGTTGTCCCTTTTCCTACATTTTTTGCTTCAAAAAGTTTGATAATTTCAGCTTTAGCTTCAGTATTTTTCATACCATTTAGCTCATCAGAGTTAATAAGGACTCCTTCGCCTGTATATGCTGAACCCTCTTCTCCACCTGAGATGACATATTTCATTGGTAAATTATATTTTGTGGCAAACTCAAAGTCACGTTCATCGTGTGTTGGGACAGACATAACAGCACCACCACCATACGATGCTAAAACAAAATTTGCTGTCCAAACGGGTATCTCTTCGCCTGTTAGTGGATGAATTACTGTAATTCCAAGGTCATAACCCTCTTTTTGGGCTTTAGCTCTTTCTACTTCGGTCATATTTCCCATGGCTGTGATTTTATCTGCTATATCACGCTCTAAAAGTCTGTTTTTAATTAAATCTTTTACAATTGGATGTTCAGGAGCTAATGCTGTGTAGGTTACGCCATAAACGGTATCTGGTCTGGTAGTAAATACTTCAAAACCTTCAAATTTATTCTCTAACTTTGCTTTTGAAGCCTCTGAAAACGTAAAAGAGAACTCTAACCCTTGTGATTTACCAATCCAATTACTCTGCATTGCCAAAACTTGTGAAGGCCATTTTCCCTCAAGAAGTTTTAAATCATCTAACAACTCATCTGAATACTTTTTGATGTCCAAGTAGTACCCAGGCATCTCTTTTAACGCTACCTCATTGTCACAACGCCAACAGCACCCCTCTTCTACTTGTTCATTTGCTAAGACAGTATGACATGATTCACACCAATTCACTGTAGTCGATTCACGGTAAAGAAGCTTCTCCTCAAACATTTTAATAATAAACTCTTGTTCCCACTTGGTATATAACTCATCACAGGTCGCAAACTCTCTTGTCTCTGAAAATGAGAGACCCAAAGAGTTTAACTCTTTACGCATGTATGCAATATTGGAGTAAGTCCAATCTTTTGGGTGTCTACCATGTTTAATCGCTGCATTTTCAGCAGGCATACCAAAGGCATCCCAACCAATGGGATGAAGTACATTGTAGTTTTGTTTTCTGTAATAACGAGCCATTGCATCGCCAATACTATAATTACGAACATGACCCATGTGTAATCTTCCACTAGGGAAAGGAAACATACTCAAAATATATTTTTTCTCTAAAGTTTTATCATCAAGAGGCTCAAATGCCTCTTTTTCACTCCATATTGTTTGCCATTTTTTTTCTATATCATTTGGACTGTAACTCATATTATATTGCTCCATCAGCTAAAAATTATAAGAATTATAGCCAATGATGGGTTAGAAAAGGATAGCGTTATATTTATCTATATAAAGAACAATAAAAAATATAAACAAACGTATAGCCTCTTTTAAAATTAAAGAAATAATATAAATATAACTTATCAGTAAATTCTCTATTATATTAATATTTATCTCATATTCAACATATTATAATCTTAGACTAAAATAACTCTCCATGGAAAAATAATGACAAAACCTAAACTCTCTCTCCTTTTATCATCAATGCTTTTAATTAGTGCATGTAGTACAAAAAAAGATATAGATGTACCAGACATCAATACAAGTAATTCACTTATGGCATCTATTCAAACTAATACTTCTTTTGAAAATAGTTCATCAGCAATTATTCCTTCTGAACATAGTTCTATAGAAACTACCTCTTCTGAAAACAGTTCTGTAGAAATTACATCTTCTGAAAATAGTTTATCTCAAAATATACCAACAGAAGTAGTTGAAGGTGGGCTAAGTGGAGATTTCGCAGGAAATTATAAACTAATGGATTTTATTGATTATATGCAGAGTGCTTATCAATTTAAATATGAAGAGTTGTATAAACTTTTTTCAGAAGCTAAAGATATAAATCAAATGATTGAACCGTACAAAGTAAGAAATACTCTACAGCAAGAAAAAGGAAAATGGGATAGATACAAAAAGATGTTTGTCTATGAACGAAATATTCAAAGAGGTATAAACTTTTGGGCAGAATATGAAGATACACTCAATAAAGCTTATCAGACTTATGGGGTTCCACCTGAATATATTGTTGGTATTATAGGTGTAGAAACAGCTTATGGTGTAAATTTTGGAAAAAAAAGAGTTATTGATGTACTGACTTCAAAAGCGATGCTTGGAGACCGAAGAGAAGATTTCTATACACAACAGTTAGAGAAATTTTTAATTATGACCCGTCAATCAGGATTGAATGCTTCTGAACTTATGGGCTCAAATGCAGGAGCTATGGGCTATGGTCAATTTATTGCCAGTTCGTATCTTGATTTTGCTGTGGATTTTAATAATGATGGAGTAACCGATTTATGGAATGCTCAAGATGCTATTGGTTCTATTGCAAACTACTTTTCTAGAAATGGATGGAATAGAAATACTAGCCAAGTTGCTGTAAGAGCAAGATATAGAGGAAATCGCTTTAAACGTTTAGAGACAGGATATAAAACCAAATATTCACAATATAAACTAAGAAAAAAGTATAAAATAACCCCACGTTCAAAGCTCTATTATAAAGGTCCTGTATCGCTTATAAAATTACACAGAGCTACTTATGATGAACTTTGGTTTGGTACGCATAATTTTAGAGTAATCACAACCTATAATCATAGCACGTTTTATGGAATGGCTGTTTATACTTTAGGAGAGACTGTAAAACAAAGAAGAGGATATTAAAACTCCTCTTTTGCCTTAGCACTCTCTACAATAGAGATTATTAATGTGTATACATTTGCAATGATTGCACCAATAACCAATCCAAAAATGAGATGTGAGTGATTTTCACTATTCCCAAATTGATAGATAAAAAATGCAGGGATTAGATGTAAATCTGCAACCAATGAACCTGCTAAAAGTTCAGCAGAAAATAGGTTTCGTACACCCATTTTTAAAATACTTGAGATAATATTAATACTTGATGCTGCAAACAGTGCAATAACAGAATCTTCAAAAATAAATGATACTGATGTAGTCAAGCTCATCAGTGTAAAAAATATATAAAAAACTTTTCCCCAATTCAAAATAATACTCCTTGGGATTTAAAATAACTTGGAATTAAAAGCTTTAGCTTCGAATAATACGAAGCTAAAGAAATGGTTTCCTAAAAAAATAAGTGTAGGAAATAGATTTTATATAGTACCTTGTTCATACATAGCACGTTGTTTATCTCGCTCTTTTTGACGCTTTAATTTTGCTGCCTCTTTTTCTCTAAACTCTACAACAGAGAAATTAAGCCACATCAAAATAGGAGAAGCTACAAAAATTGAAGAGTATGTACCCACAATAACACCCACTAACAGTGTAAATGAGAATCCAGATATAATCTCTCCACCCAATAGGTAAAGGGTTAATACAACAAAAAAGGTTGTTAATGAGGTTAGTGTCGTACGTGATAACGTTCTAGTAACAGATTCATTCACAATATCTTCCATTTCTGGAGATTTTATATTGCGAACTCCCTCTCGGATACGGTCAAATACAATAACGGTATCGTTTAGAGAGTATCCTAAAATAGTTAAAATCGCAGCTAAGATAGGCAGATTTACCTCTACTTGGAATAGAGCTAGCATACCCATAGCAATAGTAACATCATGAACCAGTGCCACAACGGATGCCGTTGCAAAACGCCACTCGAATCTGAATGACAAATAGAGTAAAATACCAATAATCGAGAAGAACATAGCCATAAGACCTTTGGTTTTTAGCTCTTCTCCAACAGAAGGACCAACCAAGTCTACACGTCTTATTTCAAATTTTCCTGTCGAAGCCAACATCTTTTGTACTTCAACTTTTGCTCCACCTTTTACAGATTTTGATGCTTGTTTTGTTCTAATAACAATTTCAGAATCACTACCAAATGAAGTAACTGTTGCACCTGCATAATTTTTATGCCCCGAGACAATATCTCTTACTCTATCTATGGGTGCTGTACCTTCATATTTGATTTGAACAATTGTTCCACCAGCAAAATCAATACCATAGTTGAGACCTTTTGTAAAAAGAAGCCCCAAAGAAAGTATAATTAAAACAATAGAAAAAACACCAAATTTTTTGGCATTTTCCATAAATTTTATAGGTTCTTTATACTTAAAAACTTCCATTATTTTGCTCCTTTCATATCAATATCTTGTTCGATTCCAAACCAAAACTTCATCTTTCTCTTATCTATTCGAGGAAGAATCCACTGATAGATTCCATGTGTTCCTAAAATAGCTGTTAGCATAGAAGCCAAAATACCAATACTGATGGTTAAAGAGAATCCTTTAATCGGTCCTGTTCCATAAGCAAAAAGTACTACAGCTGCGATAAGTGTTGTAATGTTTGCATCCCAAATAGCTGTAAAAGCGTTGTTATAACCTTGCTCTATTGCTTTTGTAAGAGAAGCACCAGCATGTAAAAGCTCTCGAATACGTTCTGTAATAATAACATTTGCATCGACAGCCATACCAACGGTTAGGACAATACCTGCCATACCTGGAAGGGTTAAAGTTGCTTCAAATAGTGACATTACAGCCAAAATAAGGAAGAGGTTTGCAATCAGTGCCAAGTTGGCAACAACACCTGCCATACCGTAATAGAGTACCATAAAGATGATTACTGCCAAGAAACCAACAATAAGAGCAATTAAACTTGCCTGAATATTATCTTTACCAAGGCTAGGTCCTATACTTCGTTGACTCTCTACTTCTACAGGAGCAAGTAATGCACCAGAACGTAGAGCAATTGCAATGTCGTGAGCCTCTTGGGAAGTAAATGCACCTGTAATTTGAACTTGCCCACCACCAATTCTTTGGATAATGTTTGGAGCAGTATAAACTTTTCCATCAAGAACAACAGCCATTCGTTTACCTACAGATTTTTCTGTAAAATCTGCAAATATCTTAGCACCTTGTCCATTGAGTGAGAAGTTAATTAGTGGTCGTGTGCCTTTCTGTTCATATCCTACTTTAGCATCGGTCAACATTGAACCATCTAAAATTGGAATAGAGTAGAGAAGATATTTTCGTCCATCTTCAGCAACATCATCCAAGATAATATCTCCAAACTGTCTCGCTTCTGCTTCTGTCATAGAATAGACTCGATTGGCTCTATCTTCATCAACAGCCATCATTTGCAAGTGTGCAGCTTTTGCAATAAGTGATTTAATTCTATCTTCATCTTCTTGCGTTTTGATACCTGGAACTTCAACCAAGATTCTATCTGACCCCTGTTTGGCAACAGTTGGTTCAGCCAAACCAAACATGTTTAGACGATTTCTAATGGTATCAACAGCTTGGTCAATAGCATTTTGTTTTGTTTTTATAGCGAGCTCAGGAGAGAGAGACATCTCATAGACTAAGCCACTCTTTTTAATGTTTACCTCTTTGAACTCATCTGCTAACATCTCATCAACATTTGCTGTATCTTGTGGGTCAAGTAATTCAAACATTACTTTTCCGTCATCTATCTTTAAATCTTCAACTACAATATCTGCTTTCTCAAGGTTATATTTAACCGTTGTTCCCACAGATTTCATTTTAGATTCTAATGCTACTTCTGTTTTAACTGAAAGTAACATATGTAATCCACCTTGTAGGTCAAGCCCTAAAGTAATTTTTTTGCCCTCTTCACTCTGCGTTAGTGATGGAATTGAAAATACAATTCCAAAAAGAAATGCAAAAGTAAAAAGAACAACTCTATAATTTAGTTTTCCCATCTGTTTATGCTTCTACCTTTCTGTTAACAAAATTTCTATCTAATTTAACAATTGATGTATCATTCAGTTTGATTTTGATAAAATCTTCTTCAACTTTAATAATTTCAGCATAGAGACCACCCGTTGTCAATATTTTATCGCCTTTTTTAAGTGCATCTAGCATTGCCGTGTGTTCTTTTTGTTGTTTCTGTTGAGGTCGAATGATTAAAAAATAGAAAATACCGAATAAAAAAATAAGTGGTAGAAATTGTCCTGCTGCTTCCATAAGGAATCCTTTGCGTATAGTTATAAAAATAAGCCGATATTTTACCATTAACAAAATAACAATGGGCTTTTTTATCGCCTTTTTAAGCTCTGCTTCAATCTATCTTGAATGGATAGGTGTCAGTAATCCATTTATCAATACTATTTTGGCTCTATTAACCCTTTATCTATGGTTTATAGGCGATAAAATATCATGGGTTTGGAGTGGATTTTTTATAGGTTTACTATGGTTTTGGTGGATGGGTATTAGTTTTATTTACTATCAAATAGCATGGGCAATTCCTTTTGTTCTAATTATTATCTCTTTTATTTATGCTTTATTATTTTATTTACTAATCTCTTTTGTTTATCTTGTAGAGAAGCATCTAAAGATTCATAATCTTTTTGGAAAAGCATTAATTCTTCTTGTACTATCTTACATTCATCCTTTTGGTTTTGATTGGTTTAAACCTGAACTTATCTTTACCAATAGCTATTTAGGTATAGAAAAATGGCAATTTTTCTTGATTCTTCTCTCGTTTGCTTTAGCTATGTATAAAAAGAAAATACTATTTTTGACTCTTATTATAGGTGCATACCCTTACGCTTCACATTTTCAAAAAGAGTCTATCATAAATGATAAAATTAAACTTGTTAGTACATTTACTCCT
The DNA here is from genome assembly GCA_003978395.1 of Sulfurovum sp. Lineage (GTDB taxonomy): Bacteria > Campylobacterota > Campylobacteria > Campylobacterales > Sulfurovaceae > UBA1140. The sequence continues at coordinate 5,377 of QNZV01000066.1, read as the reverse complement.
GTTGATGAGAAGTGGATACCACAATTTAAACAAAAACATATTGATGAAATCTTTATAAATATTCAAAAAGCAATTAGAGAGGAAAAAGAGGTTGTTGTTTTTCCTGAATCAGTCTTTGCACTCTATTTAAATAAAGAAAAAAATATTTTAACACTACTGAAAGATTATTCCAAGTATATTACGATTGTTACAGGGGGACTCTATAACGATAATAATCTTCCTAAAAACTCTACCTATATTTTTAAAGATGGAGAGTATACCGTGGCTGATAAAGTAGTGCTTGTTCCTTTTGGAGAGCAAAATCCTCTGCCTAAATGGATGGGAAAATGGATAAATGAACTCTTTTTTGATGGAGCACCTGATTATGTAGGAGCTACAGATTTTACAGATTATACGATTAAGAATACAACGTATAGAAATGCTATTTGTTTTGAAGCAACATCAGAAAAGCTTTATGAAGGAGAACCTAAAAACATGATTGTCATTTCCAATAATGGGTGGTTAGTTCCCTCTATTGAAGCTACTGAACAAAAAATACTTCTGCAATACTATAGTAAAAAATATGGAACAACCATCTATCATTCAATTAATATGTCCGACTCTTATGTTGTTTTTAAAGGAGATGTCTTTTATGAATAATAAATACGCAAAATTCTATCTAGCTCCACTATCTGCCTATCAGTATATATCTCGTCTACTACCTGGTTCATGCCGTTATTATCCTACCTGTTCAGAGTATGCTAAATGGCACTTTGAACTCAATAGAGCCGATAAAGCGTTTATCCAAAGTGGTCTTAGAATTTTACGTTGTAATCAACTTTTTATAGGAGGAATTGATTATCCTGTTATAACCTATATTCCACCTAGATTAATGAATTTATACCAAGCTAAAAGAGCTATTAAATATTGGTTCTTTCCAAAAAAAGATAATTTATTTTATGTTATTAAGGATTATGGCGCATATTAAATTAGTAAAACTCTCCCATAGATAAAAAACTATATAAAAATAGATATTTATGGTATACTATTTATAATTAAAAGTAAAAATAATAATAAGGTAAAATTATGAATAGATTTATAAGATTAGCAATTTTTATTACATTTTTCTCTATTTCTTTGGGAGCAGAAAGTAATATTAGTATAGAAACCAATAGTAGTGCGTTAAAAGCAGATAAGATTAAAAAACAGTTGGAAGAGCAGATGAAAAAAGAGCAAAAAATTGCGAAGGAACAGAGATTTTATCAAGGAGATGAGTACGATTTATCTACTTATGAAGTTGATTTATCTACTTTAGATTCAATTCCTTTAATTGAGCCAGATTATGATTTTAATATGGATGATGTGTATGATTAGTTACTATAGGTAGAGATACTATTTTCTACCTATAGAGATATATACCTTTATGAGCCTACACCAACACTTTTTATTCCACTTATTGCATTCTCTATAAAAAGAGCCAAAAGAATCAACAAAGATATTCCTGCTGGTCGACTATAGAGTTTGTTTGCTGTGATGTAGACGAGCATAATGGTTGCTGCTGTCATTAGTGCTAGGTCGAAAACGTATTTGTCTAAATCTATATGTAAATCTCCAACGAGTGCTGCACTACCAATAACCATAGTGGTGTTTGCAAGGTTTGAACCGATAATATTTCCGATTGCCATCTCTACTTTTCCTTTTAATGCTGCAGAGATAGAGACTACTAATTCTGGTAAAGATGTACCAAAACTGATTAAAACAATACCTATAACCCATTCACTAACACCAAAACTTTTGGCAATACTAGAGGCTGAATCTATGGCAAAATGGGCACCTATAATAATAAACATAAAACCTAAAATAAGCAACGCAATACTTTTTAACCATGAAAAAGGTTCTTTTGCATCTTCTTCTAAATTATCTGTGCCTAATCCTTTAGAGTCTTGAATCAAAAAAAGTAAATAGGCAATCATTAAAATAATAAGTAAAATAGCATCAAAACGGTTTATAACACCATCCATTGCCATGAGTAAAAACATTAAAATAGGCATTAACGCCCAAATACTATCTTTTGCAAAAAAATCGCGTTTAGGTACAAATCGTTTTGTAATTAAAAAAATAACACCTAAAACTAGAGTAATATTTAAAATATTACTTCCCACAGCACTGGCAATTGCAATTTCAGGTTTTCCCTCTAAACTTGCAGCTACACTAGATGCCATTTCAGGAAGGCTTGTACCCAATGCAATAAGTGTTGAGCCTATGATAAACTCTGAAATATTAAAACGTAGTGCAATCCGTTCACTCTGATTGACAATAAATCCAGCACCAAATATTAAGCCTCCCATGGCTAATATAAATATAACAACATCCATTACTTCTCCTCAGTTCTTATTATTAAACTCTTGGGAAGATTGAACTTATGAATTATCTCCTCTTCCCTCTTTCTCATCTCTCCACTATCAACTTCATGGTCAAATCCCAAAAGATGAAGCATTCCGTGTATAAATAGTAGGCTTAACTCATCATCATTACTATGCCCAAACTCTGTAGCTTTTGTCTTAACAAAATCAGCAGAGATAACAATTGAACCAAGAGGCATCTCTATGTCTCCGATAATCATATCGTTTTCCATAGGAAAACTCAAAACATCAGTAGGCATATCTTTTCCCCGATACTCTTGGTTATATTGTTGTATTGTTTGGTTATTACATATTGTTACGTCTATTTCTCCTGTACGTGACTCTTTTGTAATAAATTTTGAAATTTTTTTTAATAGATTGACATTAATAGTGAGATTAGTAAGATTTTCAATGTTTAACATAGGGAAGAGTTTACCCAAAAAGAGGTAAAATGTCTTTAAAAAAGGTATCTAATTTATGAAAAAAGCTGTATGTATTATATCTGGAGGTATGGATAGTGCTTTAGGAGCAAAAATAGCACAAAATGAGGGTTATTCTATTATTGCCTTGCATTTCAATTATGGACAACGAACAGAAAAAAAAGAGTTGGACTCTTTTAGAAAAATTTCAAAAAAACTAGGATGTATAGAGAGTTACGAGATAGAGTTGGACTTTTTTAAACAGATAGGTGCTTCAGCATTGGTTGATGACTCTTTGGAGATTCCCATAAATGGGATAGAAGAGGGTGTACCTATTACTTATGTTCCTTTTCGAAATGGGATTTTTATCTCTATTGCTACAGCATTGGCAGAAAAACATGGAGCAGAAGCACTCTTTATCGGTGTAGTAGAAGAGGATAGCTCTGGGTATCCTGATTGTCGTGACACTTATATTGAATCTATGGAAGAGTCTATTAATTTGGGTACAAAAGATGAGACAAAGTTAAAGATAAAAATGCCCTTGGTTCATATGAAAAAATCAGAAATTGTTTTAAAATCAGTTGAATTAAGTGTCCCACTAGAAGATACATGGTCGTGTTATAAAAATGAAGATGAAGCTTGTGGTATTTGTGATAGTTGTCGTTTACGTTTAAATGGTTTTGAAAAGGCTGGTATTGTTGACCCCATTAGATATATAAAATAATTCAGACCTTTCTTATCCTAATTTAGCTAAAATCATCCGAAAAAATACAAGACGATTGGAGTCTATTTCATGAAGATGAATGGTGCACAGATGGTTTGTGAAGCGTTAATTGCCGAGGGTGTTAAGACCGTATTTGGTTACCCTGGTGGGGCTATCATGAACGTATATGATGAAATTTATAAGCAGGATAGCTTTGAGCATATCTTAAATAGGCATGAACAGGCTTCTGTACATGCAGCAGATGGTTACGCAAGAGCTACAGGAGAGGTTGGGGTAGCTATGGTAACCTCTGGACCTGGTTTTACCAATGCCGTAACAGGTTTGGCAACAGCCTATATGGATTCGATTCCTATGGTTGTTATCTCTGGTCAAGTACCACTTTCGTTAATAGGTACAGATGGGTTTCAAGAGATTGATGCTGTGGGAATCTCACGACCTTGTACCAAGCATAACTATTTGGTACGAGAGTTATCTGAATTGCCACGTATTATGAAAGAGGCCTTTCATATTGCACGAACTGGACGACCAGGACCCGTTTTGGTTGATATTCCTAAAGATATTACGGCTGAATTTGGAGATTTTGTTTATCCTAAAGAGGTAAATATCCCAAGTTTCAAGCCTACGTATAAGGGGAATAAACGTCAGATTGAAAAAGCTGTGGGAGCTATTTTAAAAGCTAAAAAACCACTTCTCTATATTGGTGGAGGTGTTGTTCTCTCTAATGCTTCAGACTTGGTTCGTAAATTGGCAGAGATGGGTCAGATTCCAGCTGTTGAAACATTGATGGCTCGTGGTGTAATGGGTGCTAAAAATCCACTGCTTCAAGGTATGCTTGGAATGCATGGTAACTACTCTTCAAACATGGCAATGTCTGAAACGGATTTGGTTATCTCTTTGGGTGCTAGATTTGATGATAGGGTAACGGGGAAACTTTCAGAGTTTGCTAAATATGCAGATATTATTCATGTTGATATTGACCCTGCAAATATTGGTAAATTGGTAGATGTTGATTATCCTATTGTTGGTGATGTTAAGATTGTTCTTGAAAAGATAATTTTAGGACTTGAAGGAAAAATAAAACCTTCTCGTTATTCGGATTGGCTTGAAGTGTTGGAGCGTTATGATAATTTGTACCCTCAATCATATGTTGATTCAGATGAGGTTATTAAACCACAATGGGCGATTGAGCGATTGGGCGAATTGCTTGGAGAAAAGGCGATTATTACATCGGATGTTGGTCAACACCAAATGTGGGCTGCACAGCACTATCCATTTGATAGACCACGTCAATGGATTAACTCTGGTGGTTTGGGAACAATGGGCTTTGGTTTTCCTGCTGCTTTGGGGGCAAAAAAAGCATTTCCAAACAAAACGGTAGTAAATATTACAGGAGATGGTTCAATCTTGATGAATGTTCAAGAGTTGGTAACGGCTGCTGAATATAAGATTCCTGTTATTAATGTTATTTTAAATAATCACTTTTTAGGAATGGTTCGACAGTGGCAGACGTTCTTTTATGAAGAGCGTTACTCTGAAACAGATTTAAGCTTTCAACCAAACTTTAAAGCATTAGCCGAAGCTTGTCATGGAATTGGTTATGACGTTACGACCAAGGAAGAGTTTGACGAGGCAATTAAAGACGCTATCGAAAAAGATAAGGTAGCATTTATTAACGTGCAGGTTGCCCGATTTGAAGATGTTTTACCAATGGTACCTGCATCAGGAGCATTGTATAATATGATGTTACCGACAAAGGAGGAGAAATAATGTCTAATAGAAATGTAAGAAGAGTAGTCTCCATTTTAGTTGAAAATGAAAGCTCTGTACTTTCAAGAATTTCAGGACTTTTTGCT
>QNZV01000027.1 GCA_003978395.1 Sulfurovum sp. | reverse complement strand
TCCTGTTGCAACATCTATTAAATCAAATTTATTTCTATCTCGATAAAATCTAAAAAGTCCATCTTCATCTTTTTTAAACTCTCCATCAATGATAGATATAATACTTTTACGAAATTCTTTTATCCTTTCGTCTGGATAATCTCGTTTAGTTACTAATTTGAAGTATAAATCTTTCATCAAAAAAGGGTATGGAATTTCAATGGATTCTCCGACTAGTTTCAAATGTGATTCTATATCTGTTACACTTCTAAAAAGTTTTTGTAAATTCCAAACAATAGGTGTTTCAATAAATGCTATATTTGCAATTCCTATATCTCTAATATCTAAAGAATCCTCTATATACATATTGTCTTGATTATATGTAAAAACCTTTTCCTCATGTAACACTTTAATAATAGTTTTTTTACTAAATGAATTTTCTGAAAATAATTCCTCTTTTACTTTTTCAGAAGATAAAGAAAAACGAGGCATATTATCAGTTATATGACTTTCATTATTTTGATGAATATTTTTATCTAAAGAGAAGCTAGAATAAGCTAAAAATAATGCCTTCCCAACAGTACTCTTCCCCGTATCATTCTTCCCAGCAATAACCGTCAGACCATCTATCTTGACATTAGCCTCTTTAATCATTCCGATATTTTTTAGTTCAAGTGTCATACACACTCCTCTTCTAATTTCTCTTTTAACTTTCGACATTCAATAAAAATTGTTTTTTTATAGAATCCTAATAATCTATTAATCATAGCATCAATAGGCGTTCTACTATTACAGTATAGATAGAAAATAGGCATATTGCTAGTTTTCTGATTATTAAATTGTTTATTTAAAATATCTGTTGTATTACTTGCTTTTTTAGCCGAGGTATTAATCATGTTAACAATCGTATCGGAGAGAATTCTTTTTTTTACTTCAACATGCAGAGGTTGAATTAAACCTATGACTTCACTAATTTTAAAATATTGAATACCTTCATTCATATATTTATAATCATCAAGTTTTAAATTTAACTCTCTACAACAGTTATCTAAAAATGACAAAGTAATACTTTTTTCTTCAACTAAATAATACTTGTCTCTACACTCAATAACTTTATCACAAGTTGAACCTACATTATCTAAACTATCCATATCAATAATAGAATAGGCATTTAAATGAGAATCGCAACATTTCTCTTTGATACTTTTTATAGGTATTGCCACAAAATATCCTCAAAAGTATCCATTAGCTCTTTTTGTAATATATTCCAGTTATCATCATCTAAAATATGATTAGTCACAACTCCATCTCTCTCATCTAAAACATTAAAAGAAATTCTATCTCTATAACCATTTCTTTTAGATATAGCATTTAAATAATCAGCCATATAAGGACTATGCGTAGAAAAGACTATCTTAACTCCTGCATTCATCAATTCAACAAATAAATCTACCATTTTTAGTTGCCAACTAGGGTGCAAATGAACCTCTGGCTCTTCCCAAAATAGAATTGAACCTTTTTTTAGGGCTTTATTTGTTACTAGATATTGAAGTAAACCTATGCTTTTAATTCCTGATGAAGCATTAAGAATATCATAATTTTTATCACCCTCTCTATTAAAGATAAAAGAGTCTCCACTATTTTCAATATCTCCATCAATAATAGATTGGGCTTTTTCTCTAAAATTTTTAATAAATTTCTCTTGCTCCTTATCCATAAAAGAATAATTTGCATCAAGAATATTTAGAAGTGATTCAATATGATACGGTGTTTTTCCTTTTTCATGATTCATAAATTTTTTGAATTCTAAAATTAATGGAGTTTCGACAAAAAGTATATTAACCTTTTTTTTAAGAGGTTCAAAAGATTTAAAATTAATATTTAAAACAGAAGAATCGTATTCAATTTCTAAATTATCAAGTTTAATACTATATTTACTAGAAACTTGTTCATGTTTTGTAAAAATAGACAAAATAAGATTATGCAAATAGAAAATTTTACTATTTATCCTTTGCTCTAATGAAAATTCAAATAAACTATCTTCTTCAATTTTTGACAACATTTCATTAATAGCATAAAAATATTTCATAACATAACTCTTACCAGTCCCAGGTTTTCCAGCTAAAACAGTAATATCATTAAATTCAACCGAAGTATCTTTTAACTTTGCAAAGTTTTTAAAATGTGCTAATTCAGCCATGTTATGCCTTTCCTATCATTATATCAAATTTTCATGTTCGATGAAATCGAACCTACAGTAAAACTTCAACAGTACTAGAATCCAACTCTACTTTTTTAGCTTTGCTTATTCTGTCTTCTTGAAGTTTTACTTTTAATTCATCATCTTGTAGTGCCATGATTTGAATGGCTAAATAAGCAGCATTAACTGCTCCTGCTTTACCAATAGCTACTGTTCCAACTGGCATTCCTGCTGGCATCATCACGGTACTCAAAAGGGCATCTTCTCCTTTTAAAGGTCCTGATTCCATTGGTACACCCAAGATTGGTTTGGTGGTACTTGCTGCCAATGCACCTGCTAAGTGAGCTGCCATTCCTGCTGCGGCTATGAACACTTGTGCACCTTTTGCTTCGGCTTCTTTGATGTATGTTTTTGTTCTCTCTGGGCTTCTGTGTGCTGATGAGATAATAAGCTCATACGGAATACCAAACTTTTTTAGTGTCTCTGCACATTCACTCATAATACTATAGTCGCTTTTACTTCCCATGACAATTGATACAAATTTCATTTATATACTCCAACATCTTAATTTATTGGGCGAATAATAGCTGTTTTTCTCTTCAAATTAGCCAAAAATCCATGAGAAAAACTCTGCGATAGCTCGAACTGCTTTCATAATAAACTCTATAATCTTTTCAATAGTTTCCATAGAACTATTATACTAAAAGAAGACCTTTTTTAGCTTTTGCCTCTGCAATACCTCTTCTAAGAATTGTATAGCTTGGTAGTTTTATAGGTAAAACGATGTTATTCAAATCTCCACTGTGGATACACTCAAACTCTTTTCCTGTGGTTGAGATTATCTTTTTAAACTCAATAAAAAATGCTCCATGCTCTTGTGTTATTTTGCACTCTTTATTCTCCATCTCTTCGACAGTTACGCCCACAGGTAGTACAATTTCTATCTTATCTCCAATGCAAGTTTTATCTTTACATCTCCATGTTGTTCCATCTTCGCTGACCAAACCTGCTACTTGATGCGTTCCATCTTGAATAGTAAAGGTATGCGATTGAGTATTGTTTCGCTCAAAAGGTTTACTCACTAAATAAGCATCTGAAAAACCTCTATTTTGAGTGGTATTTAACTCTTTTTGGTAACGAGCTGCATTAAAATCTCCTGCATAATAATCATCTATCGCATGTCGATAAGCTTTGGTTACAACACCTGCATAGTATGGAGATTTGGTTCGTCCCTCTATTTTTAGTGAATCAATGACACCAGATTTTAAAATTTCATCAACATGTGAAGCCATATTCATATCTTTGGCATTCATGATATAGGTTCCAATTCCCTCTTCTTCGTCAAGTCTAAAGGTAGTATTGCTTTCAGGAGAGTGTGCGTAAATTTCATAAGGGAAACGGCAATCATTTGCACAACTTCCTCTGTTTGGTACACGACCTGTTTGCAATGCTGAAACCAAACAACGTCCACTATAGGCAAAACACATAGAACCATGAACAAAAATCTCTAGCTCTAAATTAGGTAATACTTTTTTGATTGCTTCACAATCTTTTAGACTTATTTCACGAGCCACAATGATTCTCTCGACGCCCATATCATAATAGACTTGTGCATCTAAAACATTCATAACATTTGCTTGTGTTGATAGATGTATGGGAATTTGTGGAGCAACTTTTCGTGCCATTGCTACAACCCCTGGGCTAGAGACAATCAGTGCATCAGGTTTTAACTCTGCCATTTTGGCAATATGGTTTTCATAGAGTTTGAGTTGAGAGTTAAAAGGGAATGAGTTTACAGTCGTATAAACTTTTTTACCTCGTGCATGAGCATATTCGATTCCCTCAGCATAAGAGTCTATATCAAACTCTTTTCCTGAACGAATACGAAGTGAAAAAGTACTGGTGCTTCCATAAACTGCATCTGCTCCATAGGCTAAAGCTATTTTAAGTTTTTCTAAATTTCCTGCTGGTGCTAAAAGTTCTGCTTTTTTCATGGTTTATCCTAGATATTATTTTTTGAAATATTACAATATAAGTATTAAAGAACAGATTTTAGCAGGGTTAGTAATAGTAAAAAAGTTTGGATATAATCTTTAAAATTATCTGACAAGGAGTTTATTATCTGTCTTATTATAACTATTATTATGTTAGGTTTTTCTATTCAAAATCTACTAATAGAAAATTGGTTAACAGGGATTGTTCAACTTATTATTGCTTTGGGATTTGTGCTTTTGCTTATCAACAATATTCGACAAACACGAGCCATGAGAAATGGAACGACCTGTGATAAAGGTTGTGCTGTAACCAGTTGGATTGGCAATCTTTTTAAAAAAAAGGAGAATAAATAATGGAACACTTCTTTACATGCCCTTATTGTTGGGAGAGAATATCCATGATTTTAGATAGCTATGAAGAGTATAACGATTATATCGAAGATTGTGAGGTCTGTTGTCGCCCGATTGAGATAAAATTTTCTATTGTAGATGAAAAGCTTGTTTTCTTTAGAGCCAAAGAGATGGAAGGGATTTAACTTTCCATCTTTTTTTAAAAACTATTTAATCTTATCAAGCATTGCTTGAAAAGAGTCCTCAAAAGCGACTAAACCATCATCCAATAATGTTTTATAGATTTTATCCATATTGAAATCATTATCTTCAAGATTTAAAAAATAACCATTTATCAATTTTGAATCTAAAGGTAGAGCCTCTTTTGTTTCAGAAGGGTTCTTCTTTAAATGTGCTTCTATTGTCGATAAAGGAGCTGTATTTACTGAATGTGATGCCATTAAACCTTCGATATAATAATTTGCAGGTAAGGCATCGCCCTTGACTCCTGTACTCGCAAATAATGCACGAATATTAGGAATACCATTATCTTCAATCATATTATAAATTTTTGCAGCATTATAAATACCTGTTTTATAGGGGTCAATACCACAAGCTTCTAACTCTTTATCTAATGCTCTATCAAAACGACTTACAAATACAGAGATAACAGCCTCAACACGACACGCTCCATACTTTTCGCCTTGCTCTATGCCTTTGGTCATTGCTTTGAAACATTGAGTTGCCTGTTTTGGAGAGAAAACCAAGGTAGCATTTACAGAAATTCCATTTTCCATTAATACCGTCATCGCTTCATATCCAGCTTGTGTTGCAGGTACTTTTACCATAACATTTGGTTCGCCAATCGCTTTAAAAAGTCGTTTTCCCTCTTCTATTGTTCCTTTCGTATCGTTACATAAAAAAGGGTCAACTTCAATAGAGATAAACCCATCATTTCCTTTATCATAAAGAGGTCTTAGCATCTGTGCCGCTGTACGAATATCTTCTATAGCCAATGCTTCATACTTCTCTTTTGCAGATTTCCCCTCTAAACTTGCCAACTGCTCTTTATAAGCAGAGGATGTTGTAATCGCTGTAGCAAAAATAGCAGGATTTGAGGTTGCCCCATTTACAATTCCCTGTTCTAATAATTTACCAAACTCATTTTTTAGATAATCTCTCTCGATAAAATCCAACCATAATGAAAAATTAATATCTTTGTTTACCATAGCCTTCTACTCCCTTACTCTTCTGTGTATTTCCATGCCCAATCTCTCCAAGAACCAAAATCGGTAGAGTCATTTAAACCCTCTTCCAATTGGTCTAAAAAGCTATTACGTTGAACCAATTTCGCACCCCATTTTAACATGTGTGGTGTTTCAACTTGGCAATCAATAAAATGATAACACTTTTTAACACATATGTTACTTAATGCATAAAGAGCTACTTTAGAAGCGTCTGGCATGTAGGTAAACATCGACTCTCCAAAAAAGATTTTTCCCATAGCAATACCATAAAGTCCTCCTACCAATTTACCCTCATAGTAGGTCTCAATAGAGTGAGCAAAACCCATATCATGAAGCTCTATATAGGCTTCTTTCATCTCAGTCGTTAACCATGTACCCTCTTGATTTGGTCTGGGAATATTACCACAATGAGAGATAACCTCATTAAAATTATGGTCAAACTTAACCTCATAACCTTTATTTCGCAATACTCTACGAAAAGATTTAGATGTTTTAAAATTTTGGGGATAGAGAAGCATACGAGGATTTGGAGACCACCAAAGAATAGGGTCGATAGGGTTAAACCAAGGGAAAATACCAGAACGGTAAGCTTTTAAGATACGATTTGGGTTTAAATCGCCTCCAAAAGCCAAAAGTCCCTCTTCACTAGCTTCCCTTGGATTGGGGAAGATATGTGAAGATTTACGAAGTTCAGGGAGATAGTACTCATCATCAAATATTGAAGACAAAATCCAACTTCTCCTGTTTGTAATTTACTTTAACTGTTCCACCATCTTTAAGTTGACCAAATAAAATTTCATCGGTTAATGCCTCTTTAATCTCTCGGTCAATCACACGAGCAACCTCTCTTGCACCATAAGAGTCACTGTAACCTGTTTTTGCAATATAATTTCGAGCTTTTTTACCCAATTTAATGGTAATTTTTTTACTCTCCATCTGTTTATTAAGTTTAGCAATTTCAGTATCGACTATCTTCTCTACCACTTCTAACGATAAGTGATTAAACTTGACCACTGAACTTAAACGGTTTCTAAACTCTGGCGAGAAGTAATCTTTTAGAGCATTTTCTGTTTTAGAGCTGTTGTCTTTATTAAAGCCCATTACATTTGCCTCTTTTGTTCCAAGATTCGAGGTCATAATCAAAATAACATTTTTAAAATCACTAACCATTCCATTATTATCGGTTAGTTTTGCTCCATCCATTACTTGAAGTAAGACATTCATAATATCAGGATGCGCTTTTTCAACCTCATCAAGAAGCAGTACAGTATGAGGATTCTTTTTAACCATTTCGGTCAAGAGTCCACCCTGCTCATACCCCACATACCCAGGAGGAGCTCCAATCAATCGGCTAAGTGCATGTTTCTCCATGTACTCACTCATATCAATTCGTTCAAAATGAATATCCATACTATCTGCAAGTCCTGCTGAAAGTGCTGTTTTACCAACCCCTGTTGGACCAACAAACAAGAAGCTTCCTATCGGCTGGTTCTCTTGATTTAACCCTGCATACGAACGTTTAATCGCTTGTACTACCGTATCAATCGCTTCATCTTGACCAATAATCTTGGACTTCATGACATCTGCCAAGTTCTTAAGCTTGGAGGTATCATCCGAAGAGACTACACTTGATGGTAGATTCAACATACGAGAAACAGAAAGTTCAATATCAGAAGAGGTAACCGTTACATTAGATTTATCTCTAAGCATAAAGTGTGCTCCAACCTCATCAATAATATCCATTGCCTTATCTGGCAAGAATCTATCATGAAGATATTTAACCGATAAAGAGATAGCTGATTCTAAGGCTTCATCTGAAAATTCAATCTGATGGTACGCTTCATATTTATCTTTGACACCTTTTAAAATAATCAAAGTATCTTCTACTGATGGCTCATCAATATCAATCTTGGAGAAACGTCGAGAGAGTGCTTTATCTTTATCTAAATGATTCCGAAACTCTGCATAGGTTGTCGCACCAATACATTTAAGCTCTCCTCTTGCCAATGCAGGTTTAAGCAGATTGGCAGCATCCATACTACCACCAGATGTTGACCCTGCTCCAACCAATGTATGAATTTCATCAATAAATAGAATTGCTTTATCTACTGTTTGAAGTTCATTCAAAACACCTTTTAGACGTTTTTCAAAATCTCCACGATACTTTGTTCCTGAAATCATCGCACCCAAATCCAAACCAAAGATTGAACTTCCTTTGAGTATTTCAGGAACTTCATCATTTGCTATTTGCAATGCCAACCCTTCAGCAATAGCTGTTTTACCAACTCCTGGTTCGCCTACTAGCAATGGGTTATTCTTTTTTCTTCTACATAACGTTTGCATCACTCTGTCTATTTCAGAGACTCTACCTACTACAGGATCTATTTTTCCATTACGTGCAACAGCAACCAGTTCAGTTGTATAGGCAGTTAAATTGGGAGTCGTATCCTCTTCTTCTGTACTGCTTTCAGGATACTCACTTTCTACATCTGAATGAGAGATTACTTCTAAAATATCTAAACGGCTAACCCCACGTGATTGTAATATCGTATAAGCAAAACTTTTAGTTTGAGTAAAGATAGAAGCTAGTAAATCTCCTATTTTTGCCTCTGAGCGTCCAGAAGCATTGATATGATTAATCATATCATTCATTACATGAGAGAGTGCCAAAGTTTCATAAGGTTCATAGATTCCACTATCTTCTTCTAAATCCTCCATAACAGGATTATTCAGTTTAATATACTGTTCAACAGCCTCTTTCATCTCATCTACATTAGCACCTACCATTGTAAGGATTTCACTACCTTCTGCACTTTTTAGAATAGATAAAAAAATATGTTCCAAAGTCAAATATTCATGTCTATTCTCTTTAGCAAATTTTACTGAGGCTCTAAATATATTATTAAGTTCTATACTAATCATTTTTTATCCTTTTTCCTAAGTTTAAACTTCTTCCATTGTAGCGAGTAAGGGAAATCCATTACTTTTTGCCAACTCTTTAACCTGATATACTTTTGTCTCTGCAATTTCAAAGGTATAAATACCACAAACTGCTCTTCCTGATTTATGTATGGCTATCATAATCTCCTCTGCTTGATTAATATTTTTACGAAATACGTTGATTAAAACATCAACTACAAAATCCATTGTGCTGTAATCATCGTTATGCAACAAAACTTTATACTCTGTTGGTTCAAATAAAGCCAATTCAAACTCTAACTCTTCTTCTATTTTTGACACTTAACTATCCTCTATTATTACGGTATATAATAATAGTATAGCTTATTTTGTGTTACAATACTAGTAAAAATTTGGAGTTTAATTGTGAAATCTCTTTTTGTAACAGCGACAAATACAGATGTTGGTAAAACTTACACAACTCTAAAGATTATTGAACTCTTAGGAAAACAGGGTATTTCAGTTGGTATTTGCAAGCCAATTGAGACGGGAGTGACCAAAGAACCTTTAGATGCCACACTACTTTTAAAGCAGGTTCAAAAGTACAATGAAAATTTTAAAAACTTAAAACCAAAAGATATTACAGCCTACACTTTTGAACTACCATCAGCCCCATTTTGTGCAGATGTCAATAAAACTATAAAAATAAAAGATATAAAAAACAAGATTAATCAATTAGCAAAACTCTGTGATGTACTTATTATCGAAGGAGCAGGAGGACTTTTTGTACCCATTACAGCTACCTACAAAATGATTGATTTATTATCAGAACTAGAGTGCAATACTCTCTTAGTAACCCCCTCAAAATTGGGCTGTATCAACGATACTCTATTGAGTATAGAAGCGTTAAACAACAGAGATATATCCTTTGAATGGGCTGTGAATCTCTTTGAAGATAGAGATGATTTTAAAAAGGTTACCCAACCCTTTTATGATGAGGTTTTTCCAAACTGGTGGAGTATTCAAGAGAAGTTGGAGAATTTTGTCAAAAAACTCTCCTAAAGATAATTAATCTTTTCGAGGAATAAACTTTCCACAACCTTTATCTTTTGTTCCTCCAAATGTTCTCACTTCACGTGCTGTTTTATTTTCATAAATAACCGTTCGTTGACATTTAGGGGAATCTTTACACTCCATATTGTTACATCCAATATCTTCTGGTACTGCCATCTTATCTCCTTGTTGTTAATTTTTTTTAATTATACTTATTTTTTATAAAAAGATTAACACTAAATTAACACTAAATATATAAAATAGATGAAAAAGAGAAATTTATGAAAAAACTTCTACCTCTCATTGTCATCTTTCTTATCTTAGCCATCAGTGCTATTATTTTTATATCTATAGCAAAAGAGAACCAACCATTAACCATTGAAAAGGGTAATAGAGATAAAAAAGCTCTTGACTTTAAACTCAATTTTACAAATGATTCTTACTGTAAAATGATTATAAATAAAAGAGAAAACGCTTTAGAAGTCGTCAACAGTGATGGACAAACATGGTTTTTTGATGACCCTGTTTGTATGGTTAAGTGGTTGGAAAACAAGTCATTTAAAAAAGAGGCAAAAATTTGGGTCTATACACTGGACACAAACCAATGGATAGATGCAAAAAAAGCGTGGTACGGAGTAACCGATAAAACAGCCATGCACTCTGGTTTTGGAGCAAGGGAAAATAAAACAGAAAAGAGCATTGATTTTGCAGAGATGTCTCTGCGTTCTTTACGGGGCGAGACCTTAGACAATCCAAAAACAAGCAAAAAACTTTTAGGAGAGTAGATGGAGAATATTGATTTAATATCCATAGCCACTATTGCTTTTTTAGGAGCATTTGGACACTGTGTTGGTATGTGTGGGGGAATTGTTATTGCCTATAGTAGCCGTAAAATAGAAGAGGAGTGGTCAAATTTTACTCAAACCTTAGCTCATCTTATCTACTCTTTTGGTCGCATCACGACCTACGTTATGTTGGGTGTTATATTTGGGGCAATTGGAGGTGTAGCACAATTCAATGGCTACACCACAGCAGGAATGACCATTATTGCAGGTATTTTCATGATATTAGCAGGTCTTTCTCTTCTAGGAAAGTTAAAATTTTTGACCAAATTGGAACACTCTTTTTCAAGTACAAAACTCTATAAAGACGTTTTTCGTCATGTTTTACGTTCAAAATCTCTCTACAGTTTCTATATTTTGGGTCTTTTGAACGGTCTGCTTCCTTGTGGACTCGTCTACTTTTTTGCTGTAACGGCTGCAAGTACAGGTAGCCCTATTTGGGGTGGAGTGGTTATGTTTATCTTTGGAATCAGCACCATTCCAGCTATGTTTAGTTTGGGTTTCTTTACCCAACTACTTAACCGAGGTTCAATGCGAAAACTTATGATGAACATCGCATCAATTATTGTTATTTTATTTGGATTTTATACTATTTACAGAGGTTACGATTTTATTAAAAATCCAAATAAATCCGTATTAAATTGTTGTGAAGCAGATGTAAATACAGAAGAGAATATGAGTAAAATACAAAAAGTAAATTAGTTTTTTAGATTACATAGATATTAATCCCAAACTAGGTATGATATTCTATCTAGTTTAAAAGAGTTTAATAATGTTAAAAATAACAGTTGTATTTTTTATATGTTTCATCTTTTATATTTATTGTAATGTAATGTACCATCAAAAAAATGTAAGCATTGCTGTAGGAAAGCGAGATGGAGCGTATTATGTTTATGCAAAAGAGTATCAACGACTTTTAAAAAAATATGATGTCAATTTAACCATTATAGAGACAAATGGTGCTATTGAGACACAAGATAAACTCATAAAAAATGAAGTTGATTTTGCTTTTTTACAAGGTGGTTTAGAACGTACAAATGAGGGTATTTTAGCTCTTGCAAATGTAGCCAATGAACCTATTTGGGTTCTATATCGTGATATAGATATAAAAAAATTTGAAGACCTAAAAGGAAAACGAATTAATATTTGTAACCCTCATAGTGGAACATATCCTATGGCTAAAAAACTACTTGTAGAGCTTTTAGCTATGAAAGAGAGTGAATTAAAAACAAAAGAGATGAAAGAGGCTTTCCCTCTACTAATGGAGGGGAAATTAGATGCTCTTTTTTATATCATTGCTCGTAGTTCAAAATCTTTACAAAAGAAAATAGATACCAAGGGAATTCATATTTTAAATTTTGAAGAAGCCGATTCTATCCATAAGATATTTATCAAAGATGATATAAATAGCTCTAGAAATGATTATTTTAAAACTATTATACTGAAAAAACGCTCTATTAATTTTATTCATAATATTCCAAAACAAGACAAAAAACTATTGGTTAAAAGAACTATTTTAGGTACAAAAAATGCCTCTGATGAGCTAGTACGACTCTTTTTAAAAGTTGCACAAGAGGTACACTCAAAAGAGGGTTTTTTTCAAAAGGAGAACGATTTTTTAAATACTAATGGACTTAAATATAAACAACATAAAGCTTCTATAAGTTATTTTAATAATCCAACACATCGTTATGAATCAACTCCTCTACTAAAAAATCTTAATCCTAAACTAAGCTACTGGATTGCTCAAAGTCTCAACAAAGCAGAAAATTTCATTTTAATTTTTATTGTTCCTCTAGCACTTTTAGGATTTTTTGTTGAAGTAATTTACCCTCTAATCAAAATATTTACACGTAGAAAAATCAACCGATGGTATCATAAAATCAATAAACTAGACACAAATATGGAGTATTTTTCCTTAGAAGAACTCTATAGAAACAAACAGATACTAGAAGAGGTTGCTATTGAAATTCACAATACTGACAATATTGATGCAACCCATTTAGAACCCTACTATACTGTTCAAAACCAAGTTAAAAACATGATAGAGAGTTTCGAACAAGCCATTGCAAAAAAAGAGAAATCAGCTACTTTAGAAGTCACGTTTAAAGAATAAATCTTAAAAAACTATATTTTTATAAAACTATATTAATATTTCGTAATTTTGTTAATAAAAGTAATAAAAAGTGTATATTTAGATAAAAAAAATTTATTATTAAGAGTTTATCAACTTTATTTTATAAAAAAAAATTATAATAAAGTAAATTTATACTTATAAAGGTGGTTTAAGATGAAACGTAGTTTATTGGTTTTTTTGGGTATTTCTAATTTGTTATTGGCATCAGAATTTCAATATGGTAGTGGTACATTTGGTATGGAGGGTGGTTTTTTAGGACTTACCAATAAAATTGATACGGATGTTAATACTTATAGTTTAGTAACCAGACATGCTAATGTTTTTGGAGATTTTTTTTATGGATATGACCTAAATTGGTACGATTCTAAAACATTGACACAAGCTCAACATGATTATAATAATTTTGCAAATAATGCTAATAACATGATGGGTATGAATAATAATGCTGTTGCTTCAGTTCCTTCTATGGATTATAAATTAGAAGGAGTAGATGCCAATATTCGATTGGGATATGATGTTTTACATCAAGATAAAGAGAACTACTTAGGTGTAGGAGCTATTGTTGGTATCTCTTTACCTTGGATTGATAGTAGTAAAAATAGTAGCTCTTCAAACTCTAATGCTTCTAATTCTCTATTGGGAGATTTTAAAGATACTAAAACAACTATTCAAACGTATAAAGTAGGAGTAACTCTAAATTTCCAAAAATCATTAATAGGTAAAAAGCTATCTCTCTATGGAGTAGGTAGTTATGCCATGCAGACAGGTAAGATAAAAAATGATTATTTAAATAGTGACTATAGTGTCGATGGAACATTTCAGGAGTATAATTTAGGACTCTATTTTACTCCATTTACAGAAACCTATAAATGGGGATTCTTAACACTTAGTCCAAGAATTTACGGAACAGTTGGCTATAAATACTCAAAATGGAGTGTAGATAAGATGAGTATAAATATGAGTGGGCATGAGATAAACTCTAATATTTTATCTCCATTGGCTATGAAATTCAATATGGATAGTTCAATAGGATATGCAGGGATTGGCTACTC
>QNZV01000062.1 GCA_003978395.1 Sulfurovum sp. | reverse complement strand
CCTGAATATATTTCAAAAATTACAGGGATTACTACCAATGATTTAATAGGTGCATCAACTCAATTATCTGTTTTACAAAAGCTTAGAGTTTTTATGGAAGATGCTGTGTTTGTAGCACATAATGCAAACTTTGATTATGGCTTTTTAAACTACTCTTTTGACCGTTTTGGCTTAGGAACGATTGGAAATCAAAAACTCTGCTCTATTGATTTATCAAGACGAACGATAGAGAGTGAACGCTATGGATTAGCATATCTAAGTGAATCCCTAGAATTAGGTAACCATGACCACCATCGTGCTTTTTCTGATGCACTAATAACCACTAAACTATTGGAACTTACTTTTGAAAATTTGCCAGAGTATGTCAAGACTACAGATGAACTACTTCGTTTTTCAAATTCAAGTCGTAAAGAGAGAACTGCTCAAAAAAACCTTAAATCATAACTCTTTAAGATACATAAATAAAATATGAGCTACTAATTCATAATATTAATATTGATAACATAAACAGACTGTTATAATAAATGAAAATATTTTAAAGGGACAATCATGAAAATCAATAACAGTTTACTATTATCAACAGTAACCTTAGCACTAATAGCTACAGGTTGTGTAAAAAAACAAGATAATGTAACAGCATCAGGAACTTATGGTGCGTCTGAAGCGACAACAGTCTATGATACAACAGGTACAGTAACCGATACAGCCACGGCAACCAATACTACTTATGAGACAGCAGGTCCTCTTGTTTATGATACTGGTACTGGAGTTGTTAATACTGGTAGCAGTACTACTTATTCTGAAGTAGTTCCTGATAATACAGTTATTACAACAACAGGAAGTGGTGCTAATTATGGTTCAGGAGAAATAGTAGATAACTATAGCGATACTCAAAGTAGTGGTGCATTTAGTACAAATAGTGGTGGTAGCGATAGTAGTGCTTACTCGTATGGTGGTTATTCTGGAACAGATTACTCTTCTTCTACATCCTCTTCGTATACACCATCTTCATCATCCTCTTCTTATTCATCATCTAGCTCTTATTCTACACCAAGTAGCAGTAGTTCTTCTCAATCTGGAGGAATTCATCTACAAGTTGCAGCATTAAAAGACTACTATGCAGCTGAAGAGTTTAAAAATTCTTTAAGTTTAGACCCAAAATACTCAGTCTATATTAAGCGTGGTGCATTAAATAAAGTTATTATTTCAGGTATCTCTTCTGTAAATGAAGCAAATATCTTAAAAGAACGACGTTTCCCTGGTGCTTTTATTGTTCGTAATTCTGGTGGGAGTTCATCAAACTCTTCTAGCTATGGTAGTGGCTCATCATCAACTCACTCTAGTTATGGTTCATCATCAAGCTACAACTCTTCCTATACAGATAATAATCCTTATGGTAGCTATAACTCTTCTTCTTCATCCTCATCTTACTCTTCTGCTGGAGTATCTGGTTCTGTAGGTATTCAGATTGGAGCCTTTTCAAACAGAGGAAAAGCACAATCAGTTGCCAATGATAATAGTGGTAAATATAAGGCTATTGTAGAACAAGGAACAAGCAGAGGTCGAAAAGTATATAGAGTGATTTTAACAGGATTCTCTAGTCGTGCAGATGCTAAACGTGCTTTAGCTTCAGGACGAGTTGCTAATGGATTTGTAACAACAGTTCATTAATTTTTAGAGTGGCAGATAGATTTTATCTATCAGCTCCTCATATTCACTTTTGGCACTACTATCTATAGTAATCCCTCCTCCACTTTTATAGTAGAGTTGATTGTTTTTTCTCTCAATAAAACGTATCATAACAGCAGAGTATAAATCTTCTCCATCAAAAACTCCAAAAACTCCTGTATAGAATCCTCGATTATAATCTTCTATAGTATCAATAATATCTATAGTACTCTTTTTAGGAGTTCCTGTAATAGAACCAGCAGGTAGTAGTTGAGTTAAAATCTCTCCTAAATTATCTCTCCAATTTTTAGGAAGTGTTGCTGTGATTTCTGAACTTACTTGTAGTAACTCTTTATCCCCTGCTTTAATCTTCTCGATATATCGAAATTTTTTTACTTGAACATTGATTCCCACTCTACCCAAGTCATTACGCATCAAATCAACAATCATTACATGTTCTGCCATCTCTTTTTCATTGGCAAGTATCTTCTCTTTGGCATTTGGAATAGATGCTTCTATCGTTCCTTTCATCGGATAAGTAGCAATAGTATCTCCTCGTATCTCTATAAATTTTTCAGGAGAGAAACAGATAAATTGATTTTTAAAATAGAGTTTGTATTTTGCCCTTGCATAGGTAAAAATCTCTTTTAAAGAGAGGTTGGATTCGATAGCTGTTTTAAAAGTCAAGTTAAGTAGATAAGTATTTCCCTCACGTATCTCTTCTAAAATTTTTTCCAAAGATGCTTTATATTTCTTAAATTCAAGAGGATATTTTTGTAAATAGTACTCTTTTGTTAAAGGTTCTTTAGGATAGTTTCTTTGATTCCCTATTTTAAAAAGAATATCATCGTCTAGCTGATTGAGTGGTTGAACAAATATAGAACTTAAATCATAAGAGATAACAAAGAGAAAAGGCTCTCTCTGTTTGGCAAGTTTAGATATCTCTTCCATTAGTTATCAAGAAGTAGAGCTTTTAATATCGCCATTCTTACAAAGACACCATTTTTTACTTGGGTTAGTACTTTGCAACGTTTATCTTCAAGCATCTCATCAGATATATCAATATTTCTCATAACTGGACCTGGGTGTAAAAGTAGAATATCTCTGTTTCCCATTCTCTCACTTGAAATACAGTACTCTTTTGCATACTCATTATAATCTTCAAAAATAGGAGCTTTGTGACGTTCTAATTGGGCTCTTAGACTCATAATAATATCCACATTATCAATTACCTCATCAAGATGCTCATATTTTGGTAAATCCTTGTCAGGCATAAAGGGTTTTGGTGCAACAAGAACAACATTCATACCCATTCTTGTAAAAAGACGAATACCTGAAGCAGCCACACGAGAGCTAACAATGTCGCCTACAATAGCAATGGTTTTCCCCTCTAAACTATCGCTACCAAAATGCTCTAACATTGTAAAATAATCCAATAGAGCTTGGGTTGGATGGGCATAGTTTCCTGCTCCTGCATTAATAACCGTTGTCAGCTCTTTGTTTGCTAACTTCTGAGGAGTGTTGTTGTACTCATGACGAATAATGACTCCATCAGGTTCCATTGCACAGAGATTTGAAAAGGTATCTTCCAAACTTTCCCCTTTGGATGTTGAACTTTTTGATGGGTCAAGATGTACCACCGATGCACCCAATCGTTTTGCTGCCACTTCAAAAGAGCTACGTGTACGCGTAGAGCTTTCAAAAAAAAGTGTTATAAGCAGTTTATCACGTAACAGTTGGCTTGGCATCTGTTTTTTGAAGCTAAATGCATCATTCATTATATTGGCTAGTTGCTCTTTTGTAAAATCATTGGTATCAACAAGGTGTTGCATAGAGAGTACCCTTTATTTTTATTTTTTGTGAGATTATAGCTAAAAAAATATAGAATTATTTAATCTATAAGGATTAAACCTCTCTTTAAAAAATATAAGGTATAGTTATAAAAATTATAATATTATAACAAGGACAAATAGATGACAGAGATGAATTTAATGGATAAATATCCAGTAAATGCACTGGAAATAGCAAAAAATGAGACAACAATTAAAAGTGTTGATGAGATTATAGCATATCTAAAATCAAAAATTGATGCTCATCCTGTTGCCGTATATATTGCAACATTTGACCATTATGCTCATACAAAAGGTTTAGAATCAGGTAATGTTGCTTCGGAAGTAGTAGATGCAAAAAATATTATTTGTTGTTTTGGAAAAGACCTCTCTAACCCTTTGATGTTAGCTGTAAGACCTCGTTCTTTTGGTGTCGTTGAGCTTGATGATAAATTTGTTGTTAGTTTTATGGATGCTCCAAATCCTCAGGCTCATGAAGTGATGGTTTCATGGGTTAAATCTATAGTAAATAAGTAAAATGGAGAAAAAGATGAAAAAAGTACTGGTTCTTGGTGGTGGATTTGCAGGTGTAGAGACAGCTATTTATTTAAAAAAAGAGGAAAATTTAGAAGTAACATTAGTTT
The DNA here is from genome assembly GCA_003978395.1 of Sulfurovum sp. GTDB lineage: Bacteria > Campylobacterota > Campylobacteria > Campylobacterales > Sulfurovaceae > UBA1140. The sequence goes on along the minus strand of QNZV01000062.1, from coordinate 10,230 downwards.
CAGATAGAGACTACTTCTATATCTATCCTACCTCTATTTGGATTCCAACAGGAGAGACAACCAAAGAGAAAATCTCTGTACCTTTAGAGCAATTAGGTTCTAAGCATGGTTTTGAGGTTATTGTAGATGCTGTGAGTTCCATAGAGGCAAAGGCTAAAAAAGTAACACTAAATAGTGGGCGTATTTTAGATGACTATGAGTATATTGTTGTGGCACTTGGTCAAGATAAAATTCAACTCAAAGGGATAGAAAACACCCTCTCTATTTGTGGAAAACCTGAAGAGGCTGTCTCACTTAAAGAACGTCTTGATGTCTTAATGGAGAAAGGTTCAGGAACCATTGCCATGGGCTTTGGTGGAAACCCAAAAGATACCTCAGCCGTTCGTGGTGGACCAGCATTTGAAGTGCTGTTTAATGTTCATAATATGTTAAAGAAAAAAGGTCTACGTGATAATTTTAACTTAGTCTTCTTTGCACCTATGGAGAAACCTGGTCAAAAAATGGGCGATAAAGCGCTAGTGATGATGGATAAGATGTTTGGAATGACCAATATCTCCAAAAAAGTTGGTTCAAAAATCACTTCATTTGAAGCAAATGGTATTAACTTTGAAGATGGAGAGAAGATTGAGTCTGATTTAACAATGTTCATTTCAGCAGGTAAAGGTCACTCTGTTTTAGAAGCATCAGATTTGCCATTAAGTGATGCAGGTTTTGTTCTAACCAATGAGTACAATGAGATAGAAGGCTTTGATGGCGTGTTTGCTATTGGAGATTCAGCCTCATTAATGGGTCCTAAGTGGCGTGCAAAACAGGGTCATGTTGCTGAAGTAATGGCAAAAAATGTAGCAAAAAATATTTTTAACCGTTCACAAGGAATTATCTCAAGAAATAGTTATATGGAACATCTAAATATTTTATGTGTAATGGATACAGGAGATGGTGCTGCATTTGTCTACCGAGATAATAACGGAGGAAAAATGATTCCCATGCCTTTTGTTGGTCACTGGATGAAAAAAGGTTGGGGTTGGTATTGTAAAAACTCTAAATTAGGAAGAATTCCTAGAATTCCAGGGATGTAATTTTATTAGTTCCCCTCCTTTAGCTCATTCTACAACTCCTATTTAAGATTTTACCCACAAATTAAATGGGTAATGTTTGGCGATAGTGGAGAGAAAGATGCCCAAGCTATAAGTTTATAAGAGATAAGCTACTATATCTGTGATATAGAGAGTGGGGCAATTAGAGAGTATCATTAAAAATTATCAAACTCCTCTTGTAATTTTTTCTCTTCAAGTCTCTTTAGCTCCTCTTCAGACATCAACATTGTAGTAACTTTAGTTTTAAGCATATTACCAAAATGGCTACGTGTTTCAAGTTTTGTCATGTAGGCATAGGTTCCATAAGCCATTAACCCAACTGTTGAGAGAACAATTATAAGTTGTGCAGGTGTAAACTTTTGTACAGCATCTTTTGTTTGAATTTCACACACCCCACCTGGACAATACATTGGGTCTTTTCTTTTCAACCATGCAAAGATTTTACATCCAAAACAGATAGAAAAAGCAGACTCAAAAAAGAGCAGTAACATACAAAGCAGACAAACTATAACTTTAATAGGATTAGGCTGAAAATCAAGAACAAGATAGTAGAACATAGGATAAGCCAAAATGAGTCCTAACATCCATGCAAAACGTTTTTGTGTTGCACCAACATATTCTGGCTTTTGATTACGAACAAAAAATCGTCCAAGTAGAAGAGAAGGTGAGTAACGAGGCTGAAGAACTCTTAATGTAAAATCAAGAGCAAAAAAAGTGACAAAAAACTTTGAAAAGATTGGTGTACCCAACATAGTTCCATTGGTTAACCCAATGAAAGCTCCAATAAACAAGATTCCTGCTCCTGCCCTTGCTTCTCGTTCATTTAAGACACGTACATCATACCCATCTACCTTTTCACCATAAGCGAATAACTCTTTTAGATTCATTTTTGTCCCTATTTATTAATTTAAAAGGAGAAATCTCCTTTTAAAAAGTATAGCTAAAATATTATTAGTATATATAAAGATATATTGATATAGAATCTATTCTGCTTTATTTGTCTCTTTAGTTGAAAGAATTTTTGCTTTAAACTCTTTGAGCTTTTCAGCTAACTCATGAAATAGTTTTTCAGCTTTATTTGGACCTTTTATCTCTTTTTCTGTATTTGTAATCATTTCATGCAAAATTTTGTAGGTTGTGGTGCTTTTACTTATGTAACCTAGTGCTTCTGCTTTATTCAATTTATCACTAGCCATAGTTAAATGTTTCAGAGCTTGTTCTTTATCTTCTTTTGCAATTTTAGAGGCAATAGCCACTAACTCCATACTATTAATTAAAGGGATTGGAACAATCTGTTCTTCTTGTGCAAATGTACTTAATGCTACTTTGAGTATAGCTTTTGCTTTTTCAGGATTCCCATCAATAAGGTATTTAGAAGCCAACTTTAAAGCATCAGGATAAGAGGCTAAAGGAAGGCTCACGATATTAACATCTATTTCACTTTGAAGTGAACTTAGTAGCTCTCCTGCCTCTTGTACTTTATTAAGATTAAGCAATGTTTTTACTTCAGCTTCTGCTTTTTTAACATCATCTGCTGTTCCAATGAAATTTTTGATAACCATTTGAGTCTCAATAGGAAGCAATTTTGGAGTATCTTTTGCTACTAAAATAGCTTCTAATTTTCCCAATGCTAACTCTATATCTTTTTTTGCTTCATCTGTTTTATTTTTATTTAAATCCTCCAAAGCTTTTGCTGATAACTCTAATGATTTCAACGCCTCTTTAACCAATGCTACTTGATGTGATTTAGCATCACTTATTGCTGTTGTTGTTGATTGAGTACTTACCTCTTTACTACTTAAATTTTTGTTTGTATCAGCTGTTGCCACTGAAGTTAAAAGTAATGATGATACCAATGTTGAAAATAATATTTTTTGCATTTTTAAATCCTTTTTTATTCTAAAATAAACTTAGTTTAGTTAGATAGACTAAACTTAAAAAGGATTATAGAGCAACATCTACTCAAAAAAATGCCACTTTAGTCACATTAACTACATTTTAGATAGATAGGTTTTGCAATTCTCTGAATATTTAGTAGATGTTTGGCTGTAATGTTATCGGTGGTAATGTTTCTTCCACCTGAACCACATCCAAGAGTTAACGAAGGGCTTAGATTGTTATAAATTCCTCCAACTGCTCCTTGTGCTGATGGGCTATTGACAATAATTCTTCCTGCATTGATACTCATAGAGTACTCTGATATTTTTGAATCATCATTAGAAAAAATACTCGCCGTATGCCCCATCCCTCCATGAGTATTTATCTCTTTACAAATTCGTACAGCATCATTAAAATCATCAGATGCGTAAATAGCAATAACAGGGGCTAAAATCTCTGAAGATAGAGGGTACTCTTTCCCAATTTTTGTCTGCTCTACAACCAGTAGAGATATATTTTCGGGTGCATTTAACCCTGCTTTTTGTGCTATAAATGATGCAGATTTTCCTACAATATCACTTGACATCATCTCTCGTTCACTATTATAGATACTCTTTTCTAAAGCTTCAATCTCATGTTTAGGAACAATATAAGCATTTTGTTTTTTTAATGTCTCCAAAGCCTCTTGTAAACGATTTTTGTTGATAACAATAGCTTGTTCACTCGCACAAATTGTTCCATTATCAAAAGTTTTAGAAATCATAATTTGCTCAATAGCAAAAGAGATGTCAACAGAGTCATCAATCAATACAGGAACATTACCTGGACCCACACCCAAAGCAGGAGTTCCTGAACTATAAGCTGCATTAACTAATCCCTCACCACCTGTTGCTAAAATAAGAGAGAGTCTTCTATCTTTCATGAGTGCTGTGGTCTTTTCTCGTTTAGGATTTTTTACCCATTGAATACAATTTTTTGGAGCACCTGCCTCTCTTGCTACTTTATATAGAAGTTCTGCCGTATAACTACAAGATTTTTGAGCTAAATGAGAAAAGCTTATAATAATAGGATTTCTTGTTTTTAATGCTATTAAAATTTTAAACATCACAGTTGATGTTGGATTGGTTGAGGGAATTATTGCTAAAATTGGACCAATTGGTTGTGCAATTTCAGTAATGCCTTCAACTTTATTAGTAGAAATAACTCCAACTGTTTTTAAATTTTTAATATCTTCATATACATATTTTGTTGATAGTGTATTTTTAATAACTTTATCTTCCCATTTACCCATACCTGTTTCAGCAACTGCCATTTTTGCCATTTTAACACTATTTTTCATTCCTGCTAAATAGACAGCAGTCACAATTTTATCAATGTCAACTTGTGTATAACCATTAAATGCTACTGCTGATAATTTTGCATTATTTAAATATTTATCTATTTCTTGAATCAATATTATTCCTTTATAATTAATAGTTTTTATTATCTTTTGTTATAAAAACCTCTATTATATCATAGATAAATTATTGAAAGATGAAACTGATAGTTTTCTAAAATCTCTTTCTAATGCTTTATATTCTTCAATCTAATGCTCAACTTTAGAGCTTATTAGAATTGGTACGCATAATCAACTTTTTAAATATAAATAGGAGTCGATAAACTAGAATTAAAATACTAAATCTGAATAAGCAATTTTCCCTGATTTTCATACATCCACTTCCAAAACTCCTTAGCCTTAGTAGCATTGAGTTCATGCCCATTATCCCAATATAAAAGACCTTTTGAGCTAACTCGTAAATTAGCTTCTATTTCAGGATGATATAACAAAACCTCATTTATATTCTTCTCTCTTATCTTTTTTACCCATTCTAGAAAAGCTCTATTTTTCTCTTTTTTTGGATTTTCAATCTCATTAATTATCAAATCAATAGTTATACTTACGGCTCTTGGTCGTCCTGTTGATTTTGGCTTTTTTTCATAATTTACTTGATGAATAAATGATTTTTTAGAGAAAACATCCAACTCTTTTTTAATTGGTTTGAGTATTTTTCTCTCTATTTCAGCAATTCTAGGATAGTTTGTACCAAAAATACCATTTAACTCTTCTAGCGAATAGGTAACCCTTTTTCCGACATGTTTATCATACTGGCTAATCTTTTCTAAAATAGATATGAGTCTGATAGAGTGTTTATTTTTTAGTTTCATCAGATTGGTTAGGTTAATATTAGTATATCTGCTAACAGCTTTTTTACACATAAAATAAATATCCTCAAACATACCCAACTCAATAATATTAGTACCATCAATAAATTTTGCTCTTGGAATTACTGAAACATACTCTATACTTTTATTTTTCTCATCTATAATAGTTATTGATGTTTCCGTCATTTTTTTTATATTTCTCTGTAGAGTTTTTTTGTTTACTCCACAAAAATCACTCATCACGATAGTATCAATTTTAAAAGTATATAAATTTTTATTTTTTCCTGTACTTTTGATGTTACCCTTTGATAGATAAAATAGTACTTTAAGAGCAACGAGATTACTTTTTAGAATATAATTTTCTATAAGAGTATTTGCAACATCAGAAAAAAATTCATTTTTCTCTTTGTTAAAAATCTCTTTTGCTTTACTTGGTAGCATATTTAGTGTCCTAGTTGTCAATATAATGTCTAATAAAAGCATAGAACTTTTTATATTAAGATGTCCTTATTAAATACAGGACATGATAGTGACAACTAGAACATGAAAGTTAGACATTTTAGACACACTATAAGAACTATTTAGACACGAAATTTTTTTTAGCTTTCCCATAAAATAGAGCTTTAAAAGACTTATTCACATACCTATAACTACTCTTTATAATTATTTTTAATAAAGGGGTAAAAAGTCATGATAATAATTAGATAAATGAGACATCAAAATTACAAAATTTTAAGAGTTAAATATAGAAGATATGTATCTTTAATACCCATTTGGTTTCACTTTTTTTAGGTTTGGTATTTTAGGGTAAAAGAACATAAAATGTTAAGAATTTTAGAGGATAAATAGAAAATGGCTATTCATGATAGGGTACTTATTTTCTTCTATAAAAGTAGATTTTCAACGTCTGACACCTAAAATTTGTCCTCTGTTGGAACACATACGAAAGTATATAGTTTAAGTACATTCATGATTTTCATATACACTCCAATATAGGAATAATTAGAGCAAGGACAAACTTCAATAGAATATAAAAAATGATTTAATGTTCAAATTTTACCAACTATTTACTAACTTCTGAAACTATAGTAGATATAATATATGATGTAAGGAGCAAAGATGAAATCACTACTAAAAACCATCATATCCGTTGCAATAATCTACACCATTGCTTATCTGTTATCGCTACATTATCGTGATTATCCCTATGAGGTAGAGAGTTATAACCTGCTATTAATTCTGTTTTTAACCTTAGCTATGGGAGGGCTTTACCTACACGAGCATTTTTTTAAGCTCTTTCTTTATTTACTTATCCCTTTGATTATAGGCATAAGCTTATATAGTTTTATCATTATTGACTTGTTAAATCATACTTGTACTGTCTGTGGTCAAGGTAGTTGTGGTCACACAAGTATTGATTGTGATGGAGGATGTTATGGATGGTATACTTTTGAAAATGAACCTCAATGGATTCTTACAAGCTACTTTTTTAATTGGTTTTTAGCTGTTGTATTAACCTATTTACTTAAGGGATTTAACTGGCTAATGAGGGGTAGAAAATGAAAAAAATAGGAAGTTTACTATTTTGCACTATAAGTTTATTATTTTCAAATTCATATGAGGTAACAAATATACCTTGTGATGAAAAGTTAAGTGTACGTTTTAAAGCAGATGAAAAATCACATGCTTTTTATGAAATAAGTTGTAATAAAAAAAATATTAAACTTATTAGATGTGAGAAAAATGATAAAAAGTATCAATGGTGTAAAGTCAGTTTTAAATTTGAAGAAAGTACTTTAGTAGGATGGGTTTATAATAAATATATAAAAGAAACAGTTCCTAAAAATAAAGTCCAAAAGAAAAACAAGGTTGAAAAACTTCTTAAGTTAGCAAAAGCTTATTATTTTGGTACTAAACTACATGGACAAAATTATGAAAAAGCAAAAAAAGTTTTTTTAAAAGCTAGTAAAAAAAATTCTGTTGTTGCTTATCGTTATTTGGGCACCATGTATTTGTTTGGACATGGCACAGATATAGATAAAGAAAAAGCAAAAAAATGGTTGATGAAAGCTATTGATTTAAATGATACAAGTGCTCAAAAAGTTTATGCTAAATATTTTTTACATTTATAAATTTATCAGTATAAACCTCCATCATCTTTACCATTTTTTCGTAGTGTGAACCTAGTACCAAGTACCAGACGTTGAAAAACCACTTTTTGATAGTAAGCGATTTCAATCTAACGAGAAACTCGATACTCTCCATAAGTTCGATAAAAATCTTCCATACGAACCCTAACAAAAGCTTCACTATTTGGAACTTTTTTAGATTTTTCTATCATCTCTTTTTGAAGCTCATTAATGCGTTTCAATGCTTTTTTCATAAACTCTTCATTAAATGTCAAAATTTTCTCCTATCAGACTTTTTAATACGTCTATTTCTATATTGTTATAAACATTACCGTTTCGTTTGTCAAAAAAGGTTAGCTCAACCTCTTTTTCTTTTTCAAATAGCTCTTTTATCTCTAAAACCGTTTTATAAAAGTTGATATTACTCCGTGAAAAAACATCTTTTGGTACTTTTCTATGAGTAACAACTTCTCGTCTTGTGGCATATTCATAACACAATTCAGGGTAATCATAAAGATAGAAAACCTCAATCTTATACGATTTTTTGAGCAAACGCTTAATATTTAAAACTGCTACCTCTATATTAGCAAAATTTGAATCCATAATCAAGGAGTAACCCTTTTTAAACTATGAGAAAAAAGTTCAGAGAAACCTCGACTAGCTACTTTTTGATAGAGATTTGAGTTTTGACCATCATAACCAATAGGTCTAAAAAATTCTCTAATCTCATCAGTATCTATGTGTAAAAGCTTTGGATTTTCCTCTTTTAAAAAGGTTGCTAATTCAGTTTTTCCTACACCACTCATACCTGCTGTAAAAATAGCTACTCTGTTCTCTGATGGTTCTATATTTTTTGTGTAAGTTTCCAAAAACTCTTTTTTATTTTGATTGAGATAAGTTATGGACTCTTTGATTATTTCTTCATCGGTATTCATGAGTGTATTTTAACATTTTTTGTTATGAAACTTATTAAACTTTTTTCCCTAATCCTTATACCATTTAGAAAAACAAAAAAATCCCATTCTCTTTAAAAAGCTAACAAGCTATAAAGCTACAAGCCTCTTCAAGTTACTATTTTTAGGGATATAATAGACCTAAAAGCTACTTTCTATAATCAATAAGCTACTTTTCATAACTCAAAAACTACCTTTTATAATTGAAAGGCTACTTTTTATAATCGTAGTTTTTATAGTAATAAAAAGCCTTTTTACAAAGAAAATCAATCTTTTTAAGATAAAAAACTTCCAAAAATCTACTTTTTATCAGTCAAATATGACTTTTCATAATTGAAAGGCTACTTTTTATAATCGTGACTTCAGCACGCTTTAACCATAAAGATACTAAAATTATTTTTAGTAGCCACAATATTTAACATAAAATAGGAAAGATATAAAAAATGGAAAAACAAAATGGATTTAATGAACGAAAAATAGTAAAACAGAAAATAGAATTAACCAATGCCTCTTCTCCCCTATCTCGTACAGAGATTGATTTTGTTTTGACAATTATTAGCCAAATTAAAAAAGAAGATACAGAGTTTAAAGAGTATCGTTTTAGCATAAAAGAGTTAGAGAAAAAGATGGAGAGAAAACTAAACTCTAAACAGTTAAGAGATATGGCAATTAGCCTAATGAGTAAACCATTACTCTTACCTCTAAATGGAAAATTGGACAGTAAACAGTGGAGCGTGATAGGTTGGTTTAAACATTTTGATTATGACAATGGAAATATCTCTTGCTCTTTTGATTCACGCTTAAAACCCTATTTAATAGGCATCAATAATAGATTTTCTAAAGGTTCTCTTACCTCTCTATTACCAATGAGAAGTAAATATAGTAAAGAGTTGTATATGTTATTAATTTATGAAGCGTATAAAGGTTTCTTTGATGTGGAAGTTGAGCTTCTTATGAATAAACTAAAAGTCCCTAAAAGTCTTTTGCTTTATAAAAACTTTAAAACAAAAGTCCTACTTCAAGCACAAAAAGATTTAGATAAATTTTCAGATATTATCTTTACATTTGAAGAGATAAAAAAAGGAAGAAAAGTACACAGACTAAAATTTAATATCAAGAGAAATCTTAATGATTTGAGCATGTTTATTAAAGTCATCCGAGAACTTTATATCAATAAACCACTTATCAAAACTCCTAATGGCACAGTTCAATGTTCCACCAAAGGAAATCTCTATTATAAAGAGTTTTTTGATATAGACATACACCCTAAAAAGGCTAAACTACTATGGGAAAAATTACATGAAAGTAGAGATGAACTTTTAGTATTTGAAGAATCAAGAGAAGAGTTAAAGGAGACTATTGATAAGCTTCGGAATTAAAATTTTCCAAAGCCCAAAGGCTTCAGAAAAAGGTAAACAAAAGAGACTAAATCTCCTCTGCTTCCTGAACATCATAAAGAATATCATCCATAGGATGTCTATACATAGGCATAGCCAATCTTTTCTCATCAAGTACATGACCGATGAATCCGATTGAACGACCTACAATAAAGAATGCATTTAGAGTTCCACTTGCGATAAACTCATTAATCTCATCTTCATCATAACCTAAGGCTCTCCACATGTCTACCATAAGAATACCAATAGTACCATCAACATTAAGAATAAGGTTCTCTTTTTTACTTGTTGTCAATGCCTCAACTGTTTTAGCATAGTCAAGAAGTGGTGTTGCAGGGAAGTTTTCTGCTGCAAAGTTCATAAGTCCTGTCACTCTTAAGTCAGGGTTTTTAAGTGACTTAATTCTATGACCAATTCCTGGAATTGGAATCCCTTGTGTTTTCATGTAGCTTAAGAATGCTTTTGGATCAAGCTTATTATCATCTGCATATTTAAAGTACTTCGCTGCACCATCAATCGCTCCACCAAATCGAGGTCCAATCGTAAGAAGTCCTGTTACCAATGACTCAACAAC
>QNZV01000003.1 GCA_003978395.1 Sulfurovum sp. | reverse complement strand
CTGAAACTCTTCAAAACTAAAATCTCTATAATTTTGGTTTTCAATATCATTTTTTAGCTCTAGCCAACTCTCTTTCCATAGGCTTTTTGCCTCTTTGGAATTTTGAAGATATTTATATATATATTCATATATAATTTTATTGCTCTCTCTATTTTTACTATGAAAAACATTTATAATACTATTTGATCTATTATAGGTTTTAAAAAAATTTATTTTTTCTTTAATATTTTCATTTTGATTCTCTATAATTAAAAATATTTTACTATTTGGGTAATATTCTATTATATTTTCTAATATAGGAGGATATAAACAACACTCTGTATCCTGTAGAATAAGTAGTATATATTCTATCTTATGAAGTAAGGGTGTATTCTCTATAGAATTTTCCAAGTACTCTATTTGAGAAATATTTAGTCTAAAATTGCTACTATTATCTACTATCAAATCTCTATTTTGAGTAAAATAATCAAGAAACATAGAGGATAATCCATCTTTGATAAAAATAGCAAGATGTTGAGTATTTAGTGGACTCAAAGGTTCTAATACGATGGACTCTATTTTAGTTTTTCTAATATTTTCAATTATACTTTTATCTATAGGATTACCCTCTAAAAAAATCCCCTCTTTCTCATCATTGTCTCTCTCCCAATATATAGGTCTATTTTGTTTCAAAAACCATTTAGGAAGTTCTTGTATATTATTAAAACGCAAATCTATAATTTTTGCTTTTCTGAAGTTTTCCAAAACCGTTATATCGTCTATTCTGTTAGAAGAGAGATTGATTATCTCTAAATTTATAAAAACAGATAAGGGATTGAGGTTCTTGAGTGAACTATTGGTTAGAGATAAAACTTTAAAAGAGGTAAATATATCCTCTTCATACTTGATTTTTGTCTGTTTTTCAAAAATATCAATAGTCTCTTTATGGGAATTTATAAAAAGATTTTTTAATTTATTAAACATAATATTTACTCTTATTTTATTAATTGAGAAAGTATCATTTTTGCCAAAGATATATTACCTTTTGAATCAAAAATAGAAAAAATAGTCTGTTTTTTATTTGCATAGATTAGGAAAACAGTGCCTTCATCAGTTTCAGTTTCTAATCTTATGAGCTTACTTAGTCCAATATCCAAAGAAGCACTTGTCAAAGCTCTAAAAGTATCATTGAATATACTAGAAGAGAATGCTAAATCAATAGTTTGATTTTCATCAATATATATAGTCTCTCCACTTTGATTTAAGATTGCTGAACCCATATATCCATTTATATCTTGAATATCTTTTATTACCTTTTCTATTTTCATTTTGTATCCTTTAATATTGAATGGAATGTACAACATCATTATATGATTGATTTTGATAACAGTTATTTTGCATAAACTTATTAAACTCTTTTTCTGACTCTTTTAGACCATACTTTTTTTCTATATTCAATAGGTGTTTATAGAATGGCTCAATAATATTTTTGGCTTTTTTGGAAATAGCTTTGCGTGTAGATATATAGTTTCGTATCGTTCCATCTCTATTGAGAGAAGGGCGAACATAAGCATATACCCAATAGTATCCATTTTCTCTGACTTTATTTTTAACAAAGCAGTAAACTTCTTTTTTTGCTTCTATCTGCTCCCACATATATTTAAAAACAACTTTTGGCATATCTTTATGTCTAATTATATTATGATTCTCGCCAATAAGCTTTCCTTTTGGATAGGCAGATATTTTATAAAAAATAGGATTTGCATAGATAATAAAACCTTCTAAATCTGATTGAGATACAATAATATCAACATCTGTCAATAGTACTTCTTGCTCTGTCATATTATTATCCTAATCTGTATTTTTATATCTAATAATAGGACAAAATGTATTAAAGAATTATTAATTAATATTATTTCTCTAATAAAGTTAAATTATGTTATAATTTTTATTATAATTAAAAATAAAGGATATTTAATGATAAATGAATCAATTTTTGATGATATTAAACAGATAAATGGTTATATGGGAGTAGGTCTTAGTCAATATACAGGAGACCTGCTTCTATTTGATAAATCTGATTCAGATATTAATATAGAAGAGACTAGCATTATATTTAATGATGTTTTTAGAGATACACATGCTTTATCAACAAAATTATCATTAGGTCATACCAAAATTATGGAAATTTCAACAGAAAAATCTAAAATTTTAATGGCTTGTTCTGGAGAGGATAGCGCTGTGCATCTTCATCTTTTTGCTATTTTTAAGAAAGATGGTAATGTTGCTCTAGCAAAGATGATTTTACCAAAAATCATGAACAAAGCAGTATCGGAGTTATCTTAAAAAATTAATCTGAAGAGTATAGAGATTTTATTTCTCTAGCTCTTCCATCCAAATTTTTACATCTGCATCGCTTGGCATTCTCCAGTCTGCTCTTGGACTTAGTGAGATACTTCCTACTTTTGGTCCATCTGGTATACATGAGCGTTTGAATTGTTGGCTAAAGAAACGCCATAAAAATTTTTTGAGCCACTTTTTTATCTCTTCTTTACTGTAATTTTCAAAAGCATGGTTGGCTAAAAAGAGTATTTTACTGGGCTTTGCTCCATATTTGATAAAGTGATATAAAAAGAAATCGTGAAGTTCATAGGGACCAACTATAGATTCGGTCTCTTGGACTATTTCATCATCTTTATGAGGTAAAAGTTCTGGGCTTATAGGGGTATCTAAAATATCATCTATAATATGAGTAATGTTGCTATTGCTTTTAAAGTACTCAATAACGTATTTTATAAGTGTTTTAGGAATACCCGAATTCAAGGCATACATACTCATATGGTCGCCGTTATAGGTAGACCAACCTAAAGCGATTTCGCTTAAATCGCCTGTTCCTATAACCAAACCCCCCTCACGGTTCGCAGTGTTCATCAAAATTGAGGTTCTTGCTCGTGCTTGAACATTTTCATAGGTTACAGAGTGGTCATCTATATGATGTCCTATAGCTTCAAATTCTGTGAGAGCCAACTTTGTAATATCAATGGTACGCAGTGTAATATTTAATTTTTCACAGAGTTCTATGGCATTACTTTTCGTTCGAGAGGTTGTTCCAAACCCTGGCATGGTAATGGCAATAATATCTTTACTATCCCAGTTCATGAGTTGAAATGCTTTATGGGTAGAGAGTAGGGCAAGAGTAGAATCCAATCCACCAGAGATTCCAATAACAGCTTTTTTGATGCCTGCATGGCTCATTCGTTTGATAAGTGCATAGGCTTGAATATTAACAATCTCTTTGCAACGATGCTCTTTTTCTTGGTAGATAGAGGGAACAAAAGGATGAGGATTAATAAAACGTTTTAACTCTTTTATTTGAACCAAAGATTTAACATTGATAGGTCTAAACTCTGTTATAATTTCATCAGAATAACTGGATTCAGAAAGACGTTGCCAATTCATTCGCTCTAAATCTATATCGGCTATGATGAGGTTTGAATTCATATCAAAACGTTGGTTTTGAACAAGAGTTGAACCATATTCTGCAATAATAGAGTGACCTCCAAATACTGTATCGGTTGTTGACTCCCCTACACCTGAAGAGGCATAAACATAAGCTCCCATACATCTGGCACTTTGTGTTCGTACCAACTCCTCTCGGTACTCAGCTTTACCGATAAGTTCATTACTTGCTGATAGGTTAAAAATAAGATTCGCACCATTAATTGACATTTGATTTGAAGGTGGAGTAATCGCCCATAAATCTTCACAAATTTCTATACCAAATGTCATCTCTTGGTTATCACAAAATAGTAAATCAACTCCAAAGGGAATGGTTTGCCCCAATAAATAAGTTGTTCTATTTCGTATGTTACGCCCTGAAATAAAGTGACGTTTCTCATAAAACTCTTTTTTATTAGGAATATAACTTTTAGGAACAACACCTAAAATTTTTCCATTTTGAATAACAATAGCTGTATTGTAAAGTCGATTTTCATATAGTAAAACAAGACCTAAAATAGCAATTGTTGAGATGTTTTCACTGACTTTTAGAATAGATTTTAGAGCCGTATTCTGATTTTCTAATAGTGTTTGATTGAAAAAAATATCAGAAGCTGTATAGCCTGTAAGTGTTAGCTCAGGAAAGAGTACTACAGAGACATTTTGATGATAAGCTTGATTGAGTAGAGAGAGAATAGATAGAGTATTTTTTTGAGGGTTTGCTACAGCAGTTTGATTAACAGCAGAAGCGACTCTGTAAAATCCATGCATGACTTTCCTTTTAACGTATGGGATGTTTAAGTTAATAAAGATGCCATTTTAACTAAAAAAAGAGATTATTTAAGATAAAAAATCTTATTTAAATATTTTATTTTTTTTGGAGAGAGTATATAGATTCTATCCCACAAAAGCTTAGTGTAAAATTTTCCATTATCAATGGTATATTTACCTTTTTTAGGAAAAGCTTGTCCCCATGACTGCTTTTTCTTTAATATATCAAGTAAATTTGTAGATTTTAGTTCTGCACCTGTTAACTTGGCAGTCCTATTGGTATAGAGATAGTGATATTTACCATCTTTTGTTAACATTAAAAAATGATAAGAATCGCCAATTCTATCTGTTCTATAAACTTTATCATACGATGGTTTGTCTCCATTTATTGTTGATGCGTTTAATATACTATTTGAAAATAGCAAAGAAAAGATTAACAACTTTAATATTATAATTATTGTTTTCATAGGCTAATTATAACACAGATATTTTCCAAATTAAGTATTTGATTAAAAATAAAATCAAATTTTTTATATAAGCTGTTTTTTATAGTTAAGAGATATTTTTCATTATCAACTTTTCTACTACCTTAAAGTATAAAAGAACAAAATAGAATTATTGAAGCTCTGGAGCAGGTGCTCCAAAGTAAAAACCTTGAGAATAATCTGCCCCTAAATCTTTGACAATTTTATATATTTCTTCATTGGATACATACTCTGTAATGGTTTTTCTTCCTAATTTCTTTGAAAATGAAATAATGGCTTCGGTAATTATCCGTGCATTTTTATCTGTAGCAATATTTTTGATTAGGCTACCATCTATTTTAATAAAGTCTGCATCTATACCAATAATATGTTCAAAGTTTGCATATCCCGAGCCAAAATCATCAATGGCAATCTTAACACCATATTTTTTGATACGTTTAACAAAATCATTAATTCTTTTATAGTCATTAACCTCTTCTGACTCTGTTATCTCAAAAATAACATTATGGCTATTGGAATAGTTTGAGAGCTTATCACAGATATAAGAGCTGGTCTCTTTTGATAAAATATCATCAATGGTTAAATTAAGAGAGAATTCATAATCTGGTAAATTTTCAAATGTTTTAAAAGCTTTATCAATAACAATTTTAGTGATTTGAGGATATAGTTTTGCTTTTTGTGCTATCTCTAAAAATGTCCATGTAGATACAGGATGTCCATCTTTATCTAACATTCTTACTAATGTCTCATATTTCACTATCTCTTGAGTTTTATTATTAAGTATAGGCTGATAATAGGTTACGACTCTATCTTCATCAATGGCTTCTTTTATTTTTCTAATCCACTCAATATTTTGAGCATAATCTTCACTTTTGCTCATGCTATGGTCAAAAAGTAAGAATTTTTTATGCTCTTTTTGCGCTCTTTTTCTAGCTATATTTGAGTATAAAATAAGTTTTTGATAGTTGTCATGTGCATAGTAGCTTGCTGCTCCACTTGTAATAGAGATAGAAACACGGTTTTGATTTTCTAAATTTATAGTAGAAATTTCTACTTCAATATCTTCTATAAGCTTTTCAAAAAATAGTTGAAAATTGGTATTTGATAAATAGTCCTCTTGGAAAAGTAAAATAAATTGATCGGCTTGAAGTTTATAGAGTTTAAAATCTTTTTTATCTTTGATTGCTTGAAGTTTAGAGGCAAGGTTAATTAAGACATCATCTCCGATAGATGAACCATAAAAATCATTAAATCCAGAAAAATCATCAATATTAAGATAGAAAATAATAGGCTTAATTGCTGTTTTTAAATCATTAACAAGTTGATTACGGTTTGGTAAACCTGTTAATAAATCGGTTCTTTGTTTTTTAATCTCCTCTTTACTCTCCTCGAGTTCGGTAATATTGTGTCGTACAGCAACATATTCTAAAATATTATTATTTTTATTTAAAATAGGTAAGATAGTTGCATTTACAATGTAAGGGTTTCCATCTTTTTTACGATTTTTAAGCGTACCTTTCCAAATTTTTTTAGCAAGAAGTACTTCCCACATCTCTTTAAACACTTCTTTTGGCATATCTGGATGACGAATAATATTATGAGAACGACCGATAAGCTCTTCTTCTGTATATCCAGATACTTCACAAAACATTTTGTTGACATAGGTAATAATACCTTTCTCATCTGTTTTTGAAACAATGCTTGATCTATCAATGGCTGTTTTATAGACATCAAGAAAAGAGATGTTCTCTGTTAACTTTTCACTCATTGTATTAAATGCTAAAAGTGCATCTCCAATCTCATCTTCTTTATCAACATCCAGTTTAATTGTTGTTTTTCCTAAAGAAATATCTTCTGAGGCTGTTTGTAGCTTCTTTAAGTTTTTGGTAATGGAGAGGTAAAAGGCTATAAAAATATAAAATGCAACACCTAAAATCACTAAAAAGACAAAAAGTAGAGACCAAAGTTTACTATTTAGATTAGACTGTAACTCTTTAATTGTTCTTTCATAGGTATAAGTATATCGTTTATAAAGCTCATTTTGTTCTTCAATAGATGCAATAGCTTTTCTATGAAAAGCTTTTTTATCAAAATGGCTTATATCTTCTTTTATAATCTTTTTATCTATTATCTCTAATAATATTTCAAGAGTATGGCTAACAGTAGTGGTCTGATTTTGTAGTATAGGATAATTACTAAGTTGGCTCAAAAGCTTTGTCTCTTCTAAACTCATTTTTAATGCTTTTAAATCTCTGGAGAGAGATAACATATTTTTTTTCTCTTGTGTTGATAATTTATTTTTAAATAGACTCCCTGATGTGTCCTCAAGTTGCTTTGAGAGTTCATATAGACGTAAGAGTTTATTTTGAAGCATATCTGCTAGGTAGTTAACTCTTAAATCTTTAGAAGCTCTAAATGTTGTTTTTTCGGATATATCTAATATTGTTTTTATTAGTTTATTTATAATTTTTTCATAAGTTTTAAAATGTTCATCCGTAAGAAGATTAATATCTAGTTTATTGATTTCCATTACATTATATAAAGAAACAGCTGTATTAAAATTTTGATTAGAGGTAAGCATATTGAGATGTTGAGTGTCAAAGTTCATAATATCAATTTTTTGTTTGGTATAAAATATATGTTCGTTCTCAATAATCTCTTCTTTTAAATTTGTATCTCCATCTAAGAATTTTTTTGTAAGTGAACGATGTCTCTCTACTGCCTTGATAAAATTATTAATAATTTCTATATATTCTAAACCAATAAGTTGATTATTATAATTATGACTTCTTTTAATATAGTCAATAAATATAGTTCGTGAGGGAAATAATAGAAGTATAAAAAGTATAGATATAGAGGTTATAATCTTTGCTTTAAATGAGAGTTTACTCATAATATAAAGTGCTGGAGATAAAAATATTTTAAGAGACATGTGATACGCACCTTCCTTTCGAAACATATTATAACATAAAAAACAATAAAAATTAATAATTTTATTTCAAAAAGTCACTCTTTTCTTAAAATGTATAATTTCCTCTCATATTTAAAGATGAGAGGAGAGTATGTATTAGTCTCTTGAAGCTACAACTTCAACAGAAAGAATATCATCATTTTGTTCAATTGAATCAAGTACTGCAAAACTATCAGCATCATCTAAAGCAATAGCCCCATATACTGTATGAACTCCATCAAGATGAGGAGTTGGCACAAAAGTAATAAAAAATTGACTACCACCAGTGTTTGGTCCAGCATGTGCCATAGAGAGTGTTCCTCTTCTGTGTGCTTCGTGACTTGTATCTGTTTCACAGTCAATTGACCAACCTGGTCCACCTGTACCTGGCATACCTCTGCTACCTTCAGCTGTATTAGGACAACCACCTTGAGCCATAAATCCCTGAATTACTCTGTGAAATTTTAAGTTATCATAAAAGCCTGTTTCTGCTAAGTGTGCTAAGTTTGCTACTGTGTTTGGTGCATCTTTGGTGTAAAGTTTAATCCAAATTGTTCCCTTTGAGGTGTTAAATTTTGCGAAGTTGTATGTATCTAGTATCTCTTGTGATACATCATATTTTTTTGACATGTTAATCCTTATCTTTTATAATTTGGGTAGAATTATAGCCATTTTAATTAAAGAGAGAATTACATGGAATTGTGTGTTGCATTAGATTTACCATCAGCCCAAGAGAATTTAGAATTAGCAGAGTCTTTAAAAAGTTACAATATATGGATGAAGGTTGGTTTTAGAGCCTATATTCGAGATGGAAAACCATTTATAGAGGCATTAAAGGAGATAAATCCAGAGTTTAAAATATTTTTAGATTTAAAACTTTATGATATTCCCAATACCATGGCAGATGCCTCTGAAGAGATAGCAAAGCTTGGTGTAGATATGTTTAATATACATGCAAGTGCTGGAGCAGTGGCTATGAAAACTGTAATGGATAGGCTTTCTACTTATGAAAAACGCCCTTTGGTGTTAGCTGTAACGGCATTGACCTCTTTTGATGAAGAAAATTTTTCTGCTATCTATGAAAAGTCCATCAATGAAAAAGCAGAACAGTTTGCTATGATGAGTTATGAGAATGGTTTAGATGGAGTAGTCTGTAGTACTTTTGAGAGTCGTGCTATTAAAAATGCTACCTCTAATAGTTTTTTAACTCTTTGTCCAGGTATTAGACCTTTTGGAGAAGATGCAGGAGACCAACAAAGAGTGGCAACCTTGGAGTTAGCAAAAGAAGAGGGGGTTGATTTTCCTGTGATTGGTCGTCCTATTTATAAAGATATTAATCCTCTTGAAAAAGTTAAAAAAATTGTTGATATTATCTAAAATTTAGAGAATTTTTTAAAATCATTAAGAGTAAGAGAGATGCTAAAACTTCATATCCAATAACCCATGAAAAAGCAAAAGATTTTTCTATTGTTTCATATGTATGAAAACTTGCTTTTGCAAGTATTATAAAAATAAATATAATACCAAGAAGATAAGGAATAGCTATAAATAGTCCAAAAAAGATACTATTGGCTAAACCTTCTGGTAGATTAATAAAGTCACTTAAGTATACTTTTTTTTGTAAAAACCTTTTAGCATTCTCTCTATTTTTTTTCTCAATAAACTCTTTTTTTCGTATTTCAATTTCTTTCTCTTGGAGTGTTTGTCGTACGGCATTACGATAAGGGTCATATACATTAGACATAAAAGCTCTTTTCAATTAGTTTATATTAAGGTTAATTTTTTTTATTTAGATTATATTAAGTTTTTAATTAAATTAAGTTGTAATAGAGAATTAGATAGAATCCCGAATATTAAAAACTAGGTATATTTTTGAAAACATTAACTATTATCGACACCTTTGGCTTCTTTTTTCGTTCATATTTTGCTCTTCCTCCCCTTAAAAATTCAGATGGATTTCCTACAGGATTACTAACAGGTTTCATAAACTTGATTGATGGCTTACGTCGTGACCACAACACGGACTATATTGTATTTGCTTTAGACTCAAAAGGGGATACCTTTAGAAATAAAATTTACCCTGAATATAAAGCCAATAGAGATGCACCACCAGAAGATTTAGTAAAGCAACTTCCTATTGCTATTGATTGGATACGTGAAATGGGTTTTGCTCATTTGGCAAAAGAGGGATTTGAAGCAGATGATATTATTGCAACTTTGGCGAAATATGGGAAAGAGCAGGGCTTAAATGTACGAATCGTCTCTCATGATAAAGATTTATATCAAATGATAGAAGATGGTAAAGTTGTTATGTACGATTCTGTAAAACGAAAAGAGATAACAGAAGAGGATTGTTTCAAAAAATTTGGAGTCTATCCAAAAGATTTTATAAATTTTCAGGCAATTATCGGAGATAGTTCAGATAATATTCCAGGGGTTAAAGGAATTGGGAAAGTAGGGGCGAGTAAACTCATCAACAGATACTTTACCTTGGAAGCGATTTATGATGATATAGAAAATTGTGGAACAGCAAACATCCAAAAAAAGCTTTTAGAGAGCAAAGAGAATGCCTTTATGTCACGAGAACTCGTAACCATGAAGCAGGATCTCTTTAAAGATTTTGATTTAGAGAGTTTTGCCTTTGAAGATAAAAATTATTTAACCTGTTTGATAGATGATTTTGAACGCTATGAGATGAAACAAGCAATTAAAAAAGCAAGAGTAGGAGTGGATTTTTCAGAGATGAGCGAAGAAGAGGAGAATACAGAAGGTTATTTAACTTTTAGAGCCATCACTTTAGACACAAAAGAGAAACTTTTTGAAGTAGTAAACACCATTACTCCCAATACTTTAGTAGCCTTTGATACAGAAACAATGGGATTGGACACCAAAAAAGATAAAATAGTTGGTTTCTCTTTTGCCATAGACGAGAAAAAAGCCTATTACGTCCCTATTGCTCATTTCTATTTGGGAGTAACAAGCCAAGTAAGTATAGAAGATGCTTTAAGTGCTATACGCATAATATTAAACGCAAAAGTAATTGGGCAAAACCTAAAATTTGACCTCTCTCTACTCTATTTTCAACATAATATAGAAGAGATAATCCCTTTTGCTGATACAATCATTATGGCATGGCTGTTAAATGCAGGGAGTAAAGTAGGATTAGACTCTTTGGCTAAGAAGTTTTTTGATTATGAGATGAAACCGTTTAAAGAGATGGTTAAAAAAGGTGAAACCTTTGCCAATGTAGATATAGAATTAGCCACCTTCTATGCCAGTGAAGATGCATGGATGACATTTATGCTCTATCATAAATTAGATAATGCCTTGAATTTGGCTTCTTTAAATCATCTCAAAAAAGAGGCACTAGAGGTTGAATATCCATTTATTAACATCTTAATTGCTATGGAGCAACGAGGAATCAAGCTTGATATTTCAAAACTTGAAACATTAAAAAAGAGTTTGAGCAGTCAACTTCAACGCTTAACGCAAGAGATTTATAGCTTAACTCAGAGTGAATTTAATATAAAATCTACTCAACAACTTGGAAATGTACTCTTTTCACATTTGGGTCTAAAAGGTGGAAAAAAGACCAAAACAGGCTACAGCACTAATGAAAAAGTATTAAACTCTCTGATAGATGAGCATGAAGTAATTCCTAAAATCTTAGAGTACCGAACCATTCAAAAAATCCTCTCTACCTATGCTGAACCACTTTTGAAACTAGCCCAACAAGATGAACATAATCGTGTATATACGTCATTTATTCAAACAGGAACAGCCACAGGACGACTAAGTTCAAAAGACCCAAATTTACAAAATATTCCTGTACGTTCAGAGCTAGGAAGAAGTGTTCGTGAAGCATTTATAGCAAAAGATGGTTATAAATTATTAAGTATTGATTATTCTCAAATAGAGTTACGTTTATTGGCTCATTTCTCTAAAGACAGTGCTTTACTAGAAGCCTTTAATAATGGAGTAGATATTCATACAGCCACAGCAATTAAACTCTTTGGAGAAGAGAATGCCCAAGCCAAAAGAAACCATGCAAAAACCGTTAACTTTGGTATTCTTTATGGAATGGGAGCAAAAAAACTCTCGGATGATTTAAAAATAACAAGCAAAGAGGCAAAAGAGATAATCATAAACTACTTTGAAAGCTTCCCAACTGTAAAACATTTCTTAGGTAAAATTCAAGATGATGTAAAAAGAATTGGTTACGTTGAAACTATTTTAGGGCGAAGAAGATTATTTGATTATGAAAATGCTACAGGAATGCAAAAAGCATCATTTATGCGTGAATCAATCAACACCGTCTTCCAAGGTTCAGCAGCAGATTTAATTAAACTTTCGATGTTAAAGATAGAGGGGTATTTAACTAAAGAAAAAATAGATGGCATGATGCTTTTACAAATACATGATGAACTTATTTTTGAAATCAAAGAAGAGATAGTTGATGAGGTTGCTATAAAATTAAAAGATATAATGGAAAATATTATGACCCTTGAAATTCCATTGGTATGTTCAGTTAGTGTAGGGGATAGTTGGGGGGAGTTGAAGTAATAATGACCCTAAAATACCTAAATAACTACCCCACCCATTTACAAAATCAGATAAAAGAGCTGTTTGAAAAAGATAAGCTCTCTTTGTATCTTTTGAATAAATACCCAACCAAACATAAATACCAAAATGATAAGGCTCTGTATGAATATACACAAGAGTTTAAAAATAGTTATTTAAAAAAGTTTACTCTTTCTAAAGTACTTTATGATGGAAAAATAAATGTGATTAACAATGCTTTAGGAACACATACTTTTGTTTCACGGGTTCAAGGTGGAAAATTAAAAGCTAAAAATGAGATACGCGTTGGGACAATTTTTAAAAATATGCCTGAAGAATTTTTACGAATGATAGTCGTGCATGAACTGGCTCATTTTAAAGAGAAAGAACACAATAAGGCTTTTTATAAATTTTGCACGTATATAGAACCCTCTTATCATCAGTTCGAGTTTGATTTAAGGGTCTATCTAACCTATATTGATATGAAAGGAAAGCTCTATTAACGCTCATTTTAGTTAAAATGCTTTTTCAAATTTTATCTAAGGATTACTATTGATGATAAGCTCTGCTATTGACTTTGGAACAACGAACTCTGTTGCTGGAATTAATTTAAATAATAAAGTAAAAATGATTCAGTTGGGTCAAAAAAGCATTGAGACTAGAAGCGTACTCTTCTACTCTTTTGAAGAGAGAGGCTTTTATGTTGGCGATGATGTATTGTCTCAATTAGATATGGATACAGAAGGTCGTTATTTACAATCTTTGAAATCTTTTTTGGGTCACAAAGAGAATATTGAAACAGTTTTAGGAACAGACACCTACTATTTGGATGATTTAATATCCATCATTTTACGACGCTTTAAACAAAAAATGGATGGAGAAGCAGGGGAATCTATTGAGAACCTAGTGCTTGGAAGACCTGTACGTTTTAATGATGACTCTGATTCTTTGGATAGAGAGGCTCAAAATAGATTGCAGAGTGCAGGAAAAAAAGCAGGGTTTAAAAATATAGTCTTTCAATACGAACCCATTGCGGCAGCTCTTTCGTATGAAGATAAAATTAACAGAGAAGAGTTGATTTTGGTAGCTGATATTGGTGGGGGAACAACTGATTATTCTGTTATTAAAGTAGGTGGAGATAGTCGTCATAAAGCCGATAGAACAGAAGATATACTCTCTAATCATGGGGTTTATGTGGGTGGAAATAGTTTTGATTCATCAATTATAAAAGAGTTTATTGCCCCTCATTTGGGTCAAGGCACAATCTATAAAAGTATGGGAAAAGAGATGGAAGTCCCTTATGAACTCTATTTTGACCTCTCTGAATGGCACTTATTTCAACGAATGTTTGACCGAAAAGTTTTGACTAGAATAGATAAACTTATGATGATGGCATATGAAAAAGAGAAGATAGAACGTTTACATGAGCTAATTACAGATAATCTTTACTTTGATTTTGCAAATGAAATTGTCAATTCTAAAGTAACACTCTCTTCATCTGATAAGGCTCGTTTAGATATGAATATGTTCTACTCTCCTTTTGCTGTGGATTTGACACTTAATGAGTTTGAAAACTCTATTACTCCCTATACTCAAAAGATTGAAGAGGCTTTAACTGAGGCTCTAAGACAAGCCAATGTTACCGTAGACCAAATAGATAAAGTATTTTTGACAGGTGGTTCAACACTTGTTCCGAGTGTAAAAAAGATTTATTCTAACTACTTTTCTGAAGATAAAATTTTTCATACAGATGTTTTTAGCAGTGTTGGTTATGGATTAACATTATATGCAAACAAATTTAGGTTTTAAAAGTGAAAAAAATAGTATGGATAGCAATTATTATGTGTATAAGTTTAGAAGCAAAAGATTTTTTGGAGCTAAAAAAAGAGATTCCCTCTATTGAATTAGATATAAAATATTATGGTTCAGATAATTTTATAGGAAAACCAATAGATGGCTATTTAGCACCAAAAGCAATTTTGACTAAAGAGGCAACTTTAGCTCTAAAAAAAGTACAAAAAGAGTTAAAAACTTTCTCTTTGGGATTGAAAATATTTGATGCCTATCGACCTCAAAAAGCTGTTGACCATTTTGTGAGATGGGGAAAAGATTTATCAGATATTAAGATGAAAAAGGCTTTTTACCCAAATGTAGAGAAGAAAAATCTTTTCAAAGAGGGTTACATCGCCAAACATTCAGGACACAGCAGGGGCAGTACGGTTGACTTGACCATTATAGATGCAGAGAGTAAAATTGAACTGGATATGGGTAGCTCTTTTGATTTTTTTGGAACGAACTCTTGGGTACATTATAAAAATATTACAGCCGAGCAGAGAGCCAATAGAATGTTGTTGCATATAATAATGTTAAAATATGGTTTCAAATCTTACGCTCAAGAGTGGTGGCATTTTACTTTGAAAAATGAACCTTATACAAAGTATTTTGATTTTAATGTGGAGTAGAAATACATTTGACTTTAGAGAAAACAAGCTATAATCTCACATCATGAATATAAAAAAACTAATAGATAATTTTGAAAAAGAGTATAACTGTAAAGTGGTCTA
>QNZV01000140.1 GCA_003978395.1 Sulfurovum sp. | reverse complement strand
AAGCGATAATTAGCTCTCTAAAAGCTTTTGAACCTGTTGAGTTTGAACGCTCTCCGATAAGCAGTGGAGCAGGTTCTTGAAAGAGTTCAGTAGTATTAAAGAGTGAAGCGATACTTGGGGAGACTTGACCTGTTGGTTTTTTTGGCTTCATCCCTTTTACAGCTTTTTGAAGTGCATGAATGTGTTGAGGTGTAGTTCCACAACATCCACCTAAAAAGGAGACTCCATCAAACTCGGTAAACTCTAGCTGTTTAGCTGTAAACTCATCTGGTCCCATTGGATAGTAGGTGTACCCTCCTCGGTTTTGTGGTAAACCTGCATTGGCATGAACTGAAATGGGAATATTACAAAGTTCAGAAAGGGTTCGCAAGTGCTTTTTAACTTGGTCAGGACCTGTTCCACAGTTGAACCCAAGAGAGAGAATATCAAATGGCTCTAAAATTGTTACAATGGTCGTAGCATCGGTTCCAATCAGCATACTTCCACTAAGCTCAATGGTTACTGAAATCATAATAGGAAGTTCCACACCCCGTTCTTTGTTCGCATCTTCACAAGCATGAAGAGCTGATTTAATCTGTAGTGGGTCTTGACAGGTCTCTAACATAAAGATGTCACACCCACCATCAATAAGCCCTAATGCTGTGGTTTTATACCCCTCATACATCTCATCATAGTGAATATGTCCCAAAGAGGGGAGTTTTGTTCCTGGTCCAATTGAACCCAAAACAAATCGTGGTTTTTCAGGCGTAGAGTATTGGTCACAAACATCTTTTACAATCTCTGCACCCAATTTGGAAAGCTCATAACACCGTTCGCCCATATCGTACTCATCAAGTACCCACGGCATTGTCCCAAAAGTATTGGTTTTAATAATGTCTGCACCTGCTTTTGCATAACCGTTATGTACTTCTCGCATAAGCTCTGGTGCTGTGGCATTTAGAAGTTCATTACACCCCTCTTGGTCTATCCCTTTGTCATCTAACCATGCCTCTTTGGGGATTTCTAAGTTTTGTATCTGTGTACCTGTTGCACCGTCAATAACTAGGATTCTTTGTTCTAATAGTTGTTTGATTTCTTTTGTTGTGGTTGCCAATTGTTACCTTTGAATTTACCTAGGGTGCGATTGCTATCGCACCGTTGAATAATATTAATATTTTATTGGTGCGATGGCAATCGCACCCTACAATTTATTAATGGCATTGTATCAAAAAGTTCTGATTCTTAGACAAATCCTAAGTTTTTGAAAATCTATTTAAATTTTTTTGTTATAATCTCTTATGAAAAAAATCATTTTACTCTCTATCTTATTTCTACTTACCTCTTGTCAAGATGTAGGCGATAACAGACCTTTGCTAACAAAATCAAAAAAGAAGCAACCTATTTTTATTGTTAACCCAAACCGACACTTAAATATTGCAGAGTTTTGGATTACTCAATTGGATGAAGCAGATAAAGTTATTATGAATCAAAAAGAGATTCAACAATTCAATAATACTATTGCTCATGAGAAAGGTCTACTGAACTATTTTAAAGATATTAATAAACACTACACCTCAACATGGATAAAAAGTTCTATACTCAAAAGTTTTAATGGTCTAAAGGAGAAAGTGAAGTACTTTGCAGATAATAGTTCCATCTCTTCGAGCTTCTATAAAGAGTTAAAAAAAGAGTTAAACATAGAAGGACTTGCTAATAAAAATCAAAAAACCCGTTATGCATTGACTATAACTTACACCAATCAAAGGATTATTCCAACAGAAGAGGTGATGATAAAAAGAAAAAATCAAATCTATTTTGATAGAAATCAGAATTCAGCCTTGGACATCGCTACACCTATTGCTATTTTACACAGTAGTATAGATGGTGCATGGCATTATGGAATAGGTCCTACAAGCTCAGGATGGGTACGTGATAGAGATATTGCTTTTGGAAAGAAAAAAGATATTTTAGACTATTTGGACGCTAAAAAATTTATTGTTACAACTTCGGCTAAGACACCTTTACTTATAAAGGGGGTCTACTACGACTACATGCGTATGGGGGTTAAAGTACCTTATATTATGAGTATTGACGATAAGATAATGGTTCGTGTTCCTACACGTAAGGATAACGGAGACCTAACATTTACTAAGGCTACCGTGAAAAAAAGTAATGTTCATATAGGATACCTAGACTATACTCAACAAAATATTTTAAGCCAAGCTTTTAAATTTTTACATGCACCTTATGGTTGGGGTGGAATGTTTGGAGAGCAAGATTGCTCTAAGTTTATACAAGAGATTTATGCAACAACAGGATTAAGGTTACCTAGAAATTCAGCTTCTCAAAGTAAAGTAGGAGATGCTAAAGTAGAGCTAAATGTTTTTGATAAAAATCCAAGAATACAAAAAATCAACAGATGGGCAAAAGCAGGAGTTACTATCTTTCACTTAAAAGGTCATATTGTTCTCTATATTGGAAAGTATCATGGAGAACCGTTTATTATTCATACGGTTTGGGGGTCATCATCAAAACATTTTGCTCTAGGTCGTACGGCTGTAACCTCTTTAAATTTTAATGGATATTTAGAAAAAATTGACAGAATTACAAATATTACTTTGAAGTAGGAATTAAGATTGATGCCTCAATGTTATCTGCAGAAATCTCTCTGTTTTTCATGTTGTACTTCAAGTTATCCCCTTCTATAGAGTTACCATTAAACTCCAAGAAAAAAGGTTCAAACGTCTCTACCTTCTCTTTTCCAAAATCATAAGTTAAATCTTTTGTTGTAAATTTCAATCCATCATTTCGCGTAAATACAATGTCATCTTTCATAAAAACAGCATCATCTTCATAAACAGCTCTTGTAGAGATAATATTATGACCATTCTCATCAGAGAGATTAACCTCTCTTAAATCCAAATAGTTTGTATGTTTTATAGCTTCATGTGCAAAAACTTTTTTACCCTCACTAGCAACTTTTAACTCAAAAAGAGAGAAGTCTCTAAACAAAACTTCCTTATCCCCTTTAGAATTAATAGCAGGTTTGGAAGAGGGGTTAATACCTATAATACTAAGAATCAGTATTAGAGTAACAAAAATAAGTATCTGTTCAATTTTTAATACCATAGAGCCAAGTACTCTTTCTCTAAGCCTTCATCACAAATTAAGGACTCTAACATCTCACGAATAGCACCCTCTCCACCTTTTGAGTTTAAAATATCAGTTGCTATATTTTTGACATAGATAGAAGCGTTAATGGGAACAAACGAACGTTTTGAGGCTTTTAACATTTTATAGTCATTTAAATCATCTCCAGCAGAAGCTACATTATCCATACTTAAATTTAACTCTTTTAATAAACCTTCCAGAACCTCTTGTTTATTATGAACAGCTTGATAAAAGTAGTTGATTCCTAACTCTTTGGCTCGTCTTTCTACTATTTTAGAGTTACGTCCTGTAATAATGGCTACTTGCTTACCCAATTTTAACCATGAGGCGATAGCTAAACCATCTTTGACACAAAAAGATTTAACCTCATCTCCGTTTTGTGTATAGGTTATTTTACCATCAGTTAATGTACCATCCACATCTAAGACAATTAGTTCTATTGCCATTATAAAACACCTTTGGTACTTGGAATTCCTGCATTTTTATTAATGCTAACTCCACGACGAAGTGCTACTGCTAAAGCTTTAAACGATGCTTCTGCTATGTGGTGTTTGTTTTTTCCTCGATTACAAATAAGATGTAAAGTAAGTGAAGCATTAAAGGTAAAGGCTCTAAAAAACTCTTCTACCAACTCGACATCAAAGTTTCCTATTTTACCACTCATAATTTCAGGCATTTCAAAAACCAAAAAAGGGCGATTAGAGACATCTAAATCACAAGTAGCTGAAGCTTCATCCATAACCACAGTGGCATTTCCATAACGTTCTATATTTTTGATAGGATAGAGTTCTTTTTTTAATGCTTGACCAATAACAATCGCAACATCTTCCACCGAGTGGTGGTCATCTATATGCGTATCTCCATTACAAGAGACCTCTAAATTCATATGAGAATGTTTGGCTAACGCTTCCAACATATGGTCTAAAAAACCAACACCTGTATTGATATTGGATTCTCCTTGACCATAGAGTTCAAGCTTTACCGAGATTTGGGTCTCTTTTGTCTCTCGTGAGAGTTCTATCATCTTTTATTTCCTTAGATTAAGGTGCTACTTCATCACAAGAAATGCTCCAACTAAACCATATTTTTTCTTAAACTCTTCGGCTTTAACTTTAGAAGAAAAACCCTCTACTTGAACACGATATAGTGGTTTTTGATTTTTTGCACCTGTTTTTATTGTAATTTTATATTTTGATGAAAGTATAGCATACTTTTTAACGTACTTTTCAGCACCACTATATTGTCTAAATGCACCAATTTGAATGGCTACTCTTTTTTCAGAATTAGCACTCTTTATCTTTTCCACATAAACCTTATCCTTAAACTCAAGAGCCTTTGGATTAATATCTGATTTAGATATTTTATATTTATATCCATTATTATTATATATTTTAGATTCTCTGTTTACATCATTAAATGCATAAACAACCGATTTTCTATTTTGAACATCTTTAGAAATTTTTTTATCAAAATCTAAATCTACAGAACAATTCAGACAATCTTCTTTAGTTGTATTGGAATTAACTTTCTCCCATAAGGGTTGACTATCTGCCATACAATCATTAAAAAAGAGAAAAGAGAACGAGATAAGTATTAATTGTTTTTCACTAAATAGAGTTTTCATAATGTATACCTTTTATATATTTATATTTAATTTTTTTATTATTTTTTATAAGGATTTCAATAGATATTAACAGAAAGATATTCATTTCTTTGTCTATAGATACCTGCATAGCGTTGATTAAAATCTCTTACTTTTGAACTAGGGATATTAATTTTATATGAACGATTATAAGGTGCATGACCACTCTTTAAATGTGGGTTTATCTTATTTAAATATTTTTGATTCATATTTAAGAGTGATGCTATAGTAGAAATTTTCTCTCCTGAACGAACCCTAACAGGAGTAATTCCATCTCTGTGCATAGTATGCATTATCTCACCTACTCTATCATTTTGTTTAAAGAGATAATTCTCTCCAATCATTGCCATTAACAAGACTTTTTGAATATATTTCTTTGTCTCTTTTTTAATATAAGAGTTCTTAGCACTCATCAAAACATCTAATCTTCTACTGCCTGCTCGATTAATTGCCTTATTTACACAACCATTTCCACAGTTATATGCCATTGTTGTCAAGTACCAACTATGAAGATTATTATTTATATGATAAAGATATTTAATAGCCGCATTCGTAGATTTAACAGGGTCATAACGTTCATCAATTTCACTATTGATTCTTAATCTTAGCTCTTTAGCCGTATTAACCACAATTTGCCATAATCCACCAGCTCCTGTACGAGAACGTGCATTCGTATTAAATTCAGATTCCACCATAGCAATATAGAGGAAAATTGGAGAAATATCACGCTCATAAATAATATTTTTCATCATGGGAACAACAAGTTGCCCTTGTTTTACAGCTTTAATAAAACGTTTTGTATAATCGTATTTATGCCGATATACAAAGTTTTTAAATTCAGGATTATCAATAAAGTCTTCAGGAACATCAAATTCTGTAAAAATGTAGCTATAACTTGGGAACTCATCACGCAAATTAGAAAAAGCAAGTGTTGGTAGTAGTAAAAGAGAGAATATTAATATTTTATAAATTTTCATAGCTATTCCTATAATTGTATTTTTAAAATTATAGTATAGCCTTACTTAAAATTTAATTTTAAATTAATTTTATTTTTAGTTTTATTAATTAAGTTTTAGTTAAG
This sequence comes from Sulfurovum sp., assembly GCA_003978395.1. GTDB lineage: Bacteria > Campylobacterota > Campylobacteria > Campylobacterales > Sulfurovaceae > UBA1140. Next base: position 9,015 of record QNZV01000140.1, on the reverse strand, counting down.
TTTTAAAAAAAGTTTTTTTGCGTTTATTGTTGTTCTCTTTGCAACATCTGCATAAGAGGACTCTGAAAGATTAGCCATTTTTTCAGCCACAATCTGTGTATACATAGGTTCATTACGTTTACCTCTATGTGGGTGTGGTGTTAAGTATGGTGCATCTGTCTCAATAATTATCCTATCATTAGGAATCTTAGGATAAACATTAATAAGTTTTTTTGCATTTTTAAAGGTTAAAACACCCCCAATACCATAGTAAAAGTTTTTATCACTTAATTTTAATAATGATTCATTTGCATTATAACAGTGTAAGACTCCTCCCATCTCTCCTGCATACTCTTCTAAAAGCTCCAAACAATCATTTGAAGATTCACGTACATGAACAATTAATGGTAAACCAAGCTCTTTTGCCCACTCAATTTGGTCTATAAAAACTCTCTTTTGTAAGGCTTTCTCTTTAATAATAGCCTCTTCATTTTCAGGTAGACGAAAATAATCAAGTCCACACTCTCCAATAGCCACACATTTCGGATGAGAAACAAACTCTTTTAAAAAATTCTTATCGTAATTTTGTGCATCATAAGGATGAACTCCAACTGAAAAATATATTTCGGAGTACTCTTCTGAAAGTTCTACTGCTCTTTTTAGCGTCTGGGGGTCTGCTCCTGGAATAATAAAACGTTCTATCCCATGCTCTTTTGCTCTTGAAAGTACTTCATCTATATCATCATTGTATCGCTCATCATCCAAATGACAATGGGTATCTATAATCATCATTAACACCTTTTTATAAATTAAAAAGAATTCTAGCAGAAAAAGAGTTTACTAAGGTAAAATCAACTTTTGTCCAGGGAAAATTGTATGTGATTTACTGCTTAAAGATTTATTATTAGAGATAATTTTATCATAAGCCAACTCATCTCCATAATATTTCAGTGAAAGACTGGCTAATGTATCTCCCTTTTGAACAATAATAGTTCGTATAGAATTTTTATCTAGTTCACGGGAAAGAGCTTGTGTATAGAGAGAACTATCATTTAATTTTGTCTTACTTACAATATCATTAATGGCTAAACTCAATGAATCTAAATCTTTTTGCCTCTCTATTATACTACTCTTCTCTATCTCAATACTATTATTAAAATTTAATTTATATTTTAAAGAGTCAAAACTTACATAACCCATAACACCAATAGTTGTTAAGAATAACAGATTTAAAATACTGAGATTATAGCCTTCTATATATTTTTTTTTTCCATGCTGATTAATACTTGCATTCTCTGTTGCTTGGGCATACTCATCTTTATGATTAAACATTTTCCAATCTCCTAAGTTTCTTTTGTTTAAAGAATAGTACCAAGAGAGTTGGCAAGAACTATGAAATTTTAATAAGGGACATTAAGCTTTTGACCAACATGAATCACATGAAAATCATTATTTAATTTCTTGTTTGCTTCAATAATTTTATCAAATTCCATTGGATTACCATAAAATTTTTCTGAAATACTTCCTAATGTATCTCCTTTTTTAACCAAAATAACTCTGGAATTTTTATGATATACATTTTCATCAATCTCTTGAGAAATAGCTTGTGTATATAAAGAATTATCTTTAGCTGTAGAGGTATTGATAACATTATCCATTGCATCACTAAGCGTTAACTCTTTTTTATTAATAATATCCATCTCCATAGAATTTAGCATTTCTAAATATTCTCTATCACTTTTAGTATCACTTACTCCCATAACAGCTGTTTGAGAAGATAGTAGGGGATTATTAAATAGTGTTGTTTCACTCTTTAGGTAGTTAAACCCAAGGTACCCTATCAAAGTAAAGGAACTCATAAGAAAAATATTCCATGTAACTAATAATCCTTTAGAGCTATTTTTATTATTATTTAGATTGACTTGTGCATTTTGTGTTGCCTTTAAATATTCATCTTCTCTATTATCAAACATTTTTAATACTCCTATTTGTTATTATTGAATTATAGTGTAATTAAAATTAAACTTAAGTTATTTTATTAGTTTTTATTAATAAAATTATGTTTATGATAACAGTTTTTTTGCAAAAGATAGAGCTTCAGGGTTCATCTTCTCTCCAGCAATAATACGTGCAATTTCATCAATTTTTCCCTCTTTATCTAAATTTTTTACGCTACTTTTACCTTTTATTTTAGATATTAAAAGATGTTGATTTGCTTTAGAGGCTAAATGTGATTGATGCGATATAGCAAAAACTTGATAAACAGAAGAGAGTTTGGCTATCATATTGGCAATAGCTATCGACTCATCACCACTAACATTTGCATCAATCTCATCCAATATCAACACTCCTCCATCACGTATACCAGATAGAGAAACAACCATAAGAGCCAAACGAACACGATTAAACTCGCCTCCACTTAAAGTTCCTGCACTAGAACCATTTAAATCAATAGATAGTTTGTCTTCACCTAAAATATCCAAAGAGATTTTAGTAAAAATAAATGTAATTGGAGGTAATTTCAACTCATTTAAACATTTTTTTAAAGATTTTTCTAAAACAAGAGCGTGTTTTTTTCTATCACGACCAATACGATTGGCTAAAACAATAAGTTCACTATACTCCATTTGAATAAATGAGTCCAACATACTTTTATCTTGCTCTATATTTTGATATTTTGTTATCTCCTTTTTTTTTCTCTCTGCATACTCTAAAGCCTCTTCGATACTTCCATATCGTCTCTTGAGTACTGATATTTTTTCAAGTCTGTCTAAAATATTTTCTATATCCAACTCTGAAAGTTCATCTGATAATATCTCTACATCTTCAAAATCAACTCTTAACTGATTCATTAATTCTAAAAAAGAGCTATTATCTTTTTCTAAAAGTCTATATACCTCTGATACAGACTCCTCTACTTTAAATATCTCTGTTGCATTCTCTAACGCATCTTTTACCTTATCTAACCTAGAGAGCTGTTGCTTTACATTTAATAATTCTATATCTTCTCCTATTTTAGGAGCAACTGTCTCTATTTTTTCTATCTCAAATTTTGCAAACTCTATTAACTCTATCAGTTTGGATTCATCCCGCTTTATTCTATTTAGCTCTTCTAATTTTATCTTATAATTTAGATAACGTTTACGATACTCTTTAACCATCTTCTTAAAATTATTATCTTTAGAGCCTAAAGAGTTATCAATAAGTTCTATAAGATTTTTACTATCAAACTTACTCTTGTCGCGTACCGATAAAAACTGTACAAAAGGGGAGAAAAGTCCTTTTAAAACTTTTTTAGAGATATGTTGTCCCTCTAAATAGTAACGTACTTTCTCTTTTTTCAATACCTTTAATGTTAATTCATCTTCTAATTCATAGGCTTCACTTTTTAATCTCAAAGGTTTTTGTACTGAAACTTCACAAAGAGAAGCTTCTGACACTCCATAACCAAAAGTAGCCAAGATACTGTTCATAAAAAGTGATTTACCTGCTCCTGATGGACCAGACAACACAACTAGACCTTTTTCTATTTCAATATCAACCTCATCAAATAAAATTAAGTTTTTTATATATACTCTATTAATCATATCTATTCTATATCGCCCCACGAAAGTTTTTCTCGTAAAACCGAGAAGTAATTTCGCTCTTTTTTATGCAATAGTTTTGCTCCAATCTCTGCACCATTAATAACTAAAATTTCTCCTGCTTGCATCTCATAATCATCTTGACCATCTATCATAACAATGACTTTATCTTTAGGAGAACTCAAATTAATCGTAAAATCAGAAGGTAAGACCAAAGGACGTTGAGTTAAAGAGTGTGCAGCAACAGGAGTCATAATAAACGCTTTTGTCAAAGGGTACATCACAGGACCTCCTGCTGCCAAATTATAAGCTGTAGCTCCTGTAGGCGTAGAGATAATCAAACCATCTCCTCTGTACGTATTGAACCACTCATCATCAATAGAGGCATCTATTTTAACCATATGAGAGATACTTGGTCGTGTGATAACAACATCATTGAAGGCATAAAAATTTTTACGACCATCTGCTGTTTGAATATACCCATCAATCATCATTCTCTCATCAATTCGGTATCGACCAACAAGAAGATTATCTAAAAAAGTATCCACTTCATCCAATGTAACATCGGCTAGAAAGCCTAATGTTCCTGCGTTGATTCCAAGAACAGGCTTATGAAAACTATATGATTTTCGTACCAAAGAGAGTAATGTTCCATCGCCTCCTAAAGAGACTAAAAAGTCAGATTCAATACAAAGTTTAATAAAATCAATACCATCATCATAACCAATCATTTTAGCAGAGTGTTCCACTAAAAGTACTCGTATCCCTTTGGCTTGAAACTTCTCTTTTATCTCATCATATACATGACGAATTTCTGGGGCATCTGGTTTGATTACAAAACCAGCTATTTTAACTTGTGCTAATTTTTCTTCTGTCACGTTAAATTCTCCACTTTTAATTATAAGTAGAATATCATAAAATCACTTTGACATAGAATGCATTTTATTCTAAATAATAATCTCTCTTTGCCCTTTATTATTAGGAGCAGATAAAACACCCATCTCTTGAAGTTGTTCAATAATGTTTGCAGAACGGTTATAACCTATCTGTAGTTTTCGTTGTAAATAGGAGATGGATGTCTTTTGGTCTGTAATAATAATCTCTTTAGCTTCCTCATAGAGTTCATCCAAATCACCAACAATACCAACTCCAACCAAAGAGCTTCCCTCTTCTGGAACTAGATATCGTTCATCATAATCAGGGGCTCTCTGCTCTTTTAAAAACTCAACAATCTCTTCTACCTCCTCTTCTGAATTCCAAGGAGCATGTATTCTAACTAATCCATTTGTTCCTGGAGGGGTAAAGAGGGCATCTCCTCTTCCTAAAAGACTGTCTGCACCCAATGCATCTAAAATAACTTTAGAGTCGATTCTTTGCCCTACTCGATAAGAGAGCCTTGATGGTAAGTTTGCTTTAATCAAACCTGTTACAACATCCACACTTGGTCTCTGTGTTGCTACAATCAAATGAATACCCGATGCTCTTGCCATTTGTGCAAGTCTCGCAATAGAGTACTCAACATCTTTTCCACCATTCATCATAAGGTCAGCTAATTCATCAATAATTATAACAATAAAAGGAATAGTATCCTGCCCTCTTTTTTTCATCTTTTCATTATAGGTATCAATATTTTTTGTTCGTGTCTCTGCCATCATTTTATATCGACGCTCCATCTCCCCCACCATAGTAGATAAGGCGGCAATAGCTTTGGCAGAATCAGTAATAACAGGAGTAATCAGATGAGGAATATCATTATAGATAGAGAACTCCAACATTTTAGGGTCTATTAACATCAACTTTAAATTATCAGGGTCATTTCTGTAGAGAAGTGAAAGAATCATTGCATTAATTCCAACAGATTTACCAGAACCTGTTGTTCCTGCAATCAATAAATGAGGTAACCTTTTCAAGTCAGTTACAAAAGCATTTCCTACAATATCTTTACCCAAAGCAATAGTCAAAGGTGATTTTGAAGTTGTAAAGAGTTCACTCTCTAAAATATCACGCAGATAAATAGTATCAAACGAATCATTAGGAATCTCTATTCCTACCACATCACGCCCTGGAATAGGAGCTTGAATACGAATAGTCTCTGCACATAATGCCATAGCTAAATCATCTTGTAAATTTAAGATTTTAGAGACTTTTACATTCGCTGCTGGTTTAAACTCAAATGTTGTCACAAGAGGACCAGAATAATAGGTCATTACCTCTCCAGAGATTTTAAATTGTGCTAGTTTTTCTATAATTTCATTTACTTTCCTATCAATCTCTTCATCATTTATCTCTCTTGTCTCATCAGGAGCTTCTTCTAAAAATTCTAAATATGGTAAAATAAAGTCTTCAGGCTCCTCAATATCTCCCCTCTCTATCTCATCCATAAGTTGACGATTTTGATCAAGCTCTTCTATAATATTCACACTCTTTAAAATAGGTTTGACTTCCTCAATCTTTACGGGTTTCTCTTTTTTAACTTTTTTCTTTTTTATTGGTTTATTTTTAGCTTTAGGCTTAGACTTAGGTACAACAACAGGTTCAGAAGGAATTTCCCTATTTAACTCCTCATGTAAGATAGTCAGATTTCCTATATCATCTATAGGACGTTCTTCTAGCATCGTGAATTCATCAGTAGTTTTCTTTTTAACACTCTTCTTCTGTGCCAATTTTCTAGGAGTTTTTGATTTAACCAATTGTGACTTAGGTTGTACTCTTTTTCTACCTCTTCGTTGTTCCACGATAGTTGTTGCCATCTTCTCCGTACTTTTTTTATCAAAAAATGGATTATCAATCTCTTCTAATCGTTCTAAAAGAGGAGATATTTTTTCCCAAGCCAAATTTTTATATTTAATAGCTTCTCTTAAAACTCCTTGTATATTTGGAATTTCCTCTAAAATAAGAATCAAACCAACACTCATAGAGAGCAACCATAAAAGCCACAAACCTGCTTTACCTATATAAAGATATAAAGATTTATAGAGAAGTAATCCAATACTCCCACTATGATAAATATCAACAACCAAACTTTGAAAAAGAATAAGAGATATAAATAGAACTATCCAGCCGACATAAAAGGATGTATCTGTGAGAAGTCTTTTATTGTTGTATAGTTGATATAAAGGATAAAGAAAAAGAAGTAAATCAATATAAGCCAAGTATCCAAACAAATGAATGTTGGTCTCTCCATAAACTTTACCTATTTGTCCTACCATTTCAGCAGAGTGAAATATTGTTGAGAAGGCACCATATACGAAAAGAATAAAGAATATAATAATAAATATATGCACTAAAACTCCTAGAAAATTTGAAAAATTATAGCATTTTTTTAGATAAACTCCCATAATATCAAGCTTTTAATCTGTTTTGGAGATTATTTGAATAAATTTCTTGTTATTTTAAAAAAAAAATTGTAGAATTAATATAACCTAATTATTACAAAGGATTATTTAATGAAAAAAGCAGAGTTTATTGATACTGTATCAGAGAAATCAGGTCTATCTAAAAAAGATGCTAACGAGGCACTTAACGCAATACTAGAGACAATTACAGAAGCTTTAAAAGCTAAAAAAACAGTTAGTTTTATTGGTTTTGGTTCTTTTTCAACAGTAGAGAGAGCAGCAAGAGAAGCAAGAGTGCCATTAACTGGTAAAACCGTGCAAATTCCAGCGAGAACTGCCGTTAAATTTAAAGTTGGTAAATCTTTAAAAGACACAGTAGCCTAATTTAACGTTTGTTTAAGTATAGAACTGTATAATTGCATTCCAACTTTAGTTTGGAATGTGCCACAGTGATGGAACTGGTAGACTTGGTAGACTCAAAATCTTCTGCCCTAGGGCGTGTCGGTTCGAATCCGACCTGTGGTACCACATTTTTAATAAAATCCCCTTCAGAACACAATAAATCTAATTAATGACATTTTTACTCTTAACTAAAATTTTTCGATATACTTTTATAAAAATAGGAAAAAAATGAAATTAGTAGTAGCCATTACAGGTGCATCAGGTGTAGAACTTGGTATCAAGTTTATAAAATATCTTCCCAAACAGATAGAAGCACATATTGTTACATCAAACAATGCATTAACTGTCAACCATTTTGAAAATCAGAACATTACTCTTCATGATAATTCAAACATAGCTTCTGCTATAGCATCAGGCTCTTTTCAAGTTGATGCTACGGCTATTATCCCTTGTAGTATGAACACTTTAGCAAAAATTTCTTGTGGAATTGCAGATAATTTAGTCACACGTGTTGCCTCGGTGGCACTAAAAGAGCAAAAAAAATTGCTACTTGCTCCACGTGAGATGCCTTTTTCGGCTATTGCTTTGGAAAATATGGAGAAATTAGCAAAATTAAATGTTATTATTGCACCTCCCGTTATGGGGTACTATTCAGAGACAAATAGCATTGAAGATATGGAACGATTTATTATTGGAAAATGGTATGATGTTTTGGGGATAGATAATGATTTGTATAAGAGATGGAAATAAATTATGAGTGAAATAAAAAGAGCAATTTATCCTGGAACATTTGACCCTATTACCAATGGACATGTAGATATTATAACCCGTGCATCTAGCATGTTTGATGAGATTATTGTAGCTGTTGCAGATAATCCAAAGAAAAACCCAATGTTTACAGTGGAACAACGTATAGAGATGGCAAAAAAACCTGTGCAAGCATTAGAGAATGTAAAAGTTATTGGTTTCTCATCCCTATTGGTTGATTTATCAGATAAGTTAAACGCCAATATTGTCATTAGAGGTATACGAGCTGTTAGTGATTTTGAGTATGAGTTCCAAATGGGATATGCCAATGCTTCACTAAAAAAAGAGCTTGAAACCATTTTTTTGATGCCAAGCCTAGAGTACGCATTTATTAGTTCATCTATTGTTCGTTCACTCTTGCCCTTTAATGGTAAAATTGAGCATCTTGTACCTCATTGTATTCTCGAAAATATTCAATCAAATTTAACAAAGAAGGTTCTCTAAATGTATATACTTTTTGAAGGAATTGATACCTGTGGTAAAAGTACACAAGTTGAGCTGATAGCTCAAAAACTTGATAATGTTATCCTTACAAAAGAGCCAGGAGGGACGGAATTTGGGAAACAAGCCAGAGAGATACTACTAAAAGATTCTCTCTCTTCAAAACGGGCTGAACTGCTACTTTTTTTAGCAGATAGAGCTGAACATTATAGAGAAGTAGTTAAAGTAAACCAAGATAAAATTATTATCTCTGACCGAGGATTTTTGTCGGGGATTGGATACGCCTTAGCCAATGGAGATTTTGACTTTGACCATTTGGTTGAGCTAAACAAATTTGCACTTGAGGGTAATTTTCCTGATTTAATTATACTTTTTCTTATTGATATAGAGACACTAAAAGAGAGAACTTCAGAAAAAAATCTTGATGGTATAGAGTTACGTGGATTAGAATATCTTATCTCTGTTCA
>QNZV01000032.1 GCA_003978395.1 Sulfurovum sp. | reverse complement strand
AAAAAAGGGGCGAAATGTATAATCAAAGAATAAATCAAATTTCTAGTCATATTGTATCTTATGTTAGAAATGACATATTATTTTCATCTAGTGAATTAGATGACGAAAAAGGAGTTTGAAGTTTTAGCAAAAAAGAGAAAATTAAGGAAATTACTGAATGAGAGTATACTATAGATGCCATCGCATTAAGTTTAATTCATAATAAGCCTGCATTATTTTTTTATGAATATTATAGTAGAGCAAGAAGATTGTATTTATCAAGGATCTCTAAAATATGTAGTGTTAATGATAATGAAAAACGTCAACTGTGCCTTGATGAGAATTATAAAGCAGGAGGCTATGTGTACATGATTGCTCGAACAAAATTAAACTCTATTAATAAACAGGTTATAGTTGGTTTACAAAAAGAGCGTGAGGTTTATACAATAGCTGAAACAATTGCTAAGAAAAAGAAAACAAAGCTTTATACCTTAGATATGCAAGAGGATAGTGCTTTATTGAGAATAACCCAAGAGTTAAATTGGGCTTATTACCTTTATGAAAATACACGACTGGCTTTAAAGACATTAGATATTTTAAAGTTGCCGTAAAAAAAAGTTACTCTTTTTGGTCGTTTTTATGAAATTGCTCCAAATGTTACGATTGATGTGGGGCATAATTTATTGGCAACAGAAGCTTTGGTTCAAGCATTAGAAAAAAAATATGGTAAAGAAAAAATTATTTTGGTCTATAATACTTTGGATGATAAAGATTATGAGGCTATTTTAAAGCTTTTTAAACCCTTGATAAAGTGGGTTGAAATTATTGATATTGATACTCCTCGAGCCGTAGAGTATAATAAATTAACAGATATTTTAGAGAGGTTGGATATAGAATGTAAAAATTTTGTACTTGTAGATAAAGATAATAATTATTTTATATTTGGTTCATTTTATGCAGTAGAAGCATTTTTAAAGAAGATAAAATATAATATTAAAAATCAATAATAATACGATATAATAATAAATAAAAGAATTTCAAAGGATAATAAATGGCATTTTTTGGTAGAAAGAAAAAACCTGTAAAAAACGCAAGTTCGGCAAGTATCATTACTCCTGGTACATCAATTAAGGGAGAGATTAGGTGTGAGGGTAATATTCTTCTAAATGGGGATTTCGAAGGTTCTATTATTTCTCAAGCAGAAGTGGTAGTTGGTAAAAGTGGTCGTGTTTCTGGGGAAATACAAGCAGCAAAATTATTGGTTTCTGGGGAGTTTCGAGGTAATTTTACTGGTGAGGTCATTGATATTATGCCTTATGGAAAAGTATATGGAGATGTGAAAGTAAACAATATAGTTATTGAACCAAATGCTGTATTTGAGGGGGAGACAAAAATTGTTTCTGGTCGTGTTGAACGTCAAGATATTTCAGATGTACATATTGTTCAACCTAAGAAAATAGGTTATTAAAAAGTAAATAAAAAAGAGTTAAATGAATCAATCTGATATTTATGAATATCTTCATAAAGAAGATATTCTGTTTAAAAACAGAGAACTTCTTATCTGTAAAAATGATAAAGAGTCTCAAAAAATTGCTGATACGGCTATCCTTTTAAATTACCAACCTTTTATTCTACCTGATTTACGACTTAGTAAAGGAGATGATTTACGTTCATTTCAAGTTGAAATTTATGAGTTGATAGAAGCGTTGCATGGTTATTATTCAACAGAAAAAAAACGACTGCTTATTGCCCCTATTCGTACACTTCTTCTACCTTTGCCAAAAGAGGAGTTTTTTCCTACTATAGAGATTGAATTTGCCTCTACCCTTAATTTAAAAGAACTTAAAGATAGGCTCTACTATTGGTCGTACCATTTTGTAGATATTGTAACTCAAAAGGGAGAAGTATCGTTTCGTGGGGATATTATTGATATTTTTCCATTAGGAAGTAGTGTGGCTTATCGAATCTCTCTTTTTGATGAAGAGGTAGAGTCGATTCGTGAATTTTCGTTAGATACCCAAAAAAGTTCCAAAGAAGAGTTAGAGTCAATAGAAATTATTCCTGCTCTTTTAGGTTTAGATTCTGAACAGTATGAAGCGTGGCAAAGCAGAGTAAATCTAAGCTCTGTAGATGTTTTTGTAAAAGATATTGACTCTTTGGGATTATGGTATTTAAATGAGTTTTCAGAGAACTATTTAAAATTTTTTGAGCCACTCTTTACCTCTATGATGAGTGAAGAGCTTGAAGAGATTTACTCTTTGGATACGCCATTAATTGGTAGAGCAGATTTTAATCTATCTGTTATTCCAAAAGCCAAAATATTTCGAGAGTTAGCAGTTATTAATCCTAATGCCATTATAAAGTCCAATGCTCAAAAGAAGATAACTATAATTGCTAAAAATGAGTCTATTATTCGTGGTTCAGAACTGCACTCTTTTGAGAATATGGAGTTTGTTTATAAAAATATTATAGTCAATTTAATCTCTAGCGAAGAGGTTATTATCTCTCTAAATAAACCCATAAAGCGAAAAAAAATAAAAAAAGCTTCAATGATTTTAGATGAACTAAAACTAGGCGACTATGTGGTTCATGAAAATCATGGGGTAGGGCTTTTTAAAGGGGTTGAAAAACGTGTGGTTCTTGGTGCTACTCGTGAGTTTGTTGTTATCCTCTATCAAAATGAAGATACGCTTTTAATTCCTGTAGAAAATCTCAATGTTATTGACCGTTATGTGGCTGATTCTGGTGGGCTTCCTGTTTTGGATAAGATGGGAAAAGCAAGTTTCAAAAAGCTTAAAGGTAAAGTCAAAGAGAAACTCTTTGCCATCGCTTCAGAGATTATAAATCTCTCTGCTCAACGCCATTTAAAAAAAGGAATTGTGCTTAAACGAGATTTAGTTGAGCATCAAATTTTTATGAGTCAAGCAGGATTTATACATACCGAAGACCAAGAAGAGGCAATCAACTCTATGCTAGATGACATGGTAAGTGGTCGAATGATGGACAGACTGCTCTCGGCTGATGTTGGTTTTGGTAAAACAGAAGTGGCAATGAATGGAATGTTTATCGCTTTTCAAAATGGTTATCAATCAATGATGGTCGCACCGACTACACTTCTTAGTTCTCAACACTTTAAAAGTATGCAAGAACGTTTTGAAAAATATGATATTAAAATAGGAAAACTAGATAGATTTACCACAGGAAAAGAGAAAAAAGCTCTACTTAATGGCTTAAAAGAGGGAACAGTAGACATGGTTGTTGGAACGCATGCTCTACTAAAAGCAGAGTTTAAAAAATTGGCATTTATTATTATTGATGAAGAGCATAAATTTGGAGTGAAGCAGAAAGAGGCACTTAAAGAGATAGCCATTGATGTACATCTGCTTTCGATGTCGGCTACACCCATTCCACGCTCTTTAAATATGGCACTCTCTTCTGTCAAAACGTTTTCTGAAATTTTAACCCCACCTGTAGAGCGTCAAGGGGTACGAACCTTTGTTAAGAGTTACGATGAAAAAATTATCAAAGAAGCGATAACCAGAGAGATGAGACGAGCAGGGCAGATATTTTATGTGTTTAACTCGATTGCTCAGATAGAAGAGAAGAGAAAAGTACTTTTAAAGTTGATGCCAAAACTTAGAATATCTGTTTTACACTCTAAAATATCAGCTAAACAGACAGAAGAGGATATGGCTCTGTTTGAAGCAGGAGAGTATGATGTTATGCTTTCTACCTCTATTGTTGAATCAGGAATTCATATGCCTCACGCAAATACTATGATAGTTGATGGAGCAGATAATTTTGGAATTGCCGATTTGCATCAACTCCGTGGAAGAGTAGGGCGAGGGGGAAAAGAGGGGTACTGTTACTTTATGGTTGAAGATAAAGAACGCCTAACCGAAAATGCAAAACGACGGCTTTTGGCTCTTGAATCGCATTCCCAATTGGGAAGTGGAGCTGTTTTAGCCTTTCACGATTTAGAGATTCGTGGAGGAGGAAACATTATTGGAGAAGCCCAATCAGGACATATTAAACAGATAGGGTATTCACTCTATCTACGAATGTTAGAAGATGCCATAAAAGAGTTAAGTGGCACATCAGAAGAGGAGTCTCATCATGTGGATATTAAACTTACCATTGATGCCTATTTAAATGAAGAACTCATAGAAGAGGACAGATTACGATTAGAACTCTACCGAAGACTCTCCCAATGTGAAACCACAGGCGAAGTCTACGAAATAGAGAAAGAGATAGCCGACCGTTTTGGAAAATTGGACACTATCTCACGACAATTTATGGATGTAATGGTTATGAAAGTTTTAGCCAAAGAGAAAAAGGTTAGTAAAATAGTCAATGCAGGAGAAAAGGTATTTATAGAGTTTATTGACGAGCGTGAACGTGTGATGCTCAAAGCATACAGTAAAGATGATGATGATTTGATTGCTACGGCTATGGGGTGGTTAAAAGAGAATCGTAAAATATAATTTATGATTCTCTTTTAGATGTTTAATAATTAAGAAAAAATCTCTCTATGCTCAACCATGGCACAGTAGTTTTGAACTACAGCAATTCCTGCTTCTTTGACTTTGTCAGCAGCATTATTGTTGATAAGTTCTAGTTGTGTCCAATAGACTTTGACATCGCCTCTTGCAATAACTGCATCAGCAATAGCATCAAGAGCTTTTGGTTTTCTAAAAACAACTACCATATCTACAGGTACATCAATCTCTGCTAGGCTTCGGTATACTTTTTGACCTAAAATCTCATCGTGCTTTGGATAGACAGGAATCATCTTATAGCCATTGTCTCTGAGATATTCTGCTACATGATTACTTGCTTTAGTAGTGTCGGGAGAACATCCTAAAACGGCAATTGTTTTACACTCTTGGAAATATTTTTTCATCTCATCTCGGTTTGAGTTGACTCTTGGTAGTTCACACTCCATTAATAATCCTTATTTTTGATATAATTCTGCCAATACTATAGCTAGGGAAAGATAAATGTTAGATTTAAAATCAATAAAAGAGGCACAAAAAAGATTGAATGGGGTTATACACCATACACCATTCTCTTATGCTCCAATACTTTCTGAAATAAGTGGATACAAGGTCTATTTAAAAAAGGAAAACTTGCAACGTACAGGTGCATTTAAATTACGTGGAGCTTTTAATAAGATTGCAACACTTATAGATGAGGGTAAAAGAGGTGGGGTTGTGGCTGCGAGTGCAGGAAATCATGCACAAGGTGTAGCATTTTCTGCAAAATATTTTAATATAGATGCTACCATTGTTATGCCAGAGTCAACACCTTTAAATAAGATTCAAGGGGTCAAAGAGTTTGGAGCAAATGTCATTTTGCATGGAGCAAATTATGATGAAGCCTATGCTTATGCCATGACTTATTCACAAGAGAGACAACAAGATTTTGTACACCCTTTTACAGATAGCCAAGTAATGTCAGGGCAAGGTACGGTAGCTCTTGAGATGTTAGAAGTAGAGCCTGATTTGGATGCAATTGTTGTGCCTGTTGGTGGAGGTGGACTTATTGCTGGTATGTCTGTGGCGATTAATGCAATCTCTCCAGATGTCACGATTATTGGTGTAGCTTCAGCAGGAGCTCCTGCGATGAAAGAGTCTTTTGATACGAAAAATGCTCATGGAACAAAAAGTGTACGAACCATTGCAGATGGGATTGCTGTTCGTGATGCTTCTCCAATTACTTTAGAGCATATCTTAAAAGAGGTAGATAGCCTAGAGTTGGTGTGTGAAGATGAGATAGCTGCTGCAATTTTATTTCTATTGGAAAAACAGAAACTTTTGGTAGAGGGTGCAGGTTCTGTAGGTGTCGCAGCTTTGCTTCACAACAAAATAAATCTGCCAAAAGGTTCAAAAATAGGAATTGTTTTGAGTGGTGGAAATATTGATGTAACGATGCTCTCACTTATTATAGAGAAAGGCTTGGTCAAAAGTAGTCGCAAGATGAAGCTCTCTGTTGTGATGATTGACAAACCTGGTTCGCTTATGAGTTTTACAGAGTTGCTTAAAGAAGTTGGTGCAAATATTGTCCATATTGGGTACGATAGAACATCAATAGACCTTGAATTTGGAGATGCAGTGGTTTCAGTCTCTTTGGAGACAAAAGGGGTAGAGCATCAAGATGAGGTTCGGTCTAAATTAAATGAAAATGGATTTAAGTTTTCTGAAATTCAGTAGCTTTTGAAAAAAAATTATAGTTAAGCTATAATACGAAAAAAATTAAATATATACTATAAATGTATACGAATCAAAAAGGTTTATCCGATGTTTGAAACCGTCATTGGCTTAGAAGTTCACGTTCAATTAAATACAAAAACAAAACTATTCTGTTCTTGTCCTACAAGTTTTGCAGAACATCAAAATAGCAATACTTGTCCAACCTGTTTAGCTCTCCCTGGGGCATTGCCTGTGGTAAATAAAGAGGCCGCTGTAAAGGCGATGAGATTGGGGTATGCAATTAATGCAAATGTTAACCACAGCTCAAATTTTGATAGAAAATCATACTTTTATCCCGACAGTCCTTCTGCCTATCAAATTACGCAGTTAACAAAAGCGATTGTTCAAAAAGGGGAAGTTTTTATTGATTTGAAAGATGGTACATCAAAACGTATCGGTATGACCCAAGCCCACCTAGAAGCAGATGCAGGTAAAAATATACATGAAGGAAATCACTCTAAAGTAGATTTAAACAGAGCAGGAACACCTCTTTTAGAGATTGTCTCTGACCCTGATATGAGAAACGCTTATGAGGCTGTTGCGTATCTAAAAAAGCTTCACTCAACGGTTCGTTATTTGGATATATCTGATGCCAATATGCAAGAGGGGTCATTTCGATGTGATGTTAACGTCTCTATTCGTCCAAAGGGTCAAAAGGAGTTCGGAACACGTGTTGAGATTAAAAATATTAACTCATTCCGTTTTGTAGAATCAGCAATTGCCTATGAAGTACAACGACAGACAGAAGCCTATGAAGATGGTGTTTATGAGACAGAAGTTTATCAAGAGACACGTCTATGGAGTGTGGATGAGGGAGTTACAAAGTCCATGAGAGGAAAAGAGGAAGCTGCTGATTACCGTTATTTCCCAGACCCAGATTTACGCCCATTGGTAGTGACCCAAGAGATGATTGATGAAGCATTACAGATGCCAGAGCTTCCTGACGCTAAAATTAAACGTTATGTCGAAGAGCTTAATGTCAAAAAAGCTGATGCTTTGGTCTTGTGTTCTCAAAAAGAGTTGGCATATTTCTTTGAAGCGATGTTAGAGACAGGAGCAACGGCTAAAGCATCGGTTAACTGGTTAACAACAGAGTTGCTTGGTCGATTAAAAAAGACAGAATTTGATATTAGTACCTCTCCTGTATCTGCATCTAAATTAGGAGAGTTGGTCGCTAAAATTGATGATGGCACTATTAGTGGTAAAGGTGCTAAAGATATTCTTGATGTTCTTATGGAAAAAGATGCAGATATTAGTGAGTTAATTGACTCTATGGGGTTGGCACAGGTTAGTGATGATGGTGCTATTTTGGCAATTATTGATGCTATTTTAGAAGCAAATCCTGATAAAGTAGAGCAGTTCAAAGGTGGAAAAGAGAAGCTATTTGGTTTTTTTGTGGGTCAAACAATGAAAGCTTCAAAAGGTTCAGCAAATCCTCAAAAGGTTAATCAGCTATTAAAAGAGAGATTGGCTTAAGTTGATTGTTTGAATTTGAAACATTCTTATTGCCAAGAGATAAGCTTGTAAGCTTATTTCTTAGACAAATAGAGAGTTCTTTCTTCTTGGTCAATTTTAAACTTGAATTGTTTGAAAAAATTCATTCCTAGTAGACCATCAGCACTTCTTTGTTTGAATGAGCTGGTTACGAGTTTAAACTCTTTTAATTCTAACTCTTCTACTCTAAAGTTTTGAGCTTGTTGTAGTTTTGTATGAATCTCTCCTGCTGGAGTTTGTAGGATTATGTCATCTTCTAAAATTGTTGATAATGAAAGTTTATCTTCATCTATCAAGGTGTAACTAGCCCCTGTATCCAAAAGAAGTTTTAGTGGGATTTCATCAATAACTACAGAAATTAAAAAGTGTTCCCCCTCTTTTATCAGTGGAAACTTGTAGGTATAGTCTGTTTGTTTGGCTTTTATCTTCTCTATTTTTTCAAGTAGAGCTTTGGCTTTTTCTCCATACTCTTCATCAAACTCTATCTCTTTTAGCAGTTTTATTGCTAATGGGTAGGCTTTTTTTCTATTGGTGTAGTGCTTTGCAAGAGTAAACGTATAAAATGCTGTGTTTAATCCATACTCAATCTGCTCTTCTAAAAAGGCGATAAGTTGTTGAAAGTTTTCTGCTTTATTAAGTTGGTCTATATATATTTTAGAGTTTTTAATAATCTTTTTATTTAGCATCTCTTGTTCTATGGCTGAGTTGCTACTTTCTAATAATTTTTTAAGCAAAACAAGAGCTTTATCGTACTCTTCTAAAATTTTATAGGTTTCTACTAATTGTAAATTTATTTGGAAATTTTTAGGTTCTAGCTTAAGATATTCATTGAGTTGAAGAATCGCCTCTTTTGAATTACTATATATTTTATCTTCAAAAAAACTTTGTAGAGTTCCCCTATAAATCTTTTTCTCTTCTTCTTTTGCATTTGTATATAGTTTCATAGCATTTTGAAATAGATTTTTATTAAGTAAGCTATCAAAAGTAACGGGTTGGATATTTTTCTTAGTAGTGATATTGGATTCTTCAATTTTAATAATCTTAACCTGTTTTATAGGTGTGGTCTTTATTTTAGATGAAAGATTAAAATCATCTCTTAATATTTTTGGAGGAGAAAGTAAAATGAAAAATGAGTGAAAGTTCCAACCAATTAAAATACCTGCTGTTAATGCTAAAATTATATTAAACATAATATTCCTTACTAAAATTAAAGTTTTATAATTTATTTATATTATTTTTATTTAATTCTATCTAAATACTCTTATAGTTCTCTCATCACTCTGTTATGAAAAAATGGGTAAAATTCGCTAGAAACATACTAACTATAAGGTAAACAAATGACAGGATATATGCTTTTTTCTGGTACAGCCAATGAAGAACTTGCACAGGAGGTATCAAAATACCTTGACCAACCACTCTCAAAGGCGAAAATTACAAAGTTCTCAGACAATGAGATTAATGTTAAAATTGAAGAGAGTGTACGTGGTAAAGATGTATTTATTATTCAACCAACTTCAGCCCCAGTAAACTTTAACTTAATGGAACTGCTTATTATGGTTGATGCATTAAAACGTTCATCGGCACGTTCTATTACTGCTGTTGTGCCTTATTATGGCTATGCAAGACAAGATAGAAAAGCTGAACCTAGAGTTCCTATTTCAGCAAAACTTGTGGCAAATCTTATGGAGACAGCAGGAATTACAAGAGTTGTCACGGTTGATTTACACGCTTCTCAAATTCAAGGATTTTTTGATATTCCAGTAGATAACCTCTATGGTGCTGTACTCTTTAACGATTACGTCAAATCTAAAAATCTTAAAAATCCAGTGGTTGCTAGCCCTGATATAGGTGGTGTAGCACGTGCAAGATATTTTGCAAAAACAATGGGCTTAGATATGGTTATTGTTGATAAAAGACGTGAAAAAGCCAATGAGTCAGAGGTTATGAATATTATTGGTAATGTTGAGGGTAAAGATGTCATTATGATTGATGATATGATTGATACAGCAGGAACAATGGTAAAAGCTGCTTCAGCACTTAAAAAATTGGGTGCAACTTCTGTGATGGCATGTTGTACTCACCCTGTACTTTCTGGTCCAGCATTTGACCGTATTGAAAATGGAGAGTTAGATGAGTTGGTGGTTACCAATACTATTCCTATTAAAAATAACAGTTGCAGTAAAATAAAAGTACTCTCAACAGCTAAAATGTTGGGAGAAGTAATTAGAAGAGTTTATAATAATGAGAGCGTTAATTCACTGTTTGAGACAAACTAATGGCAGATAAACAAGTTCCTCAATCAAATATTAGAAACTTCTCTATTATTGCCCATATCGACCATGGTAAATCGACTCTTGCAGATAGAATTATTCAAGAGTGTAATGCTGTCTCTGAGCGTAAAATGTCGGCACAAGTTATGGATACTATGGATATTGAAAAAGAGCGTGGTATTACTATTAAAGCTCAATCTGTTCGTTTAGACTATATTTCGAAGAGTGGCGAACAGTATATTCTAAATCTTATTGACACTCCAGGTCATGTTGACTTCTCTTATGAAGTGAGTCGCTCTTTGGCTTCTTCAGAGGGTGCTTTACTTATTATTGATGCTGCCCAAGGGGTTGAAGCACAAACCATTGCTAATGTTTATATCGCTTTAGACAATGATTTAACACTTCTTCCTGTTGTAAACAAGATAGATTTACCTGCAGCTGACCCTTACAAAGTTTTAACAGAAGTTGAAGAGGCTATAGGTTTGGATTGTACCGAACACTCTTTGGTCTCTGCAAAAACTGGTTTGGGTGTTCCTGAATTAATTGAAGCAATTGTAGATAGAATTCCTGCACCCACAGGTGATAAAGAAGCCCCTTGTAAAGCGTTGATATATGACTCTTGGTTTGATAACTATTTGGGTGCATTGGCATTGGTTCGTGTCTATGACGGTAGCATTGAAAAGGGTCAAAAAGTTCAGATTATGAGTACCAAAGAGGAGCATGTGGTTTTAGATTTAATGTATCCTAATCCTATTGCACCCATTAAAACTTCTATGATTCGAACAGGTGAAATTGGTATTGTTGTTACAGGTCAAAAAACTGTAGAGGGGCTTCAAGTTGGGGATACGATAACTGATGCTAAAAACCCTACAAAGGATTATATTGATGGATTTGAATCAGCCAAACCGTTTGTATTTGCAGGAATATACCCAATAGAAACCGATAAGTTTGAAGATTTAAGAGATGCACTCAATAAGCTTAAACTTAACGATAGCTCTATCTCTTTTGAACCTGAAAGTTCATTGGCTTTAGGGTCTGGTTTTAGAACAGGTTTCCTTGGAATGTTGCATATGGAGGTTATAAAAGAGCGTTTAGAGCGTGAATTTAACCTTGAACTTATCGCCTCTGCTCCAACCGTTGTTTATGAAGTACTTCAAAATAATGGGGAGAGAATTGATATTCAAAATCCATTTGATTTACCACCAGCTATGAAGATAGATACTATTTTTGAGCCTTATATAAAGGCAACCATTCTAGTTCCAAATGATTATCTTGGAAATGTAATTAAACTGCTTAATGACCGTCGTGGAATACAAGTTAAGATGGATTATATTAATACTGAACGGGTTCTTTTAGAGTATGATTTACCTATGAATGAGATTGTTCTTGATTTTTATGACAAACTAAAAAGTACCACCAAAGGTTATGCAAGTTTTGATTATGAACCTGTAGGATTTAGACCAGGAGACTTGGTAAAACTGGACATCAAAGTAGCAGGAGAAGTGGTTGATGCACTCTCTATCATTGTTCCACGTACAAGTGCGAGAACAAAAGGTTTGGCATTTGTTCAGAACTTAAAAGAGCTTATTCCAAGACAGCTGTTTGAGGTTGCTATTCAGGCAAGTATTGGAAATGATGTTATTGCTCGTTCAACGGTAAAATCTACAGGTAAAAATGTTACTGCTAAATGTTATGGTGGAGATATTACCCGTAAAAGAAAGCTTTTGGACAAACAAAAAGCAGGAAAAAAACGTATGAAAGCTATCGGAAGTGTCAATGTTCCACAAGAAGCATTTATGGCTGTGCTTAAATTGGATTAATATTTCTTGATAAGCCTCAATCATAAATCCCTAAAATTTTAGCTATACTATCTAAATTTAAAAACTAAAGGGGTCTCTGTGGGTTGGAGTATACACTTACATCTAGTAGCAGCTATTTCTTGGATTGGTGGTTCTGTATTTATGTTCGTCCTAGGAGTTTCCCTACGAGATAAAGAAGACCAAAAATTAGTATATCCCAGAATAGGTCCTATTTTTGGTTTTTTTGAGATTGTGGTTTTAACACTTTTGATTGGAACAGGTATTTGGATGATTTTTGAGAACAATATGATTCATGTACTCTTTAATTTTGATGCACATAGTCAAGTGATTGATGCTTTGCGTGAAAAGCTCTTTTTGGTCGTTATTATGACGTTAATTACGATTGTTCATACCATTATCGCTTTTAGAACCAATGGCAAAGAGCGAACAAAATTGGAAACTATTGTCTCTCGTGGCTCTTCGATGGGAATTTTTATCATGAATTTTATTGTACTACATTACGCTATTGTACTTCGAGATATTCTATAGTCTAAATTAGAAAATATATGCGATGTCTCTCTTGTCATAGACTGAGTTGGTTAACATTTTGTGCCTCTTGTCAAGAGAAACTACTGAAACCTACCATTACAAAAAGAACTATAAATGGATTAGATGTTTATAGCTTTTTTCGCTATCAACATATTGAAGATTTACTCTTAACCAAACATACAGCCCAAGGTTTTAATATCTATAAAGCTTTGGCTCAACTCTCATTTAAACCTTTTATAGAAAATTTTATGAAAAACAATAGGGATAAAATATATGTTTTAGGTGTGGATGAAAATGTTAAAAGTTCCTACAGTCATGTTGCTCTTTTAACCCATGCCATGAGAGGTAAAAATGTAAAAATATTACATGCAAAACTTATGGCAAATAATTCTGTTAAATATGCAGGAAAATCTTTGCAATTTCGTTTAGAAAACCCACGAGAGTTTCACTATAGTGGAGTAAAGAATATAGAGGTTATTTTAGTTGATGATATTATAACCACAGGAACAACACTCAATGAAGCCAAAGAGATTTTAGAAAAAAATGGAGTAGAGGTTCTTTTCGCATTAACTTTGGCTGATGTTAAAGGATAATTGTGTTAAGTTCCTTTTATAATAAAAATACAAAGGAAACATTTATGAATGTAAAAAAAGTTAGAGCAATCTGTAGACCATTTAGAATCGTATTAGGAGCTTCTTTGATAGGATATGGAGTTTATAGCTCAAATTCATGGTTATATTTGGGTGCTATTCCCTTAATCGCAGGCTTGATTGATTTTTGTCCACTCTGTAAGATTACAGGTCAATGTGATATTCTTGGTGGTAAATAGACTATTTAGATAGATTTATTTTAGTTCATCTCTATTTTTGATATACTTTCAATCAGAATATTATATAGGAAATAAGAGATGAATCTCAATAAAATAAAGCAGGCAATATATGCCCTCTTCTTAACCAACAAATTTGGACTTAAACTTAAAAATATCCCCCAACCTTTAGATAAAAAACGTGTTCGACTTGAATATGCCCAAACGCTTTTAGCAAAGTTACAAATTTCTGTTGAGGTAAAAAACAGAGAAAAACTTCCTCTTGATGGACAATTTTTGTTACTCTCTAACCATAGAGGAATTATTGACCCTCTTATTGTGGAGTTAGCTTTAAAAGAGACAACTATTTATGGTTTGTGGATTTCCAAAAAAGAGCTCTATAACTCTCCTTTTTTTGGTCTATTTGTACGTAATGCAGGAGCTATATTATTAGATAGAGAAAAAAGCCAAATGGGTGGATTCTTTTCAGATATAAAATCACATACAAAAGAGGGTTCTTCTATTTTTATTTTTCCAGAAGGAACACGAAATAAAAGTGAAAAAACACTAATAGAGTTTAAAGAAGGTTTTAGAATTATTGCTTTAAAAAATAGGATACCTATTTTACCTGTATTTATACGAACCCATACCGATGAGGTTCTTGGGAAATCTCTTAATGATAAAAATGCACATCAAACCGTAACTATAGAGATAGGGGATATGATAGATTATAAAGATAAACGAAATATTAAAGAGCTTTATAAAGAGATGTTTGGGATAGAAGAGAGATAGTAAAGCTATTTCTCTATAATCCCAAAAAATTAGTTTTGAATCTTTTTTAACAATGCTTCAAAACGCATTACCGAAATTATCGGCATCTCTAAAGGAATCTCTCTCTTTATTTTATTATTACTCCCCAATACAAGTAATTTTGTTCTTGTGTTTAGAGTAGCATTTAATTTTGAATTGACTTTAGAAAGTTGATGTTTTATATTTTCTATATCATAAAAATAGGCTTTTGTTCCAATAAAAATATTGAGGTTCTCTAAAGAGCTTATAGTATCATTATGATAGGTATCAAAAGCCTCCAAAGCTTTTTTTCGGATGATAGAAATTTTAGATTCTAAAAGTTTTAAAATAGTGGCTTTATGGGGGGCATAGGTTAAAGGTTCATTCACAAGAAAGCAATGAATAAGCTCCTTTTTTAGGGGATCATTTATCTCTTGTAGCTCCTCTAATAGAGTATTGAAATCTTCTTTATATCCCTTCTCCTCTTCCATTTTAAAGTTTTCAAAATTCATCTCTAAAATATCGGAGTTAACCACTTTTCTACTACAAGTAAAGTTTTTTATACCTCTGTTTTTGTCGAGGAGATATTCAATGGTTTTAGGCGAGTTCAAATAGGGTAAATACAAATTTCTTAATGTTGTACACTCTTGTAAAACAAAGGGTAAATTATAATTGCTTAAAGAAGAGCTATCTTTAAATTCGGTGGCAATAAAACCTAATGGCTCTCTTTTACTTGGTTCAATGGTAATGTAATCTTCAAATAAATCATTATCTGCTAATTGATGAAAATAATGGATATATTTTAAATTTGGAAACTCTTTAAAAAGATGACCTATTAGTGACAAGTATTTGAATTTATCTAAAATATCGTAATATTTAATGGCAAATATTTTAATCGAGGGTTGCTTAAGTAACAGCTCATACATCAGCTCTAAAGGAAACTCTTTCATCTTCTTTGAGTTAAATTTTGGCTTATTAATTTTAATGATTAAGGTTTCAATTTTAGGCAAAGTAATTATTTTTAAATGAGATTCAACACTCTTTAAAGGCATAATTAGAAGTTTTAATTTTGTACATTTTGGTAGCAGTTCTATAGAGAGTTTACTCTGAACATATAATGCTTCTGAGTTATCAAAAGAGAGTTTGTCATCTACAGCATTTAATTTTTCTAAGTCCAAAGAGTATCTCTCCTCCTCTTCTGCCTCTAGTGATTCATCTGCTTTATCTTCAAGCTTAAATCTATCCTTTTCGCATATTTCAATCTTCTCTAAAAGTTGTTTTAGCTCTAATGTTCTATTTTTATGCCACTCCATTGACCAAACACGGTAATGGTTCCAGCCTAAGCGTTTAAGTGCTTCTACTTTAAGACGCTCTCGGTCACTTGTTGAGTTTGCAGAGAGATACTCCTCTCCATCACACTCAATGGCTAAAATGTAAGAGCCATCTTTTTTAGAACAGACAGCAAGGTCAATGTAGTAACCCGATACCCCCACATTTGGAACAACTTTATAGCCTTTAGCTGTTAGAATGTCATAAATTATTTCAGAGAAAATATTGGAAAAATTTTCTGGCTTAGTTGTTGTTAGTTGTTTACGCTTACTATGCTCTAAAAATTTTAAAAAATTGGCTAATGCTTTTACCCCTCGTGATGAGCTATCGGTTATTCTAATATCGCTGGATAACATCGACGTGAAAACATGCATTTTTTGTTTAGCACGTGTAATCAATACATTTAAACGTCGCCAACCATTCTCTTGATTAATTGGTCCAAAACGTTGAGCCAATTTATCTTTTCCCTCCTCTTTTCCATAGGTGGTTGAGATAAGAATAACATCCCGTTCATCACCCTGTAGTGACTCCAAGTTCTTAACAAAAAAAGCTTC